>JAGWYG010000142.1 GCA_018969485.1 Chloroflexota bacterium
CGCCGCAGCAGCATGCCGTATCCTGTGCCGCTCCGGGCAGCCCTGCCCCCGCACCGGGGATCATCCCGGGAACCCCTGCGGGACTGCCCGCACGGTGGGGCGCCCCGTGGGTCGCCTGCGGGGATCATCCCGGGCGCCCGCACGGTGGGGCGCCCCGCGTTCGAGAGCAGGGTGTTGGGATGCCGCGGCGAGCGTAGCCAGCGGCGGCGGCGGGCGGCCGAGCCCTGGCCGGGCATCCCGCAGCGCCTGGGCGTGCGCTCGCCGCAGCAGCATGCCGTATCCTGTGCCGCTCCGGGCAGCCCTGCCCCCGCACCGGGGATCATCCCGGGGACCCGCATGCACCGGAGGCAAACCGGCGCACAGCCTCGCGCGGGCGGGCAGGCACGGCGTTCAGCGCGTCGCGCCGAGCTCCACCAGCCCGAACACCTCCGCGAGCAACTCGTACGAGCGCCGCCGGAGCGCGTGGTCACCGATGGCCGTCGTCAGCATCAGCTCATCAGCGCCGAGCTGCGCGGCCAGTTGCGTGAGTTCCGCGTGCATGCGCGCCGGCGTCCCGCAGATCGGGCGAAACCGCCTGAGCTTCGCCTCGTCCTCGGGCGTAAACCGATAGCTGCATGCATCTGCCACGGTCGAGAACTGATGGCTCCCCGGCACCTCATTGAGCCGCCGCAATGCCGTGAACTGTGCGGCGTGCGCCAGATCGGCGGCCAGGGTTTCGGTCTCGGCACAGATGACACCCACCGTCAGAATGGCATGGGGGTGTGCAAAATGTGGTGAGGGGCGGAACTGCGCCTTGTAGGCGCGGATGGCCGCCTCGGATTCGTCCGGGCTGAAGAAGTAGGCCGAGGCGAAGCCACGCCCGCGCTCAGCCGCGATCCGCGCGCTGAGCTGCCCCGAGCCGAGCAGATAGACCGGCGGAAACGTGACCCCTTCCGGCGACGCGATCACGCGATGCAGCGGGTGGTCGGCGGGAAATGGCGTCGGCGCAACCTCGGCGAAGCCTTCGATCTCCGCGATGATGCGCGCAATATCATCAGCCGCGTTGGGATCGCCCGCCGCGCCGCGCAGCGCCAGGACAGTGCGCGAATCCATGTTGGGGGCGCGACCGATCCCGGCATCGATCCGGCCCGGCGTGAGCGCCTCCAGCGTGCGGAACAGCTCGGCTACCTTGAGCGCAGCGTAGTTGGGCGCCAGCACACCACCCGAGCCGACGCGGATCTGCCGGGTACGCTGGGCGATCACGCCGATCAGCACCTCTGGCGCGACCCCAGCCTGGCCGCGCATGTTGTGATGCTCGGCGACCCAGAAGCGCCGGTAGCCGAGGTCTTCCGCATGTTGCGCCAGGTCGATCGTGTTGCGAAGCGCCTGCGAACCATCGCCGTTGACCGGAATTGGCGACAGGTCGAGGACGGACAGCGGCAGGGACATGGATGCTCTCCTGTCTGCATCACGTGCCGGCAGCGACGGATGCTGATGATCGGGCCCACCGGCCGGCTGGACGCGCGACCCGCAGGTGATCGCGCAGCGTGGTGCCGTCGTAGGCGCTGCGGAAGCGGCCGCGCGCCTGTAGCTCGGGCACCACAAGGTCGACGAAATCATCCAGATCGTTGGGGAACACCGTCGGCGTGAGCAGGAACCCGTCGCTGGCCCCGGTGTCCACCCAGTGTTCGAAGTGGTCGGCGATCTGCGCCGGCGTGCCCACGACTGGCGGGCGCGACAGGATGGTATCGGCGATCTGGCGTACCGACAGGCCGCGCTCGCGCGAGAGCTCCTGCCAGCGGGTGAGCAGCGGGCCGTTCACGCCGGGCTGGCTGGGATCGATGTCGGGCAGCAGGCCATCGAGGTCGACATCGGCGAAGTCGGCCCCGCTCTGTTCGCCGAGCAGATAGCGCCGGACGACGTCGGTGAGCATCAGCCTGCGGTAGGCCTCGGCTTTATCGTGCGCCTCGCGCTCGGTGGGCGCCGTGACCACCGCCAGACCGGGCAGCACCCGCACTGCGTCGCTCGGGCGACCGTAGCGGAGCAGGCGGGCCTGGATGTCGGCGTAGTGGGCGCGCGATTCCTCGAGGTCCCTGAACGGGCTGAAGATGACGTCGGCGATGCGCGCCGCCAGATCACGGCCATCGTCGGACTGGCCAGCCTGGATGATCACTGGATGGCCCTGGGGCGGGCGCGGCACGTCCAGCGGCCCATGCACGGCGAACCAGGCGGCTGCATGGTCGACGGCATGGATCTTCGCGGCGTTCACGCGGCCGCCGTCGAGCGCATCTTCCTCCCAGCTATCCCACAGCTGCCTGATCAGGGCAACAAACTCGCGGGCCCGATCATAGCGTGTCGCATGTTCGAGATGCTTCTCCTTGCTGAAGTTATACGCGACCTGATCGCCGCCCGAGTCGCGCGCAGCCGAATTGCTGAACGATGTGACCACGTTCCAGGCGGCCCGTCCGGCGCTGACATGATCGATCGACGCTAGCTGGCGAGCCAGTTCATAGGGCTGGTTGTACGTCGATGAGATCGTCGCCGCCAGGCCGATGCGCTCCGTCACGGCGGCCAGCGCCGGCAGCAGTGCGATCGTGTCCGGCCGGCCATTGACGATCGGGCCGAAGAATTTGCCCTGGTGCTCGCGGACGACGAGCCCCTCGCCGAAGAAGATGAAGTCCAGCAGGCCGCGCTCGGCAGTCTGCGCGAACCGCACGTAGGTCTCGAACGCATCGTGTGGCGCATGATCCGGATGGCGCCACGCGATCGTGTGTCCGACGCCCTGAAAGAAGACGCCGATGTGGATATGCCTGGTCATGGCAGCCTCACCCGTGATAGGCAGTATGCGCCTCGGAGGGCGCGCCGGCGAACTGGCTGGCCGGGCGTGGCAGCTGCAGGTGCTCGCGCAGCGTGCGCCCGGCATACTCGGTGCGGAACGCTCCCCGACGCTGCAGCTCGGGCACCAGCAGCCCGGCGTACTCGTCCATGTCTGCCGGCAGTTCGGCGGGAAGCAGGTGGAAGCCATCCGCCGCGCCGCTGCGGAACCAGCGCACGAGTTCGTCGGCGATGTGTGCCGGCGTGCCGACGAGGCGCAGCCCGCGAACGCGGTCGCCATCGGCTGCGCGGGCATCCAATGCATCGGCCCGGGCCTGGGCTGCGGCGTCAGTGGCGCCGATGACCGGCATGACGGCCTGCAGCACGCGCAGGGTGTGATGGACGGACGCAGCCTGCGCCTGGTGGCGCGCGTAGGCGTCGCGGGCCGCCTCCAGCGTCGTGTCATGCAGGATCAGGACGTCGGCAGCGATGGCGGTGTGTGGTTCGCCGTCGTGATCGCCGGCAATCTGTATCACGACCACGTGGCCCTGTGGCGGGCGATACGTGATCTGCGGGCCACGGATCCGGAAGTGCCGGCCGACATGGTCGATGTGATGCAGCTTGTGCGGATCGATGTACAGTCCGCGCCGGCGGTCGACGATGACGGCATCATCCTCCCAGCTGTCCCAGAGCTTGCGGCTCACCGCGACGAACTCTTCCGCGATCGCGTGGCGGACAGCGGCGGGCAGCGGCTGGTCATGGCCGAAATTGCGCGCCTCGGCCGCGCTCGCCGTGGTGCCGGGATGCCACGCCGCACGCCCGCCGCTCACGAAATCGAGCGTAGCGACCTCGCGCGAGACATGAAACGGCTCGCTGTAGGTCGTCGGCTTGCTGACAGCCAGACCGATCGAGCGCGTCTCGGGCGCCAGTCGCGACAGCACCGCCAGCGCATCGAGCCGTCCGTGGCAGCGCCCCTCCGGGAGTGCGCGCGCATCATCGAGCAGCACGAAGTCGAGCCGGGCACGCTCGGCGGCCTGCACCAGCCGGCGGTAGTAGTCGACCTGGACCAGGTGCCGTGCGTCGCCGGTGGCTGCCGGATGGAAGCCGAACCCGGCGATCGATGCGCTCAGGATCATGTGTCCGGAATGATGGGTCAACGCTGGTCTCCTCCACTGTAGCGCCGCAGCGCCTCGCGTTCGGCGGCAGATCGGGCTGGCGTGCCCCGCTGGTCAGGCGACGACATGGCGCTCGCGGGCGCGCAGCGCCACGTCGTCATCGGCCAGATCCTTCTGGTAGGCCAGAACCAGCTCCCAATCGCCGTCGTACCGCGGGATGCGCCGGTAGCCGACCCGCTCATACAGCGCGGCGGCCTCCGGCTGTCGCGGGCCGGTCTGCAGCTTGATCGCCGTGTAGCCAAACTCCAGCGCCAGCCAGTCCATCGTCGCCAGAATCTCCTGGGCGACGCCGAGCCGGCGGTAGGCAGGGCGGGTATACATGCGCTTGACCTCGACGGCGTGCGCGTCGATCGGGCGCAGCGCGCCGCAGCCGACTGCGACGCCGTTGAGCCGCGCCACGATGAACGCGGCCCGTGGCCGCTCGACATCGGCCGGCGCGAAGCCGGCGCTGCCGTCGCTGGTCTCGTACAGCGCAGCCAGCTCTGCGGTCAGCTCCGCCAGCAGTTGCGTCGCGTCCGGGCTGCGCACATCCTCGGCGTGCGCCGTGAGCGTGAGTGTTCGTGGCATGCGTCTCCTCCTTCCCTGGTGGGTCCTGCGAACCAATCCGTGCGACGACGGCCGCCCACGGTGCCGTGCCTCAGCCAACCAGTACGCGCTCGCCGCACTCCGCTGGCGCCAGCACGCCGGCCACCTGGTCGAGCGCCGCGTCCAGCCGCTGCGCGATCGGCGCGTCCAGCCGGGCGGTCCCGCCGTCGAGCTGCAGCTGCGCGTCGACGACATAAATGCCGCTCAGGATGTGCTGTGCCCCCAGCGAGGCCAGCACGGGGCGCAGCGCGTAGTCGATCGCGAGCATGTGGGCCGGCGAACCGCCGGTTGCGATCGGCAGGACGAGCTTGCCGGCCAGCGCGTGCTGCGGCAACAGGTCGAGAAAGGCTTTCAGGACGCCACTGTAGGCCGCCTTGTAGACTGGCGTCGCGATCAGGACGGCGCGCGCCTCGGCGATCTGGCGGGCCCATGCCGCAATCGTCGGGCTGTCGAACTGTGCGAACATCAGATCCTCTGCTGGCAGGTCACGGACGCTGAGCGCGAGCGTCGATAGGTGGTGGCGCTCGAGATGCTGTCGGGCGGACGCGAGGATCGCAGCCGACCGCGAATTCGCCGAGGGACTGCCTGCAATCGTGACGATATCTGCCATGGTGCTCTCCTCACCCGATTATCTTGATAATCTTGCGCAGTATTATCATGTATTTGATGACAACGACGGACAGAGCGATCCGCCGGCGACGAATCGCACCCCCTGCCCGGGGCGCTGTGCAACGCACCGACAGCGGCTCAGCGCGCCCGATGCGGATGGCCGGGCGCCCAGGCGCGACGCCCCGGTACAACTCGCTCACGCACCAGACGACGAAGCGGCGGCGCAGCGGATGGGCAGCACGACCATCAGGCTAGAGTGCCGACGACGCTCAGCAGCACGAGCAGCACGAGCAGCGTCAGCACGCCGGAGATCCATCGGCTCGACCGTGCGCCCACCGTGGTGTCGGACGGTTCGGGGCGCGTGGGAGACGGCGCATACACGTACATGCCATCGGGCAGTGCGATGGCCTCGAGGCCATAACTGACCGCCCTGGGCGCCAGGTCTGGCGCGATGGCGGTCGGATGGGTTGGCTGGGGCGTCGGGTTCATGCCGGCCTCCTCAGATCATCAGACAGGATAGCGTGGCTGGCTCGGATAGTGCAGCACGGGTTCGGCCGAAATCGTCAGCGTCATGGTGGCGCGCGCGATGAGCGCCCGATCGTCGTTCGAGCGCACGTCGATGTGAATGTGATCGCTCGCGAGCCATGCGTGGGCATGCAATGTGCTGCCGGCACGCGCGGCGCCGATGTACTGCAGCCGCATCGTCAGCGCCACACCGGCGTCGTGCCAGAGCCGCCGCACCGTGTCGCCGGCGCTGTCGGCCAGCCCGGCCACGATGGCGCGCTGGATCTGGCCATGCGCGTCGCCGAATTCGTCACGGTATGGGAGCAGGAGCTCGATGGCGGTGCCGTGCATCCGGACGAGATGGGCACCCAGCCAGCGACGATAGGCTCCATCCGCGAGCGCCGCGCCGGACGTCGATCCGTGTTGAGCGACCATGCTGCCCTCCTTCTGCGTCTGCCGTCGCACGGCGATGTGTGTACACCAATAATAAGTTAGTTTACTGTCATTGTCAAGAACATGAACGGGCGAAGACACGAAGGGACGGGAGGCGGGTTCACACGAAGACACGAAGACGCGAAGGGGGGAAGACGCGAAGACGCGAAGACGCGAAGGGACGGGAGGCGGGGGGCGGGCTCACACGAAGACACGAAGGCACGAAGGGACGGGAGACGCGAAGACGCGAAGGGACGGAAGGCGGGCTCACACGAAGGCACGAAGGCACGAAGGCACGAAGGGG
>JAGWYG010000030.1 GCA_018969485.1 Chloroflexota bacterium
GCGCGCACCACCGCCACCGCGCGCACCACCGCCACCGCGCGCACCACCGCCACCGCGGCGCCCACCGCCACCGCGGCGCCCACCGCCACCGCGCGTGCTACGGCACAGCCGTCGTCCAGCATCATCAGCGAGACCGGCGACATCCTGACAGGTGGAACGCTCAGTGCTTCCTGGCCCACAGGTCAGGGGCGTGGCTGGAGCGTACGCCTCGTCGATACGAGCTATCGCATCACTGCCGATCCTGGCGCAGGCATGATCTGGGGATATCGCACGCTCGATCGCGCAGATGTCACAATTGGCGTCGATGTCAGCGTCGATCGTGCTGCCAGCGTCGGGTTATTGTTGCGTTACACAGACAGCTCAAACTACGTTTCGTTCATGATCGATCCGACCACAGGTGCGTATCGCGTCATTGAGCGACGTGGTGGTACCGCGACGACCATCGTTGAAGGAACCAGCGCGGCTGTGCGGGGAAGCATGGTGCGCATGATCGCACAGATCAGTGATGATACCTTGCGGATTGCCGCAGGGGAAGCGACGCTCGGTAGCTATGCGCTCGACAGCGCCTCAGACAGCACCCGATTCGGTATGGTCGTCATGGCTGATGAGGCAACAGCAACAGCACAGTTTCGTGGATTGCAGATTCGAGAGATCAAGTGAAGCAGCGTACACCATTGACACATCATTCGTTTCGTCCACATGTACGCATATTGATCATAATATTCGTAGCTTATCTCATCAATGGGTGTGCTCAACCACCAACAAGTCCTGACTATCCGCTGCCATTGATTACTGCATCTGACGAGCAACTCCTCGCCAATGGCCAGCCTTTCGAAGTGCGTGGAGTAAACTATGTGCGATCCAGCGGTGTTGACCAGAATATTTGCTGGACACTGCAATTTGGTGCGGATGCACGCTGTCCATGGGATCTTCCTGCTATCACTGCTGATTTCGACAAACTTCGAGCGCTTGGCGTCAACACGATCAGGGTATTTTTGAATTTCTATGTCTTTGGTGGATCAGTCCCAGTGATCAGTGACACTGGCAAGAGTATCGCGTTACTCCATCTGGAAGACTTGATTCGCGAAGCCAACCAGCGAGGGATATATGTCATTCCTGTATTGCTGATCGAATATCCACAGGATCAATTTGCGTCTATTCACTATGAACGGGCGTTTGACGTGCATGTACGTCCAATCGTGCGTAACTTTGCCGGCAATAATGGCATTCTCGCCTGGGATCTCTTCAACGAGCCCGACATCGGCAGCCCGGTCGACATTCGCTGCTGGGACTGGGACAATGCCGATCATCCCGGATGCTTTCCACTCGCCGAAGAGCGGCAGCAATTCATCGCGGCCCTATCCGCCGAGGTCGCCACACTCGACCCTGGCCGGCTCCGGACCACCGGGCTGGCCTTTGCCAAGAGTCATTTCGAGCCCATCGAGGCAGCGGCGCGGATCGCCGACATGGTCGACTTCTTCACCTTTCACTACTACGATGATGGCCCGTACCACAGTGGGCGATACAAAGCGCACTGGTATTACGGCAAGGGCTTTCCCGACGACCTGCGACGTTCGATCGAAGAGATCCAGGCGCTCGGACTCAAGCGGCCGATCGTCGTCACCGAGCTCGGGTTTCCGACCGTGCCACTCGATCCGGAGGCATCGCGCGACACTGCCATGCTGAACCGGGACCTGCGCGCCGCACGCGATCTGCTGCGCGAGGTCGGTGCCGGCGGCATGGTGCTGTGGTCATTCCAGGATTCATTCACGACGCTGCTCGACGATCTGTACCCACCACGCTGAGCGATGCCAGCACCAGCGACCAGCTGCATCATCGTCGCCGGCGGCCAGAGCCGGCGCATGGGGCATGACAAGCGCCAGATGCGGTTGTGGGGCGCGTCAGGCCCCACCTTGCTGGAGCACGTCGTCCTGCTGGCGCGCTCGATGTGCGCCGACTGCGTGGTCGTCCTGCCCGACCCGGAGCGCTGGCGCCACCTGAGCGCCCGGCTGGTCGCCGACGAATACCCCGGCGCCGGACCGCTGGCAGCGCTGATCACCGGCCTGGAGCACGTGGCGCAGCCATACGCCCTCGCCCTGGCCGGCGACCTGCCCACCATCGAGCCACGGCTCATCGCGGCGCTGCGGGCCTGGCCGCGCCCCTATCAGGCGCTGGTGCCGATCCACGACCAACCGCCGGGGCGTCCCGAGCCGCTGCTGGCGCTGTATCACCGGGACTGCGCCACGATCCTGCGGCCGCACGTCAAAGCCGGGCTGCGCACGCTCCATCGCGCCCTGCACGTGCTCGACCACCAGTTCGTGCCGCCGGCATTCTGGCGCCAGCACGATCCCACCGGTCGCTCATTCCTCAATCTGAACACTCCGGCAGATGTCCATCAGATCACTGCGTCACCACATCGCCGCACAGCCGGAACAGCCCTACCACCAGCATGAGATACGGTATAATGATGGCGGGTGACCGTCCCGCACGAGGAACAGGAGCCGCCGGTGTCGACCTCTGCCGCCCGTCATGCCACGCTGTTCGTCAGCTGCATCGTCGACCAGATCTACCCCGAGATCGGCCTCGCCACGGCCGAACTGCTCGAGCGTCAGGGCGTGCGGGTCGTCGTCCCCGACGGCCTCACCTGCTGTGGGCAGATGGCATTCAACGCCGGATTCCGCGCCGAGGCCGCGCAGGTCGCCGCGCGCACGCTGGAACAGCTGCGCGATGGCGGTGACATCATCGTCCCATCGGGATCATGTGGGGCGATGATTCGACACCTGTACCACGAGCTCTTCGCCGGCACCCCCCAGGCGGCGCTCGCCGAGCATGTCATGCGCAACACCTACGAGGTGACCGAATACCTGGTCGATGTGCTGGGCGTCAGCGATGTCGGCGCACGGTACGCCGGCAAGATCGCCTACCACGACGCCTGTCACGGGCTGCGGTTCATCGGCCTCGGCCGGCAGGCGCGTACGCTCCTCAGCCACGTTGCCGACGCCGAGATCGTGCCACTCGCCGGATGTGAGCAGTGCTGCGGCTTCGGTGGCCTGTTCGCCATCAAGCAGCGCGCCATCTCCGAGGCGATGCTCGCCGACAAGCTCGCCGACATCGCCAGCACCACCTGCGATCTGCTGGTCACCGGCGATGCCAGCTGCATGACCCAGATCGCCGGTGGTCTGAGCCGCCGCGGCTCGGCTGTCCGCGCGCGACACATTGTCGAAGTCCTCGCCAACAGCGTCGACGCCAGGAGGGGATGATGGCCACCCAGTCAATCGCATTCCACGATCGGGTCGATCGTGCGCTCGATAACCGCTCGCTACAGACGGCGCTAGGCCGCGCGACCGACCGGTTCGTCACGAACCGGGCCAATGCGCTGGCGCTCGTCGATGACTTCGACGACCTGCGTGCGCGTGGCCGCGCCATCCGGGCCAGCGCCCTGGCGCAGCTCGACGACGTCCTCGTGCGTCTGAGCGAACGCATCGAGGCGCGGGGCGGCCAGGTCTTCTGGGCCGCCGACGGCAATGCAGCGCGGCGGTACATCGTCGATCTGGCGCGCACCCGCGCCGTGCGCACGATCGTCAAGTCCAAGTCGATGGCATCGGAAGAGATCCACCTGAACGATGCGCTCGAGGCAGCCGCGTTCACTGTGGTCGAGACCGACCTCGGTGAATACATCATCCAGCTCGCCGGCGAGACGCCGTCGCACATCATCGCGCCGTGCATTCACAAGACGCGCGAAGAGATCAGCACCTTGTTCCAGGACCATCTCGGCATGCCGGCGACCGATGACATTCCGACGATGACGCGGACGGCGCGGGGCGCGCTGCGGCAGCAATTTCTGCAGGCCGACATGGGGATCAGCGGGGTGAACTTCGGCGTCGCGGACGCCGGCGCGGTGGTCGTCGTGGAAAACGAGGGCAACGCCCGGCTCACCACGACGGCGCCACGCATCCATGTGGCCGTGATGGGGATCGAGCGCGTGTGCGAGCGCCTCGAGGACCTCGGGGTGCTGCTGCAGCTGCTGGCGAGATCGGCGACCGGGCAGAAGCTATCGGTGTATACCTCGATTCTCAGCGGCCCGCGCCGCGCCGATGAGCCCGACGGTCCCGACGAGTTCCATCTGATCCTGCTCGACAATGGCCGCTCGCAGATCATCGGCGGCGACTATGCCGAGGCGCTGCTGTGCATCCGGTGCGGCGCCTGTCTCAACGCGTGTCCGGTCTACCAGTCGATCGGCGGCCACGCATACGGCGGCGTCTACTCGGGGCCGATCGGCGCCATCCTCACGCCGCTCCTCCAGCCCGAGCTACGCGATGTCCATAAGCTCCCGCAGGCATCGAGCCTCTGCGGCGCCTGTCAATCGGCCTGCCCGGTGAAGATCGCGATCCCCGACATGCTGCTGCGCCTGCGTGCCGATGCCGTCGCGGCCGGGCGCACCGACGCCATCGAACGCATCGCGATGGCGGGCTGGAGCCAGGCGATGCGCAGCCCCACGCTCTACCGCGTCGGCGGCAAGCTCGCCAGCCTGGGGACGCGGCTGCTCGCCCGCGAGGGGCGCATCGGCTGGCTGCCGCCACCGCTCGATCAGTGGACGCACCAGCGCGATTTTCCGCCGTTCGCGCCGCGCTCGTTCACCGAGCTATGGGCCGAGCGGCAGCGCCGCGCCGCAGGAGACGGCCGATGAGCGACGCACGTGAGGCGATGCTCGGTCGCATCCGCCAGGGCCTCGCCAGGAACCGGGAGTTCCTGGCGCACGAGGCGCTCGCCGCGCCGCATGCTCCGCCACCGTTCGTGCATCCAGAGCACGATGCTGATCTGGCGGACCTCTTCGCGACGGAGTTGCGCAAACTCGCGGCGCACGCGCACCTGTGCGCCGATCATGACGCGGCGCGGGCGACGCTGCGCGACATCCTGGGCGCCGCCGGGGTGCATCTGGCGCTCACCTGGGCGCTGCCGGCGCTGGCATTCCCCGGCCTCGATGACGATCTCGCCGCCATCGGCGTCGAACGTCGCGACGTGGCCATCGCCCCGACCGCCGCCGAGCGTGCGGCGGAACTGCGCGCGCTCGAACCGGCGGCCGCCTGCATCTCGGGCGTCGACGCCCTGATCGCCGAGAGCGCGACGATCGTCGTGCTGGGCGGCGCCGGCCGGCCGCGGCTCGCATCGCTGCTCGCGCCGCTGTACATCGCCATCGCCCGACGCGATCAGGTCGTCCGGGGGCTCGGCCAGGCGATCGCACAGCTGCAGCAGCGCGCCGCGCCGGATCTCTTCGCCGAGCGCAGCAGCCTCACCTTCATCACCGGCCCGAGTCGCACCGCCGACATCGAGATGACGCTGGCGCTCGGCGTGCATGGCCCGCGCGATGTTCATGTGATCATCTACGGCTGATCGCCGCAGGCCGGCCGGTGCGCCGCCGACGCGATGGTGGCGCATCGACAACCGGGTGTGGCGGGAAGATCGGCATCCATGGCTTGACCGTCGGCGACGTCACGTGCTACAGTCGGGTCACTGCCCCACAGGCCGGGGTGGCACGTGATCGTTCGCTCAGTCCCGAGGTACATCAGGTGTTCCACGATCACTCACAGCGAATTCCGCGTCTCTTCGTGCTCGCCAGCATCCTGGTCGCGCTGGTCTTCGGCGGCGCGACCTGGGCACTGAGCCATGCCAGTGGGTTAGGGATCGGTGCAGTCGCACTCGCCAGCCTCGGCATCGCACTCATCTCGTTGACTCGCGCGCGCCTGCCGGAGACCGCCCGCGTCGGTGCGCGCGCTGCCAGCGCGCGCCGCAGGCACGTCATCGCTGCTGGCGTCGCCGCCGCCATGCTCTACGGAGCCATCATCGCCGGCATCCAATCCGTCGCCACCGGAGGTGTGTGGGCGTGCCGGTCCTGGCCGTGGTGCGCGCCCGCCGACGGAGCGGCGACCATCACTGTGCTGCACCGGGGCGCGGCGGCGATCGCCACGCTGATCGTCGCGATCAGCGCGTGGCAACTGTGGCGTACCCGCCAGGATCGCCTGCTGCGCATCAGTGCCGGCAGCGCCCTCGGATTGATCATGGTCGGGCATCTCCTCGGCGCAGGCATGGCATCTGGCCTGACCAGCACCGCATGGCGCGTCGGGCACCTTGCCGTCGGCATCGCTGGCTGGGGCGCGCTGGTCGTCTTCGCCACCGTGCTGACGCGCGCACCCTATCACCGGCAGCGCGCCGACGCCGACGAGCGCGGCGCCAGCGACCGCGTGCTGCTCAGCGGCCGGCCGTCGCTCCTGAAGGACTACGTCAGCCTCACCAAGCCAGGGGTGATCTCGCTGCTGATCTTCACTACGATCACCAGCATGTACATCACACCCGCCGGCGTACCCGATCTCGGCCTGGTGCTCTGGACGGCGCTGGGCGGCTGGCTGATGGCCGCAGGCTCGCACGCGCTCAACTGCTACTTCGACCGCGATGTCGACGTCCAGATGGGGCGCACCAGCCGCCGGCCGATCCCCAGCGGGCGCATTCCGGCATGGCATGCTGCCGTCCTCGGCGTCGTGCTCGGCGTCATCGCCAGCGCCGTGCTGCTCAGGTTCGTCAACTGGGTCGCCGCAGCGCTGGCGCTGGCCGGGCTGCTCTACTACGTGGTGATCTATACGATCGGGCTGAAACGCCATTCGACACAGAACATCGTCATCGGCGGCGGCGCCGGCGCATTCCCGCCACTGGTCGGCTGGGCTGCGGTCACCGGCGATGTCGCGCCGGCCGCGCTGCTGCTCTGGGTCATCATTTTCTACTGGACGCCGCCACACTTCTGGGCGCTGGCGCTGATCCGGCAGGTCGACTATGCCCGAGCCGGCATTCCGATGCTGCCGGTCATCGTCGGCGACGCCGAGACGAAGCGCCAGATCGTGCTCTATTCGATCATGATGGTCGCCCTCACGCTGCTGCCGATCGCCTTCGGCATGCTCGGCGTGAGCTATACCATCGCCGCCGCGGCGCTGGGCGCGATCTTCATCGGCTATGCCGTGCGCCTGCGGCATGCGACTGCTCCCCAGGCGCCTTGGGGGTTGTACAAGTATTCGCTGCTCTATCTGGCGTTGCTGTTCGCCGCGATGGTCGTCGACCGGGTGGCCTTCGCCTGATCAGTGGTCGCCGGGCCGTCGAGGGTGCCGCGATGGGTGGCCAGGCGATCCATGGCGTGCCCGCAGGGTGGCGCCGGATCGCCACGCACGTCGCGCCTGCGTGGCGATCGCGCGGCGCGCTGGCTTCACCCAGGCTGCTGGCCTGCCCGGCATGGCCCGGCCGGCTGCGTACCGCTCGCACTCCTCGCCGAGCAGGTCGGCGTCGCACCGCTTGAGCGTTGCGGCCGTCGCGTGCGCGGTGCCGCCGGCGTAACGCCGTCCGGGTGCCGGGCGCTGGGCCTGGCCGGGGAGGCCGGCGTGGCGCCGTGCGACACCATCGGGCCGCCCGATCAGGCGCTGCGCGTCGGAGCGTGGCATTCGCCTGCCACTGTGTTGCCACCCTGCCGCATCACCGCCCGCGATGATGCTGGGCTGCGCGTCGCTTGCGTGGGCGCTTCGGCTCGTCCGGTTCGGGCTGATGCGGCGTGACGACGGGTGGCGGATCGTGCCGCTGCCGTTCGTGTGCGGCGATGCGCGCCAGGGCCGCGGCGCGCTGCTCCAGCGTCGCGACCTGCGCGGCGAGGACAGCACGCTCAGCGCGGAGGTGGGCGGGCGCATCGCGCCGCGTCGTGCCGACGAGGACGTCAGACCGCTCGGGGAAGCGTGAACACCTACTCGCATCACGCATGAGAAGCGAGAGACCAGGTTGCAGCCGCATGCCCGCATTGGCAGGGCCACGCAGTCTGCCAACGGGATCAAGCGGCGCGGCAAGCCGGCCCGGCAGGCCAGAGCCTTGCACGTCATGACGATCCGGCGTGCATGCGGATCATCATGCCGCACGCGTTTCGATGGGGCAGGGGTGCATGAGCCGCGCTGATGGTGCTGGTCCGGCAGCACACGACTGGCGTCGGCCGCGCGCAGAAGGGCTGGCGCAACAGTGCCTGGGCAGGCAGGCGCTGCATCCCACAACATCACTCACGTCCAGACAAGTCGGCGGCACGCAGTGCAGGCGATGGCGCGCCGGTGGCCATCGGTCAGTTCAAGACGCCTCGCAGGCAGCACGTAGTCGCCACACCTCCCGACCAATATGCTGCACCACGGCCGAAACAGTCCGTTCGAACTGCCGCGATGTCTCAACATAGGGCAGGTCGCGCTGGTGGCATGCTGTATGTATCGCCTGGCTCACCGCCTTCAGGTATTCAAGCTGTTGCACAACCAGGGCATCCTCCCAATGCGTCATCCAATCATCTGGTTGGCCGCCGAACTGGCGGACGTGCTGGAGTTTCTCGGTCATGTCAGCATTCGCGAAACCGACGAAGCAGGCATGCACCTGATTTGGAAACGCCAGCACGAGTTCATGTGCATGATGCGGTTGAAGTGATACACCTTCAAGGAGATAATGAACATTTGTACGCAGTATCATCGTCGCAATTGACCTCACGACCGGCCAGATGCGCTCGCCGACTGTCGCATCGTCAGTATCGAGATCGTGCTGTAGTTCAGGCCAGACCTCGGCCATACCATTGCTGAGATAGTCAAGCGAGAAAAAGGGCATCTGATATGCTGTCATGACCCGACGCGCAATGAGAGACTTCCCAGAACGCGCCGCCCCACCCAACAGATACAGCATGGAACGCACCTCGAACAGTGAGCGCTGCCAGCCGCACGCCGCCGTGGCCCGATTCCAGCGGTCACGCGCCGGGCTGCGCCGGAGCACGACATCCGCGACGGCTGCCGGCAGGATACCGCGACTGCGGCCTGCGGCCGACCTGGTCACCACCGGCACGACCCGCGAGCGAGGTGCCCATGCCCGTGGCGCGCGGCGACGCCGAGATTGCGCGCACCGGCACGCCGGCAGGGCAGCGGGCGCCGGAGATCATCCCCTTCCTGGTCGATCGCCTGCAGGCGATCATCGTGCCGGGCGGCTCCAGCCAGCGCCGTGGCGCTCTACGCCGCCATGCTCCGCGTACTCGGCCCGGCTCCTGATGGGCAATGCGTTCATCATTCCGGGTGAGAGCGCGGCGATCAGGCACGGTGCCGAGGCAGGCATCAGCGCACGTTGGTACCGGCGATAGCCATCACCCACGAGGCATGTGCGGCGACGCCAGCATGCCTGGATCCGGCCGGGCACGCCCACACAGCCGCAGCCGGCCGCTGGGGCACGAGCGGCCTTGCCACGGCGCTGGAGGCCCAGGCGGCGAGCACCTGCCCCACGACAGCCTCGGTTGCCTGATGTCGCGACGATGCCCGGCACGCGTAAGGCCAGGTCAGCGATACCGGGCGTGATGCCACCGGCCTGGCCATCACACGCACCGCCCCGACCGGCGGCATGTGCGCAGTGGTAGAATGCACTGATTGACCGACCATGAGCGATCGGGTGAGCGGAGATGCAGACAATACGTATGCTGCTGTGTGGTGTCGGCAACGTGGGCCGGCACCTGATCGCGATCATCGCCGCCAGGGACGCGCTGCTGCGCGAGCGCTACGGCCTCGACCTGCGAGTCGTCGGTGCGGTCGACTCGTCCGGTGGCGCCAGCGATCCGGCCGGGCTGAACCTTCAGCACCTGCTCGACGTGAAGCGCGCGGGCGCCGGCGTCGCAGCCCTGGCCGGCGGGCTGCCGGGCCAGAGCGGCCCGATGCTGGCCGCGACGCTCGACTACGACCTGCTGCTCGAGGCGACTCCGGTGAACCTGCGCCACGGCGACCCGGGCCTGCGCATCGTCCGTACCGCGCTCGGCCGCGGCATCGACAGCGTGCTGGCGAACAAGGCGCCGCTGGCGCTGGCGTTCGCCGAACTGGCCCGGCTCGGCTCGATCGACGCACGCCGTGATGGCGGGCCGCTCCTGCGCTTCAGCGCGTGCGTCGGCGGCGCGCTGCCGACCATCAACCTTGGCATACGGGATCTGGCCGGTGCGACGATCGAACGCGTCGAGGCAGTCGTGAATGGCACGACCCAGGGCATCCTGCGCGCGATGGAGTCTGGCGTGCCGTACGATGCGGCGCTGGCGCAGATGCAACGTGCCGGACTGGCCGAGACCGACCCCGCACTCGACGTCGACGGCTGGGACGCGGCGAACAAACTGGTGATCATCGCCAATGCGGTGCTGCGCCAGCCTGCGACGCTGGCCGATCTGACGATCGAGGGCATTCGGGCGATCACCCCGGAGCACCTGCGTGCCGCACGCGCCCGTGGCGAGCGCATCGTGCTGCTCGGCCTGGCCGATCGCGCAGGTGCGCGGTACCGCCTGAGCGTCGCGCCCACAGCGCTGGCCGACGACCATCCGCTGGCACGCATGGGCGCCGATGAGATGGGGGTAGTGTATACCAGCGACATCAGCGGCCGCCAGTTTGCGACCAGCCGCGAACACGATCCACAGCCGACGGCGGCAGCGATGCTGCGTGATGTCATCGAGATCGCCCGCCAGCCGCGCTGATTGCCAGCGCGATCACTGATCCACCCGAGTCACCTGGGAGCCGTCATGTCGCGCAACCGCTGGCATCCCGCCTGGACGATCGTCGCCATCACCGCAGCGATCCTGCTGCTCTCATCGGGCGTGCGCTCAGCGCCCGGCGTGTTGATCCTGCCATTCGAACACGAGTTCGGCTGGGGTCGCAGCAGCATCTCGCTGGCCATCTCGCTCGGACTGGTGCTGTTCGGCCTGACGGGCCCGATCGCCGGCGCGCTGATCGACCGCCACGGCCCACGCCGCATCATGCTCGGCGGCGTCGCGCTGATCGCGGTGAGCAGCGGGCTCGGCGCGCTGATCGCGGTGCCCTGGCACCTGTATCTGACCTGGGGTGCGCTGAGCGGCATCGGCACCGGCATCATCGGCAGCGTCCTCGGCGCCACCGTCGCCAATCGCTGGTTCGTCGCACAACGCGGCCTGGTCCTGGGAATCTTCGGCGCTGCGACCTCGGCCGGCCAGTTGGTATTCATCCCGCTGCTGATGGCGCTGGTCACCGATGCTGGCTGGCGCACCAGCGTCTGGCTGCTCGCGGTGCTCGCCGGACTGGCGATGCTGCCTGCGTGGTGGCTGATGCGCGATGCGCCAGCCGACGTGGGCCTGCTCCCGTACGGTGCGACTGCGGCGCTGCCACCTGCCACGCGGTCGCACGGCGGCGTGATGCACCGCGCGATCCGCACGCCGGCGTTCTGGCTGCTCTCCGCGACATTCTTCGTCTGCGGCGCGACGTCCAACGGTCTGATCGGCACGCATCTGATCCCCCACGCGATCGAGCACGGCATCGGCCAGAGCACTGCCGCCGGAGCGCTGGCGCTGATGGGGGCGATGAACTTTGTCGGCACGATCGCCTCGGGCTGGCTCACCGACCGCTATTCGCCACGCCGGCTGCTGGCGGTGTACTACGGCGTGCGCGGCCTCTCGCTGCTCGGGCTGCCGTGGGTCACCGATCCGGCGGGCCTCATGCTGTTCGCGATCCTGTTCGGCCTGGACTATATCGCCACCGTGCCACCGACGTCGGCGCTGGTCGCCGACATTTTCGGCCGCGAGCATGTGGGCCGTGTGTTCGGCTGGGTGTTCTGCGCCCATCAGATCGGCGCGGCGCTGGCTGCATGGGCGGGCGGTGCCGCCCGCGAGCGCATCGGCGACTATGCAGCCGCATTCATCGTGGCCGGTGTGATGGCGATCACTGCAGCGGTACTGGCCAGCCGCATCAGCCGGGCGCCTGCCGTCGCCCGCGCCCCTGATCCGGCCCGATCGGCCTGACGCCGGCGCAGCCGGACGTCGATGGGCGGCCCGACCGCCGGGGCGGCGCTGGATGCAGCGCGCCCGACCGCCGGATCAGTCGGCCTGGCGGCGCACCCGTGCGTCGATGCGCTGCTCGGCCGCCAGTCGCTCGAGATCGTACTGCGCCAGATCGACGAACTGCATGCCATGCGCGAGCGTCGGATGGACGGCAGCGATCTGGTGGTACATCGCCTGCGCCACTCGGCGATACCCGGGATGCCCCTGGCGCCCGCTGCGCAGCTCAATGAGGTGGTAGGCTTCGCGGAGGTTCAGGCCAAAGCTCCAGCGCACGCGATACGCCAGCGGCACGGCATACTGTGCCACCACCGGCAGATCTGCGGCGATCGCCTCGTACGTCGCCGCAGCACGGTCGAGCGCCGAGCGGTACTCGTCGGCGACACCGGCCTCGACCAGATCGTCCGGCACCGCATACCCATGCGACACACCATACACCTGCTGCTGCTGGGTCAGCATGCGGTGGCGTTGCAGATCGCGATACGCCCCGATGTCGGCCACAATGTCGAACAGGTAGTGGGTCGCCTCGAACGCCCGACCCGGCTTGTGGAAGCGTGACTCCCGTGTGCCGACATACTCGCGGAGCACCGCCACGCGGGTGGCGGCGTCCAGTTCGCGCACCGCAGCGCAGACCTCCGCATACGACGCCTGCGCGTGCGGATAGAGGATGGCGGCGATGACGCGTTCCTCGGCATCATCATCCCACTGCACCAGGTGCACCGAATCGGCGGATGCTGGCGCGGGCGCAATCTGCCGGGCGATGATCCGCCCCGCAGCCCGGGTCGTCGCCAGATAGGCCGCATGCGCCGCGCCGCGCGGCGTCGCCGCGCGCTTGATGAACGACGGGATGAGATGGTCGAGCTCGGCATGCATCGCACCGCCCAGCGCGCGCACCTCGGCGAACGGCGACGACGCCGCCCTGGTGAGCAGGTATTCAAACGCCCGGCCGTTGCCGTACAGTCCGACGTTCGTCAGCGTCGCCATCGGCAGCAAGCCACGCAGCAGGTCGAGCGCCCGCGCCCGCGTCGCGCTCAGGTACGCCCGCTCGCTCGTCGCACCATCGCGGGGCGTTTGCCGGCGGACCCACTGCGACACCGGCTCGATGAGATGCGCATAGGTCGCGAACAGCGCGTCGAGTGTTGCCTCATACGTCGCCGCATGCCGCGACGCCATCACGTCGGCATCGCGATAGTAGCGGTAGCGTCCACCGATGGGCTGCGCAAACGAGACATACCGCGTCGATTTCTCGAGTGGTGCGATGCCGATCCGACTGGCCTCGATCGCCTTGGCGGCGATATTGCTGATCGATTCGCACGCCAGATGCGCCCCACCGAGCTCGGCGACCGAGTCATCGCCATATCCGATGAGGACGCGCTCATAGAAGGCCTCTGCACGGCGCCGCGCGGCCTCATCGGCCGAACTGGTGGCCGTCGGCGTGAATCCGGCCCCCTCGCCACCGAGAAACTCTTCGAGCAGGATGCGCCGCAGGCTCTTCTCGCTGCGACTGTAGCGCGAGAACAGCGCCCCCTTCACTACCTCGGGCAGACCCTGCAAGCCGAACACCGGG
The DNA here is from genome assembly GCA_018969485.1 of Chloroflexota bacterium. GTDB lineage: Bacteria > Chloroflexota > Chloroflexia > Chloroflexales > Roseiflexaceae > CAIQIY01. The sequence goes on from JAGWYG010000030.1 coordinate 13,431, forward strand.
CGATCCACGTTGGTGACATACGGCCGCAGCCGCTCCTGCTCCGCCGCGCCGAGTGGCTCGTCCCACACGCTGCTCATCGCGCCTCCGCCGCAGCGCGCAGCGCATCGCGGATCACGCGCCAACCAATCACATGGATGCCCTGGGCCGCGACATGGTGCCGCAGGCCAACGTCACTGAATGCTTCGTGGTCGGCCACGCGACAGCGCCAGTCGGGCGCGATGGCGCGTAGCTCGGGAGTGTCGACGGCCGGGTGCAGGATGAGATAGCTCAGCCCCGGGCGCAGGCCGTCGAACAATCGACGGGCCATGCCGACCCGATCCCGGGGATCATCGAGCGGCATCATCGCCAGATGATCGATCAGCGGCAGCCCCCGCGCCTCGCATGTCGCAAGGGCCTCGAGCAGGGGAGCCACGAGCGGCTCGGGGATGCCCCGATGCAGCAGGCTCGCAGCGTCGAAGCGCGGCACAAACGCCGGCACCCGGGCGCGCTCGGCAGCAGCCAGATACCCGGCGAGCAGTGCGGGATGAAACACCGCGCCCATGTGCGAATCGATGTGCGTCACATCGATCCCCGCCGCCTGTGCGCGGGCGATCTGCGCCTCAATCTCGCCGGCCACCGCCGCCGGATCGGCGCCAGCGACCGCCTCGCTGGTGCGATGGAGATAGCCCTCATCGTCGAACAGCCCGCTCGCGCGGTCGACCGTCGAGATCGGCGCCCACCGCGGCGTCTGCCATTCGCAGGTCAGCGTCACGTGCACCCCCACATCGATGGTGGGCGCCTCGCGGCAGTGGCGGGCTGCGGCCGGAAACCAGCCGCACGGCACCATCGCCGCCGCAGACGACACGAGGCCGGCATCGAACAGATCGGCCACGGCCGGGATCGTCGCGTGGCACATTCCCATATCATCAGCATGGACGATGACGACGCGATCGCTGGCGCTGAATCCCAGCCGCTGCAGGAACTGATTCATGCTGGCCTCCCCTCTGACACGACCATCACGGTGCACGGCGCTCGAGCGACCAGCCAGTCGCCTGCCGCTGATAGACCAGCCGGTCATGCAGGCGGCTGACGCGCCCCTGCCAGAACTCGACCGCCGTGGGAACGACGCGGTAGCCGCCCCAGTGCGGCGGCCGCGGGATGGCGCCGTCGGCGAAGCGCGCCGTGATGTCGGCGACCCGCGCCTCGAGTTCGGCACGGCCAGCCAGCACGGTGCTCTGTGCCGATGCCCAGGCGCCGATGCGCGCACCCGCTGGCCGCGAGGCAAAGTATGCGTCGCTCTCGGCATCGCTCACCGCTTCGGTGGTGCCGACGATCCGCACCTGCCGCTCCAGATCGGTCCAGTAGAACACCAGCGCCGCCCGTGGGTTGGCAGCGAGCTCCTGCCCCTTCTGGCTCTGGCGATTGGTGTAGAACACGAACCCGGCCGCATCAAACGACTTGAGCAGCACGATGCGCGCCGCGGGCTGGCCGTCGGCAACGGTCGCCAGCGTCATGGCATTCGGCTCGCGGATGCCGGCGGCGATCGCCTGGCTGAACCAGCGATCGAACTGCTCGATCGGGTCGGCGACGACGTCAGACTCCAGCAGGCCAGCGTTGGTGTATTCTTTCCGCAGGGACGCAATGTCTGACATGTCGAATGCTCCAGAAAAGGCCATATTTTACCCATTATACACCCGACTGCCCACGGCCAGCGCGTTCGGGGGAGGTTGTTGGAATGACGCGGCGCGCGCGGCCAGTTGTGGCGCCTGGACGTGCGCTTGCCGCAGCAGACGGCCGCATCCTATCCTGCATACACCCCCCGCAATGGGGATCATCCTGGGCACCCGCAAGGGGTGCTACGGGGATTGCCCGCACGGTGGGTCGGCTCTTGCGGTCGCCCGTGGGGATCATCCTGGGCACCCGCAGGGGGTGCTACGGGGATTGCCCGCACGGTGGGGCGACCCGCGTTCGGGGGAGGTTGTTGGAATGACGCGGCGCACGTGGCCATCCCGCAGCGCCTGGACGTGCGCTTGCCGCAGCAGACGGCCGTATCCTATCCTGCAATCAACAGCCTCTCGAAAGCACTGCCAGAGGAGCCACCCGATGACACCACGTCCGATCCGCATCGGCGTACTCGGCGCCGGCCCAATCGCCCAGGCAGCTCATCTGGACGCGATCCGGAAGGCCTGCAACGCCGAGCTGTACGCGCTCTGCGACGCCGCCGCCGATCTGCTCGAGCGCGTCGCGGCGATCCATCGCCCCACAACCTGCTACACATCGTTCGATGCACTGCTCGCCGATCCAATGGTCGACGCGGTCGTCATCGCAACTGCCGACGCGTTTCACGTCCCGCTCGCGCGCCGTGCGCTGGCAGCCGGCAAGCACGTGCTGGTCGAAAAGCCATTGGGGATGACCATCGAAGAGTGCGAGGCGTTGCAGTCCTGGCTCGGCGACCGCCGACTGGTCGTGCAGGTCGGTCATAACCGGCGGTTCGATCCGGGATTCAGCGAAGCACAGCGATTCGTGCGCCACGAGCTTGGCGCCGTGCTCGCGGTGAAGGCCTGGTACCACGACTCCGCATTTCGCTACACGATGACCGATAATCTGCAGCCATCGCTCGTGACCAGCGAGGATCGCCTGCAACCACCACAGCCGCCCAAGGCCGACCGACCGCGCTACCTGTTGCGCACGCACGGCAGCCATCTTGTCGATACCGTCCGGTTTCTCGCCGGCGACATCGTGCGCGTGCACGCGCGGCTGCGCGTCGGCGGCGGCAGCCACTGCTGGTTCATCGCCGTCGAGTTCGCCGATGGCGCGCCCGGCCACCTCGACCTCATCATTCCCGTCCAAGGCGACTTCGAGGAGGGATTTCAGATCTTTGGCGACCGGGGCAGCGTCGTCGGGCGCTTGCCACTGGTGTGGCATCACCGCGCCAGTCACGTCGAATGCTTTCGCGCCGCCGATCGGACGTATCACCGGCTGCTCGGCGAGGACGGCCATACCTGGCGGCGGCAGATCGAAGGATTCGCTGCGACGATCGGCGCTGGGGCGGCACAGCATGGCGCAACCCTCCACGACGGCATCGCCACCATGCGCGTGCTCGTCGCGATCGCCGAGTCGGCAGCACGCGGCTGCGCCGTCGATCCGGCACAGATGCACGGCAGCCTGGAGGCAATTCCGCTCCCCGGCTGATCTCGTCGTCGATGATCCGCGGGGCGGCGCGGCCGCCCGTGGCGCCATCAGCGCGTCCCGGCGATCACCACCTCGCTGATCGCCGCGAAGTCGCGCCCGCCATGCGCAGTGCTATCCTGGATCGTCAGCCACACATTGCGCGTGGTGACCGGCGGATTGATCGTGATCATCTGGACCTCCGGTGCATCGCGCAGCGGCACATCAAGATACTGAGTCTCGCTGAACGTAATCCGTACGCGAGTCACGCGCCGATTCTCGAGGAAGCGGTTGGCCCCGTCAGTCGGATCGATCTTGGTATACCCGGTGACGATATACAGGTTGCGCACCGTCACGTCGGCATCGAAGGCAAAAGCCAGCCACTGCCCGATGCCGTCACCCGGAACGCGCCAGGCGGTATCGACCTGCCCATCGACCAGCATCGCCGGAGCAAACGATACCGGCGCGCCGGAGGCATCCTGGCCATCCGGTGCGCTGGCGCTGGCCCCGACCGAATCGGGCACCAGGGTGCCGACGTCCGTCGGCGTTTCCTGGGATCCCGGCGCGGTCGTCGGCACTGCGGTGACGCGCGGCGATCGCGTCAGCGTGGGTCGGGGCGCTGATGTCGGCACCGGAGCGCTGGTCGATGTCGGCACGCCAGACGGCGGCATCGGTGACGGTGCCGTGCGGGAATCGCCGGACGCAGCCACCGTTGGGGCGACCGGTTCGGCCGTGTCGGGGGGGCCGGCAGACAGCAGCGCCGAACCGAACGCGCCAATGCCGCAGCAACTCAGCACGGCAGTCAGCGTCAGTGCGGCGAGGATCATACGTTCGCGGCGTTCGGATCCGGCTGGCAGGCTCATGATGCCCCCCACTCGCATGGCGCGTCGGGCCACGTGCTACGATTGATCGCGCGGTCGTCCTGGTACGGCGTCGATGCTGGCAGCGCGGACGCGGCCGTGCATGCAGGATTCAGGGCACGCCCGCAGCCAGGTGCAGCACCCGCGCCCAGTCGTCGTGGCTCAGCGGCACCACCGAGAGCCGTGCCTGGCGCACCAGCGGATGCATGGCGAACTGCGCATCGGCCTTGAGCACCGCGAGCGCGACCGGCTGCGCCAGCCGACACAGCGGCCGCACATCGAACACCAGCGCGCGCGTGGTGGGCCGATGCGGATCCGGATAGGCGGCGCTGGTGACTTCGGCGATGCCCACCGCGCAGCGCGCCGTCCCAGTGTGATAGATCAGCGCATGATCGCCTGGCTGGATCTCGCGAATGGATCGCAAGGCCGCCGCATTGCTCACACCGTCCCACACCGTCGCTCCATCATGCTCCAGGTGTTCGTACGCATAGCGCGTCGGCTCGGTCTTGAGCAGCCAGTACTGCACACCATGTCCTTTCAGTTCGCCGCGCGACGCACGATGTGGCGCCGTCTGCCCGGCGGCGTTCACACGTCATCAACTCTCACTCAGCGCGCATCCAGCGCCGGCGGCGCGATGCGCAGCCGGGTCTGGCCGACGCGCAACGTCACGCCGGTGCGGACCATCACGTCGCTGGTCGGCACGCGCCGCTGCGCGCCGTTGGGTTCGAGGATCCAGGTACCGTTCTTGCTCATGTCGCGCAGCAGCAGGCGATCGCCGACGCACATCACGGCGAAATGGTCACTGGAGATGAGATCATCGCCCTGCAGCACCGCCCGACGCTCGAAGCGCTGGGCATGGAGCCGTCGGCCGACGAGCGTTTCGCCTTCGTAGAGCGGAATGCTGTGACGCACAGCGCCGAGACCATCGAGGACTTCGAGCTGTGCGCTGGGCGGGGTGAGCTCGAAGAGCAGCGTCGCACCATCGTGCCACAACCACGCTCCCAGCCCAGCGCTGAACACCCGGTGCAGCTCGGCGTGGGCCTTCGGCGTCCCGCGACTGTCGAGCATGCTCAGCATGCCCGGAAGTTCGTCGAAGCCGAACACCTTGAGATGATTGCGGTTATACACGACATCAAGGCCGACGTTCGAATCGCTGTCAAGCTGAGGATCAAAGATGACTGCGCCGAATACGCGCTCCGGCTGCAGATCGACGCCGGCAAGGCGCGGCACGATGCGTTCGCGCATGACGGAGAGGCGATCAAGCGGCGAGAGGCCATCGTCGTCGAGCGTAGTGTTGTCGGCACGCACGACCCAACGCCCGTCGGCAAGAATATCGATCGGGCCGACCGCCGGCAGCACCATGGCGACGATGATCGCCTGCGCGCCGATGTACAGGTCGATTCCGGCTTCACCACGCGCCGATCCCGGTGTGAGGTTGAGAAGTGCGACGACGGGCTCGGCGACGCGCGCCTGATGGACTGCGGCGACAAACCCCAGCGCGCGCTCGCGCGCCCGCGTACGGCTCGCAGGACTGTCGGGGATGGTGCCGATGTACACACACGGTGCCACGATTGCAGGCCCTCGCGCGTCGTGGCGCAGTTCTCCGGCTTCATTGTGCCGGATCATAGAACATATTTGACGCCGGTGCAACCGGGAGCCGGCCACCCGCAGGCGCGCCGCGCCGGGCGCACCAGATGCCCGAACGTGCGGGTGCCCACCATGCCATGCAGACGGTCGGTACCCCGGCGAATGCAGGCCGCCGGATGCGGCGCCGGCGCTGCATGACATGCCCGGCACGATCAGGTATCATCAGCGCGTACGGGGCATCAATCGATGCCTCGCATGCAGCCCTGCGGAGCGTCCCGATGATCGTCGGCGTCATCAGTGACACACACGGCACGCTGGCGCGCGGCGCGCTGGCAGCGCTGGCAACGGCAGAGTTGATCCTGCACGCCGGTGATATCGGCGGCGGCATGATCCTGGAACAACTCGCCACCATCGCGCCAGTCCTGGCAGTACGGGGCAACAGCGATGCGGGGACGCCGCTGGCGCGACACCATCCGGCGACGCGCTGGATCGAGCGGAGCGGCGTTCGCATCGTGCTGACCCACATCCTCGGCCGCCCGGCCGACGCCGCGGCGGGACTGCCGACTGAGCCAGCGCAGCGCCCGGATATCGTCATCTTCGGCCACACCCATCGGGTCTGCGTCGAGCACATCGCCGGCGTACTGTTCCTCAACCCCGGTGCAGCCGGCCGACCGCGGTTCGGTGGCGGGCTGTCGGTGGCGCTGGTCCAGATCGGCCATCAATCACCCGCTGTCACAATCGTGCCGCTGCCTTCGGCCTGAGCGGGTGCGTGGCGCAGCGCTGGCATGGCGGCGTCAGCGTCGGCGGCCGCGCGCTCGCGTGCCGCCGCCTCACGGTCCAGCAGGTCGCGTTTGCGCTCGACCCCCCAGCGATACCCGCTCAGCGAGCCATCCTCGCGCACCACCCGGTGACACGGAACGACGATGGCCAGCGGGTTGGCGGCACAGGCGGCGGCGACAGCCCGCGCCGCGCCGGGTTGACCGATCTCGTCGGCGACGGTGCGATAGCTGCGCGTGCTGCCGAGCGGGATCTGCTGCAGGCTGCGCCAGACGCGCTGCTGAAACGCCGTGCCCTGGATGTCCAGCGGCAAGCTGAGGCTGGCAGCCGGGCGGTCGATCTGCACGACGATCTGCGCCAGCCAGTCATGCAGCGCGGGGTCCTGGGCGAGGTGCGCCTGCGCGAATCGGACGCTCAACCGCTGCAGCAGCCCCGCAACGTCGTCGCCGAGCTCGATGGCACAGATGCCACGCGCTGTGGCGGCGACCGCGACGAAGCCGAGGGCACAGGCTGTGATCCCGTAGCGGATGTCCTCGCCGGGGGCGCCACGCCGCCGTTGCGCCGGGGCCAGCCCGGTGGCATTGCCGGAATCGTACAGCCGGTTGTTCGAGGAGAATCCGGCATTGAGCGCGGCGTCGGTGACGCGTGCACCGCGCGAGAGGTGCTGGTCGAGCCGCTTCATACGCCATCGATGGATGTACTGCTGCGGCGTGATGCCCACGGTGTCGCGGAAGATACGATGAAACCGCGAGCGGCTCAGGCCCGCCACGGCCGCGAGCGCGGCGATCGGCGGTGCCTCGCTGGCGCCGTCGAGCAGCGCGAGCGCCCGGGCGATGGCGGCCTGATGCTCGCCGGCAAGGTTTGCCGCGCTGCTGCAGCGCTTGCAAGCGCGAAAGCCGGCACGCTCGGCGGTCAGAGCATCGGCGAAGCAGCGGACATTGGTGCGCCGCGGCTGGCGCGCCGCACAGCCTGGCCGGCAATAGACGCCCGTCGTGATGACTCCGTAGACAAATGGCGGTGTGGCAGCGGCGTCGCGGGTGGTGATTGCCACCCAGCGCTCATCATCAGCCGCAGGTGGCTGTCCGGCATCGTCGCTCATGTATTCGGTCGCTCCATCAATCCGGCGCATGCGGTGCGCCCCAGCCGCCATCACGGGCCACGTCGCGACGAGCGGGGCGCCGTCGGTCCAACGTGCCGTGGTGACCGGCAGCCGCGCTGCGCCCGTGATCGATACTCTACCATCGAACGCACGCGTGGGCTCCCGAAATCGTGGCATGACATTCGCCCGCTGATGGGAACTGCGGTGAGGGCACCACCGCGATCCGCGACGGGATGGCTGCGGGCAGCATCGTGGGCCGCCATCATGCCCAATGGCGCCAGCACCGACGGCTGGCACGCCCGTCGGGCGCCGATGGCGGTGGTCCGGCGCAGCAGCGCGGCCGATCCCGCCGTGCACCTCACCCGCCAGCGGCGCACGACCGAATGCGGGGCGTCAGAGATGCCAGTTGGCGAGAACCTGCGCCGCGTGCGGTGCGTAGTGGTGGATGTGATGATCATTCACGGAGGAGTCAGCATGAGCAGCCCGACCGAGATCACCGTCTTCATCGATGTGCTCTGTCCCTTCGCCTATCGCGCCAGCCAGTGGCTGGATCGGCTGCAGCAGCAGCGCCCCGGCGCCCTGGCCATCCACTGGCGCCTGTTCTCGCTCGAACAGGTCAATACCCCTGCCGACAGCGACTGGCAGATCTGGCAGCAGGCAGCCGACTACCCGGGGCGGCCGGGGAGCAATCCGCGCTACCGTGCGCTGCCAGCATTCTGGGCGCTGGCGGCGGCACAGCGCCAGGGTTCGGCGGCATTCGATGCCGTGCGCCGTGCGTTGTTCGACGCACGCCATGGCGATGGCCTCGATCTGGTCGATCTGGCCGGCATTCGTGCGGTGGTGAGCGGGTGCAGCCTCGACATGGCGCGCTACGACGCCGACATCGCCGACCGTGCGGTGCTCGACCAGTTGCGGGTGGATCACGAGGCCGCCGTGGCGCACTATCGCGCCTTCGGGGTGCCGACGATCTGCTTCGACGACCAGCACGCGATCTACCTCAAACTGGCACTGGTGCCGCCCGACGACGATGCCTGGCCATTCTTCGAGGAATTGCGGCGCTCAATCACCGGGCGTCCCTGGCTGTCCGAGATCAAACGGCCGAACGCCTGATGCACCGCCACTGATCCGGGGCAGGCTGCGGCAGCCGCGCGCCGGCATCCACAACGCGCCGGAGGGCGCCGGGAGATGACGATGGATCCACTGACGCCGGTCGATGCGCCGGTCACACACCACTACGCAGCCGTCAATGGCATGCGGATGCATTACGTCCAGGCTGGCTCCGGTGGCGATGTTGTCGTATGTCTCCACGGATTCCCCGAGTACTGGTGGTCGTGGCGCCATCAGCTCGCCGCATTGCAGAGCCGTGCGACGGTCATCGCACCAGACCTGCGCGGCTACGGCGCAAGTGGCAGCCCGCGCCACGGCTACCAGCCCGATGGGCTGGTGCAGGATGTGGTCGGCCTGATCGATGCGCTCGGCGCCGATCGCGTGACGCTCGTCGGGCACGATTGGGGGGGTGTGCTGGCGTGGTGGACGGCGATCACGCATCCGTGGCGCGTGGCGCGGCTCGCGGTGCTGGCGGCGCCGCATCCGGCGCGGTTTCCGCCATTCGGCCGCGTCAGCTGGAGCCAGTGGCGGCGCTCGTGGTACATCGGCCTGTTCCAGCTGCCGTGGCTGGCCGAACGGGCGCTGCGCGCCAATCACTGGGCCGCCATCACGCACAGCCTGGCGCCGCTCCGCCGGACGCCCGGAGGGGCTGGGCCACGCGACCTCGAGCGCATCGTGCAGGAGATCGCCCGGCCCGGTGCGCTCGGCGCCGCCCTGGCCTACTATCGCGCCGCCGTGCAGGTCGGTCCGCGCGGGATGTTTCGGGGTACCGGCCTGCGCGTCAGCGCGCCGACGCTGGTGCTGTGGGGCGCCGACGATCCGTACCTGGGCGTCGAGCTCACTGATGGGCTGGAGCCATTCGTCGACGAGCTCACTGTCGAAGTGATTCCGGGATGCTCGCACTGGATCCAGCAGGACGCTCCCGGGCTTGTGAACGCGCGCCTCACAGCACTGCTCGACGGCTCACTGCCCTCATCCGCCGCACCAACGCGTGCGTAGGCATCGATACACGCAGCCGCCAGCGAGAGGAGTTTTCATGAACGACGCAGCATTCAGCACACTCGTGGGCCACCAGTACATGAACCTCACCACCTTCCGCCGCGATGGGCGGGCAGTGGTGACGCCGGTGTGGTTTGCCGACATCGGCGGCGCACTAGTCGTGATGACTGGCGCCGAGGCCGGCAAGGTCAAGCGCATCCGTGCCAACAGTCACGTGCTGCTGGCGCCGAGCGACCGTGCCGGCAAACCGCTGGGCGCCGAATTCACCGCGCGCGCCCGTGTGCTCAGTCCATCGGAGCAGGCGTCCGCCGATGCGGCGCTGACCCGCAAGTATGGCATGATGAAGCGCATGTTCGACCTGATGGGGCGGCTGCGTGGCACCAGCAGCCGCGCCTATCTCGCCATCGAACCAGCCTGAGCGACGTGCGCCACCCGTGCATCCACCACAGTGAGGAGCCATCTGTGCTCGATATCGCCATCATGATCGAAGGCCAGCAGGGCCTGACATGGGATCGCTGGCGCCGCCTCGCCACCGCCGTCGAGGCGCTCGGCTTCAGCGGGCTCTACCGCTCCGATCACTTCACTGATCCCACGCCGCCCGAGCGCGATTCGCTCGAGCTCGTGGTATCGCTGGCCTGGCTGGCCGATCGCACCGAACGGATCCAGTTCGGTCCGTGCGTCGCACCGGTCTCGTTTCGCGACCCAATCATGTTCACGCGGCAGGCGCTGCAACTGGCCGAATTGAGCGGCGGGCGCATGGTGCTGGGGCTGGGCGCCGGCTGGCAGGAACGTGAGCACCGGATGTTCGGCTATCCGTTGGGAGACGTCGCCACGCGTATGGCACGCTTCGGCGAGGCGCTCGCGGTGGCGAACGCGCTGGCGCGTGGCACTGGGCCAGCGCAGTTTGCCGGCGAGTTCTACCACCTCGAAGACGCCGTGCTGCTGCCACGATCGCCCGATGTGACCCTGCCGATCATGATCGGCGGCAACGGCCTGCGGCGCACGCTCGGCCTCGCCGCGCGCTACGCCGATATCTGGAATGGGGTGTGGCTGACGGCCGCGCAGTTCGCCGAGCGCTCGACTGCGCTCGATGGCATGCTCGCGGCGGCTGGCCGGCCGGCGGATGCGGTCCGGCGCACGCTGATGACCGGCATCTACTTCGGCGTCGATCGGGCTGATCTGGCGCGGCGCCTGGCGTGGCGCAGTGCCGATGCCGCCCCGCTCGACGAACAGGTCGCCGCCCTGCGCGCCGCCGGACAGGTGATCGTCGGCAGTCCGGCGGACTGCCGCGAGCAACTTGCCGGGATGGCAGCGGCGGGCGTCCAGGAGATCTATCTGCAATGGCTCGACCTCGACGACATCCGCGGTCTCGAGGATCTGGCCCGCCAGGTGCTCGGTCGCGTCGGCTGAGCACAGCGCGACGGAGCGCCGGCAGGCCTGGCGCTCCGGCTCATCGGGATGTGCCACCACCGATGCCGCAGCGTCAGGAGACCTGGCGCTCCGGCTCGCCGAGCCGCGCCGGATCCTCGAACGCATAGCCGATGCCGCGTACGGTGCGAATGTAGGTCGGACTGGCGGGATCGACCTCGAGCTTCTCGCGGAGCCAGCGGATGTGGACGTCGATCGTGCGGTTCGAGCCGAAGAATGACGCGCCCCAGACGTGCTCGAGCAGCATGTCGCGCGACAGCGCGACGCCGGGATGCGTCATCATGAACGCCAGCAGATCGAACTCCTTCACCGAGAGCTCCAGTTCGCGCTCATCGAGCCAGACCCGCCGTGCGCCACGATCCAGCCGGATGCCGCCGATGCGCGACACCGACGCCGTCGTCGCGTTGCGCGTCCGTTCGCTCCAGCGCACGATCGAGCGCGCCCGCGCCAGTAGCTCGACCATGCTGAATGGCTTGACCACGTAGTCGATCGCGCCAAGCTCGAGGCCCGCCACACGCTGCGCCTCGTCGCGTACTGCCGTCAGGAAGACGACCGGCGCCCGGTTCTCGCGGGCGACCATGCGGCAGATCGAGAACCCGTCGAGTCCCGGCAGCATCACGTCGAGAATGATCAGGTCGGGGTTGAGGGCACGACATGCTGCCAGGCCGCTCAGCCCATCGCTGGCCGTCTCGACGGCGAAACCGGCCTGCTCGAAGTTGTAGCGCAGCACGTCGCGCAATACGTCATCGTCTTCTACCAGGAGTACCATCGCCATCGCGTCACCCGGCCCCGTTTCGTCACGCCTACGTTGTACATAACGTAACAGCATCACGTGAACCAGCGGTGATGATTGTGTTAAATCTTCGCAGCCAACGACCATCCTGGTCGAGCGTGGTTGTGCGTGCGCAGCGGGTGCCGGGTCGGTGTGGGCTGGCCGCCCCGGTGCGCAATCGTGGCGACATGCCTGGTGGCTCGCCGGCTGGCGATCGCAGTCGCGCACGGTGCAGGCGAGCGTCGCGCCAGCACGTTCGGTGCCACCGGGGTGCACGGGCCTGACGGGCGAGCGCCGGCGCGATCAGGCCCGTGGCGCACGACGAGCGGCATCGCGCCACGGCCCGCCGCGCGGGCTGCAGCCAGTCTGCTGGCGCCGCATCGACGAGCAGACGGTGCCCGGTGGCAGGCATGTGCGGCCAACGCGCACGGTTCACGCCCGGCAGCCCTCCACACCAATCAGCGGAGTACCGCATTGCCAGCACGGTCGCCGTCGCGGCAGCATGCCACGCCGGCTCGCGCCCGTACCACCGCCGGCGCAATGGCGCAGCCCGCCGCCACCCGCGGCGCGCGTCCCGGTGGTACCGGCCGCCGATCGCCCGTGCGGGATCGATGCTGCGACGCCGGCGCGTGGCCGATCCTGAGCCACATGCCGCCAGCCGGATGCCGACCGCGTCCGACTGGCGGCATCACGCATCGATCGCGCGCAGCAGATTGGCCATCTCGATGGCAGCCACCGCTGCATCGAAGCCCTTGTTTCCCGCCTTGGTGCCGGCGCGCTCCAGCGCCTGCTCGATGTTCTCGGTCGTGACCACGCCGAAGATGCACGGCACGCCGGTGCTCAGGCCCACCTGCGCCACCCCACTCGTCGCCGCGCCGGCGACATGATCGTAGTGGCTGGTCGCGCCGCGGATCACCACCCCCAGCGCGACGACCGCATCATAGCGCCGGGTGGCCGCCATGCGCTGGCACACCAGCGGCAGTTCGAACGAGCCCGGCACCCACGCCACATCGATCGCATCGGCGGCGACGCCGTGGCGCCGCAACGCATCCAGCGCACCATCCAGCAGGCGCCGGGTGACCAGGTCATTCCAGCGGCTCACGACGATCGCCACGCGCAGGCCGCTGCCGATCAGGGCTCCTTCAAACGACGCCATGCAGTTCCTCCAGCAGGTGGCCGAGCTTGTGGCGCTTGGCGGCCAGGTAGCCAAGATTGTGTGGGGTAGGGTTGGCATGCAACGGAACGCGCTCGGTGACCATGATGCCGTCCTCGGTCAGCGCGGCGAGCTTGTCGGGGTTATTGGTGAGCAGCCGGATACGCTCGACGCCGAGGTCGGCGAGGATACGCGCGGCGATGGTGTAGTCGCGCGCGTCGACGGGCAGCCCGAGCCGCTCGTTCGCCTCGACGGTGTCCAGGCCCTGCTCCTGCAGCGCATACGCGCGCAGCTTGTTGTGCAGGCCGATGCCGCGGCCCTCCTGGCGCAGGTAGATCACGGCGCCACGGCCCTCGTGCGCGATCTGCGCCAGTGACAGCTCAAGCTGATCGCGGCAATCGCACCGCAGGCTGCCAAAGGCATCGCCGGTGAGGCACTCGGAGTGGAGCCGCACCAGCGGCGGCATGCCATGCAGCAGATCGCCCATCACCAGCACCATCGCCTCGGCACCGTCGGGCGCGCTGTGGTACGTCATCGCCTGAAACATGCCATGGCGCGTCGGCAGGCCCGCGGCGCCGGTACGCACGACGCGGTGCTCATGGCGCCGCCGGTACGCCGCCAGCTGTGCCACGCTGATGATCAGCAGGCTGTGACGTGCGGCGAACGCCTCGAGATCCGGCCGGCGCGCCATCGTGCCATCATCATTCATGATTTCGCAGATCACCCCCGCCGGCGTCAGCCCGGCCAGCCGCGCCAGATCGACCGACGCCTCGGTCTGGCCGCGGCGCTGGAGCACCCCGCCGGGCACCGCCCGCAGCGGGAAGACGTGCCCCGGCCGCGCCAGATCGGCGGGGCGGCTGGCGGGATCCACCGCGACTCGGATGGTGTGTGCCCGGTCAGCCGCCGAGATTCCAGTCGTCACGCCACTGGCCGCCTCGATCGAGACCGTGAAGTTGGTGCCGAACGACGAGGTGTTGTGTGGCACCATCGGCGCCAGATCGAGACGGTCGGCGATGGCGCTGTCGAGCGCCAGGCAGATCAGGCCACGCCCCTCGCGTGCCATGAAGGCGATGGCCTCGGGCGTGACATGCTGTGCGGCGCAGGCCAGGTCGCCCTCGTTCTCACGGTCATCGTCGTCGACGATGATCAGCATGCGGCCGGCGGCCCACGCCGCCAGCGCGTCCTCAATGCGTGCCAGCATCAGACCTCCTCGCGCCGATGCGCCCGGGTGAGGCGCTCGACGTACTTCGCGATGATATCGACCTCGAGATTGACTGGTGTCCCGACGGGCTGCCGGCCCATGATCACCGCGTCACGGGTGTACGGGATCATTGCGATGGTGAAGCTGGCATCGTCGAGCGCGGCGACGGTCAGGCTGACGCCATCGACGGCGATGTAGCCCTTCTCGACGATGAAGGGCGACAGCGACACCGGCGGCTGAACGGTGACACGCAGCGAATCGCCATCGGGCACGATGGCGCTGATGACGCCGACGCCATCGACATGACCCTGGACGTAGTGGCCACCCATCCGGCCACCGAAGGCCAGCGAGCGTTCGAGATTGACGGGGCTGCCCGGCGCCAGCGCGCCCAGATTGGTGCGGCGCAGCGTCTCGGGGCTCAGGCCGACGCTGAACTGCCGCGCGTCGAATGCGGTGATGGTGAGACATGTGCCGTTGATGGCGATGCTGTCGCCGAGGCGCGCGCCCTCCAGGGCAGTACGTGCTGTGATGGTCAACACCACATTGACGGCAGGATCACCGTCGATGGCGACGATCTGGCCGATCTCCTCAACGATCCCGGTGAACATCACACCCCTCCTTGTGCCACCAGCACGCGCTCGCGGCGTGGGCAACGATCAGGACATCAGCGCCGATCCGCTCGACGTGCTGGACGTCATAGTGTCTGGCGTCTGCCATCAGCATGACTCCCGCGCCGCCGACCGGCCCGCGCGCGGCAGTGCCGGCGACGGTCTTCGGCGCGATATAGGCGTGGACCTCATCGATCAGGCCGGCGTCGTGGAACGCACCGGCGACCTCGGCGCCACCCTCGAGCAGCACGTGGTTGGCGCCCATCCGCCCCAGATGCTGCAGCATCGCCGCCACATCGACGCGCCCGGCACCGTCACCAGGCAATGTAACCACGGTGGCGCCCCGCGCCTGGAGCGCCGCCGCACGCTCGGCTGGCGCATCAACGGTGGCGACGATGGTGCTGCCGGGCAGCGCCGGATCGAGGACGCGCGCGTCGAGCGGCATCCGGCCACGGCTGTCGAGCACCACGCGGAGAGGATGGCGTACCGGTCGCCAGTGGCTGTCGAGGCGTGTCGTCAGCTCGGGATTGTCGCCGAGGACTGTGCCAACGCCGACGATGATGGCATCGACGCGGTCGCGGAGCTCGTGGACGCGCCGTCGCGATGCGGCGCCGCTGATCCAGCGGCTGGAGCCGGTAGCTGTGGCGATGCGGCCGTCGAGCGTCATGGCATACTTGTGAGTCACCAGCGGCCGGCCGGTGGCGACGCGACAGCGGAATGGCGCCAGCAACGCGGCGACGCTGCCGTCGACGTCATCGAGACGGTGCACGATGATCCCCGCCGCACCCAGTACTGCCGCCGCGCCGGCGCCGATCCGCGGGTCGCTGTCGCTCGCGACGTAGCTGACGCGGCGAATCCCGGCGGCGATGATCGCGTCGGTACAGGGAGGCGTGCGGCCGTGAAACGTGCATGGCTCGAGCGTGACGAAGAGCTCGGCACCATGGGCAGCAGCACCGGCGGCACGCAGCGCGACGACTTCGGCGTGTGGTCCGCCGGGTGGTTGTGTGGCGCCAGTGCCGACGACGACGCCATCGCGCACGACGACGGCGCCGACTGGTGGATTGGGGCTGGTGCGCCCGGCAACCTCGCGGGCTGCCGCGATCGCGTGGCGCAGCGCGGTGATGCCGCTGCCGACGGCGGGACTGGACTGCATTGAGGACACCGCAACACTCCCGTCAGTCCTTCGGGGATGATGCGTAAGGCACGACAGCATGCTTCCCGACGTCTGCCGGGCGGCATGTGACGACGCGCAGACCTGACGCACGACGCCCGCGGCGGTGCACCGGCCTGTGTCACGTTGGCTTACGCAGACCCTCTCCCATCCGGACTGTACCGTCGGCTCCGGAATCGCACCGGATCCTGCCTCTCGGCTCGCGGGCTCGTGTGGCCAGCGCCACCATTACCGCCGGTCGGGAATCGCACCCCGCCCCGAAGGTCGCTGCGTACACTGTACCGAGTTCGATGGGAGAAGTCAAGGCGCGCGCGGCGGGATCGTGCTGGTTCGATCGTGCTGGCGCCGGGTGTGGCAGCGTTGATCGTCGTGACGCCCGCTCCGTGGCTGCCAGCGGCGCCGTCACGGAGAGCACGCCCACCGGCGGCGTACTGGAAGACATCGCCGATGGCGTGCCGGCCGCTGCAGCACGCACCGGTGCCCCGACCACGATCGGAATGCGTGCGAGGCGACGGCAAATCAGCTGTGCAAATGGTTGACAAGTATTGTGCAATGCGCTATTATCGAGCATCGTCAGTCCGATACGCACGTATTCGGGAAGAGAGGCACGATGCACACACCTGAGCGCCGCGGCTTATCGCGTGGAGTCATCCGACCGACACATGGCGCCAGGCCGATTTCAGTGATGCGCTCCCGTCGCATCGGTGCGCCTGGGCACATCGTGTATCGACTGCTGTCGAACCCGGAGCATATCGCCAGAGCGTGGCCCGGGATCCGGCGCATGGACATTCTGAGCCATCACGCCAACCACGCGACCGTGCGGATGGTCTTCGCGCTCGCCGGATTCCCGGCGATACCGACTGAGGGAACCGTGAACTGGGATGGCAGCGGCGAGATCCGGTTCACTGCGACACACCCTCTCGACATCACGATGCTGTTCGGCCTGATGCCTGACGGCGACCGGACGCAACTTACCATGGCGATGACGCTCGACGTCAGCCCGCTGATGGGGGCGCTGAGTGCGTTCATTCCGCACGAGCGAATTGCTGGCGTGATTGGCCCGGAGCTCGATACCGCCCTGGCGCGTGTGGCGCATGCGATCGAGGCCGATGCCGCGACCATGCGCCTGGAGTGAGATCGCGGCGCGGGTGACGCATGTGCGACGCAGCCGCAGCTGCGCGCGATGCCGCGAGCCCGCCAGCGGGCCAGTTGCGCGAGAAATACGGCCGAGGCAGCGTCTTTCGGGATGGGGTTACCCGGAGCGGCATAAGACAACGCCCGCTGATGCGGCAGGCACGCGCCCAGACGTCGCGGGGCGCCCGGCCAGGGCGCGGGCGTCAGGCGCCGCAGTTGGTCAGGCTCGCCGCGTGATCCCAACACCCCCCGGCGCGTGGTAGCGTGGGCACACGCATCACGGCGACACGCGCGGCTCGGGCAGCCCGGCGCAGGTGACGCATGTGCGACGCGTCAGCTGCTGCGCTCCATACCATGCGCCCGCCAGCGGGCCAGCTGTGCGAGGCGGCGGTACGAGTTGGTCACGTCAGTCGGGGCGCCACGGATGCGCGAACGCGCATCACACTGACGCGCGAACAGCGCGTACGCCTCAGGAGACCCGGCGCATTGGTAGACTACCGTGTACGCCGCGAGCAGATCGCGCTCGTCGTCGCCGGTGCGCCGTGGTATGATGTTCATCACCAGATGGTGATAGAGTGGTAGCAACTCTTCGGCGAGCATCGGTTCTCCGATGGACGTGTGGCCGATCCGGTCTCGGGCGGCCGCGTACGCGCGAGAGGACTTGCCGGTGATACTGCCGGGCGACGCCCACATGCGTCCGGTGGCTTGGCACGCCACCTGCGTGCTTGCTATTGTACCAGATATTGGCGTATTCTGGCGGGGGAGATTGAGATGCGGCGCAGGATGCCGACGAGATCGCAGGAATCACCCATGGTTTCGCGGCATCCACAGTGGATCTGCCAGCTACTCCCGGTCGTGCTCCTGCTCACCGCGCTCGCGCAGCCGGCTGCCACCCGTGCGGCTGCTCCTGTCGCCGGGCAGGAGCGCGTCAGCCAGCAGGTTGGCGATGTCGCGCCGACATTCCGCATCCGGGGGACACGCCTCGGGTTGGTCGGTGGTCGTACAGCCAACGGCCACATCATCGTCGAGCGCGATCGGTTTGTCGCCCTGCCGTGCACCTGTGTCCTGTCGAGCCTGGGCGGCAATGAATACCAGGTGCGCATCACGTATGGTGGGCGCAGTGTTGTCGCACCTGTATACGATGTAGGGCCGTGGAATACGCGCGATGACTACTGGAATCCACCCGAGCGACGCTTCTTCAGCGATCTGCGTCAGGGTTGGCCACAAGATCATGCGGCGTACTACGATGGACACAACGGCGGCTATGCCGCAAAGGGACGCGTTCGATTCCCGACGGCCATCGACGTGGCTGATGGCCTGTGGTGGGATGATCTCGGCATCGTCGGTGATCAGGCGGATCTCGAGGTGACGTATCTGTGGATGGGCCGCGATCCGCTTGAGGTGCCGCCCGAGCCGACTGCCGTGCCGCCGCCCGAGCCGACTGCCGTGCCGCCGCCCGAGGCCACTGCCGTGCCGCCCGAGCCGACTGCGCTCACCGAGACGGCGAGCCTGCGCATCACGCGGGGACGGCCGTCATCTGCGCACACATTCGCCCGCTGAGACTCGCCCGATCGGGTGAGAGCTCATCGTTGCGCTGAGGCGCGGTGCCAGGCAGCCGGCACAGGCGCAATCGGGGTGCTGTTCGGTCTTTTCAGCATCGCGCCCTGGCTGCATGCCGCAGCGCACAGCCACGCCTCAGCGAGCTTCGTGCGCGCCGTCGTCGATCACAGCACGCCACGGAACGCGCGGCATCACCGCGCACCGTCAGCGGCGCCGGCCACAGCGCGCACCCTGGCGTCACCCCGTACCACGGACGAAGACATCCGGCCACGGCCGAAAGTGCGTCAGATAGGTCTCTGGGATGCGGTCGACGCCCTGTTCAGTGATCGTCCGATAGACCGTAACATCCATGCCCTTGCGCGCTCGATCCGTCTGATTCACCGTTCCCGAGGGTAGTTCAGGATCATCAACGTAGATTGGCGCCGTCGGCGGCTCCACCACATTCTCGATCGACGGCGCGCTCGCCCGTACCGTACGCCCCGCCGGCATCGTGCCATACAGGCGCACCGTCAGAATCGATGCGTCCTGATCAACCTCGGTCTCCATCAAGATCCAGTGACCGGTATCGTTGCGGAAGCGCAGATCGAGGACCCCGGTGAAGATGGTCGCATCCATTCCCGGCCCATCGCCCTCCGGGAAGCTGAATGCATCATACCATCCGATATGGAACGGATGCGCATGGCGTTCGGTGATGGGAACCCCGGCCCAGAATGCACTCCGGAAGACCGTCGTCGACACCTGGCACACACCACCGCCCCACTCCAACTGGGTACGGTCGCCGATGACGGCATACCCCTGCACGAAGCCGTGAGATTCATCGACCGGGCCGAGCTGGGTATTGAATGAAAACTCCTCGTCGGGTGCGATGAGCACGCCATCCATGCGCGCCGCCCCCGCCTGGATGTTCGTCAGCCGATATGCCGCCGAACCAGCAAAGCTCGACCGGCCGACGCCAATCAACTCGGTGATACCCAGCGCGCTCAACCCCTGCTCAGTGATTCGGGGAATGACGGTAGCCATGGGCAACTCAATCGTATGCTCGCCGGCGCGCAGCGCCGCATCGATCGCCGCAACCGCCGCAGGCTGGTCGATGCGCTGCCCCTCGATGCCCGGAGCGACGATCTGGAGTGCTCCATCGCGAAACGCCACGCGCGGTTCACTGCTCGGCGAATCGACCAACTGCGCCAATTTCGTCACAGCACGCGCCAGTCGTTCCGGGTCCGGCACCGCCGACAGTTCACCATGCTCGGCGCGCAGTGCAATCAACTCCGCGACGCGCTCGCGCTCCCAGGTGAACTGGCGCCCGGCATGCGACACCACAAACGGTTCCGTCAGCATCGCAGACGCCGCCGCAACCGCCGGTGCGATCGCCAGATCATTCGTCGTCGGGTCGATCCGGCGGGTGCGCATCTCGATCGTCTGCGGCTCGAGCGTCCTGATCGCTTCAGCGAGCAGTGCCAGAGTCTCATCGACCAGCGCCTGACGCCCCGATTCGGCCGGAACCGCAATCGCACGGCCAGCCGCAAGACTGAGCGCCGCGTCGCGCGGTACACGGTCGTAGGTCGCCGCAATCCCGTCGAGCGCGGCCTGGGCCCGCACAGCATCGAGCGTGACGCGCGGAGCGAAATCGACGCCGCCCCGCTGATAGAGCTGCGCGATCTGGAGCATGCGATCGACGATCGTGCCACTGCGGCCGTAAC
>JAGWYG010000143.1 GCA_018969485.1 Chloroflexota bacterium
CGGCGAACTGGTACGCCAGCGCGATGGCCTGAGCCGCAATCGGCAGCGCATGCGCTGGTGGGCGGCGCTGGGCCTGCTGCGCTGCGTGGTCAGCTCGCCCGCGGCCGGCGCGGCGGCGCTGCGGCAGCGGATGGCGGCCGACGGCGATGACGCCGATGCCGATGATGCGCTGCGCGCGCAGCGCTACCAGCAGACGCTGCTCGACCAGAGCGAGGATGATTCGGGTGACGTCGACGACGGCCTGCCGGCGGCGCTGCCCGGTGCCGAGCGCGGCCGCGCCGGCCGGCTGGGGCGGCTGGCGCAGCAGCTCGAGGCGCTCGGCGACAGCCACGACGCCAAGTTCGACGGGCTGGTCGAGCTGCTCGTGCCGCACATCGTGCGCGGCGCACGGCCGATCGTGTTCTGCCGCTACATCGCCACCGCCACGTACGTCGCCACGCGGCTGCGCCAGCGGCTGGCCCGGCTCGATGTCGCCGTCAGGGCGGTGACCGGCATGCAGCCCGCCGCCGAGCGCCACGAGCAGGTCGAGGCGCTGGCGCGCCAGCCGCGGCGCGTGCTGGTGGCGACCGACTGCCTGTCGGAGGGGATCAACCTGCAGCAGCACTTCGATATGGTGGTGCACTACGACCTGAGCTGGAACCCGACGCGCCATGAGCAGCGCGAGGGGCGGGTGGACCGCTTCGGCCAGCCGTGTGCCGATGTGTACGCGGTGCTGTACTATGGCAACAATCCGATCGATGGCAAGGTGCTCGAGGTGCTGCTCGCCAAGGCGCGCACCATCCGCGAGCGTCTCGGCGTGAGCGTGCCGGTGCCGTTCCGGATCGACGCGGTGCTCGAGGCGATCTTCGAGGGCCTGTTCCTCAACGAGCGCACCGACTCGCGGCAGCAGGCGTTCATCTTCGATGCGGCCGACGAGACGCTGCGCCAGTTCGATGAGGAGTGGCGCGTCGCCGAGGCGCGCGAGGCGGCGTCGCGCACGCGCTTCAGCCAGCTGGCGATCCGGCCCGAGCTGGTGCGCCGTGCGCTGGACGATACGGCGCTGGCGCTGGGGGATCACCGCACGGTGTCCGAGTTCGTGTCGCAGTGCTGTGCGCGGCTGGGTGCGCCGCTGCGCCAGGTGCAGCCGGCGCAGGCCGGCATGGGCGCCGTATTCGAACTGCCGCCGGGCGACGCGCTGACCATGCCGGGGGAAGCGGCGCCGCGCACCGCGTCCGGCGCGCTGCGCCTGGGCTTCGCGCTGCCGCTGCCCGCCGGCGTCGAGCATGTCGCCCGGACGCATCCGCTGGTCGACCAGCTGTGCCAGCGGGTGATGGCCGATGCCTTCGGCCCGGGCGCCGGCACGCTGCTGGCGAGCCGCTGCGCGGCCTACCGCAGCGCACAGGTGGCGACGCGCACCACGCTCGCGCTGCTGCGCGTGCGCATGCAGCTCGATGTCCACACCCGCGATGGCACGCCCGGCCAGCTGCTGGTCGAGACGACCTGCCCGGTGGCGTGGCGCGGCCGCGGCGCGGCGGTCGAGTGGCTCGACGGCGCCGAGGCCGAGCGGCTGCTGGTGGCGCCGCCGCTGGCGACGCTCGAGACCCGCGAGCGGCGCGTGCGCGAGGCGCTGGCCGATCTGCCCTGGCATGCGGCGCACTTCGGCCGGGTGGCCGGCGACCTGGCGGCTGCGGCGCTCGCGCAGCACCAGCAGGTGCGGGCGGCCGCCCGCGGCGCCAGCGCGGGCTACGCCATCCATCCGGTGCTGCCGGTCGATGTCCTGGCGCTGGTGGTGCTCGATGCGCCGGCGCCGCAGCCGTGAGTGAGGGGGATGACGATGGCGGGTGGTGCGACGACGACGTTCGCGACGGTGCAGAGCGAGGGTGGCGTGCTGCCCCACGATCTGCTGGTGCAGATCGCCCGGCGCAGCGATGCGCTCCCCGGCTTGGCCGACGCCGACTTCGGCCTTGAGCCGGGCACGCGGGTGGACGATGCCATCCAGGACGCGTGGGCGGTGGCCAGGCCCCAGTGGGCGAGCTTCAGCACGGGCTGGGAACGCTACCCGAAGCAGCGGCTGCAGTACCTGCGCCGGGCGATCACGGTGCTGTGCGAGGTGCTCGGCTATGCCACCGTCGACGACGCGCCGGCGTCGCTCGATCCGGCGGCGCGCGGGCGGATCAGCCACCGCGCGGACGGCGTGCCGCTGCTGCTGGTCGCCAGCACGGACCTCGATGCGGCCGAACGCGGCCGGCGCAGCGCCTTTGCCGAGATGCAGGCGTTCCTCAATGCCGGCGAGGATCTGTGGGGCATCGTCACCAATGGCCGTACGCTGCGCGTGGTGCGCGATCAGACGAGCGCGAGCCGGGTGGCGTATCTCGAGTTCGATCTGGCCCAGATGTTCACCACCGGCGCGTCTGCCGAGTTCGGCCTGCTCTGGCTGCTGCTGCACCGGTCGCGCCTGCCGCAGCCCGGCGCGCCGGCCGATGCGTGCCTGCTCGAGCGCTGGCGCGTCGAGGCCGCGGCCCAGGGCGCCCGCGCGCTGCACGAGCTGCGCGGCGGGGTGCGCGAGGCGATCGCCGCGCTCGGCCAGGGGTTCCTCGAGCATCCGGCCAACGCTGCGCTGCGCGAGCGGCTCAGCAGCGGCGCGCTCGAGCCGCTCGGCTACTACCGCCAGCTGCTGCGCCTGGTGTATCGCCTGATCTTCCTGTTCGCCGCCGAAGAGCGCGACCTGCTGCTGCCCGAGAGCGCCACGCCACGGCAGCGCACGATCTATCGGCGCTACTACAGCGCCAGCCGGCTGCGCGAACGGCCACCGGTCGCGCGTCATGATCACCACAGCGACCTGTGGGCCAGCCTGCAGCAGCTCTTCGGCCAGCTCGCCGGCACCGCCGCCCCCTCGCCGCTGGGCGTCCAGCCGCTCGGCGGCCTGTTCGCCGCCAGCGACATCCCCGATCTCGAGCTGGCGCAGCTCGAGAATCGCGCGCTGCTCGCGGCGGTCGCGGGCCTGGGCACCGTGGGCGCCGGCCGCACGCTGCGCCGCGTCAACTACCGCGACATGGGCGTCGAGGAGCTCGGCAGCGTCTACGAGGGATTGCTCGACGAGCAGCCGGCGCTCGCGGGCAGCGGCGCCCACCGGCGCTTCGAGCTCACCAGCAGCGGCGAACGCAAGTCCAGCGGCAGCTACTATACCCCGCCGTCGCTGGTGGCCGAGCTGGTGCGGACGACGCTGACGCCCCGGCTGGCGGCGATCATGGCGGCGCCCGGCGGCTGGCCGGAGCGGCGCGAGCGCCTGCTGGCGCTGACCGTGTGCGATCCGGCGTGTGGCTCGGGCCACTTCCTGCTGGCGGCCGCACGCAGCATCGCCCACGAGGTCGCGCGCTGTGCCGCATCTGGCAGCGAGCCGTCGCTGGCCCAGCAGCGCGCGGCGCGCCGCGAGACGATCAGCCGCTGTATCTTCGGCGTCGACCTGAATGCGCTCGCGGTGGACCTGTGCCGCATGGCGCTGTGGCTCGAGGGCCATGTGCCGGGCCTGCCGATGGCGTTCCTCGAGGATCGCATCCGCCCGGGCAATGCGCTGCTCGGGGCGCGCCGCACCTGCCTCGACCAGGGCATCCCCGACGAGGCGTTCACGGCGGTGAGCGGCGATGACCCGGCGGTTGCCACCAGCGCGCGCCGCGCCAATCGCGCCCAGCGCGCCGGCGCCCACCAGGTGCCGCTGCCGCTCGACTGGCCCGCACCGCCCGCGCCGCCGGACGCCGCGCCGGCGGCCCGGCTCGCCGATGTCGCCGCACAGGAGCAGTCCTGGCGCCGTGGCCGCGCGACCCCGGCCGCGCAGCAGGCCTGGCTCAGCGCCGACCTGTGGGCGGCGGCGTTCCTCTGGCCGCTGACGCCACAAGCGCCACCGCCGCCGACGCTGGCGCTGTGGCGCCGGCTCAGCGGCGATGAGGCCCTCGCCGCAACCCTGGCGCAGCATGCGGCATTGCCCGATGGGCTGCCGCACGCGCCGACGATCATGCAGGCCCGCGCGCTGGCCCGCCAGTTCCAGCTGTTCCACTGGGAGCTCGAGTTCCCCCAGGTGTTCGCTGGCGCGGCGCCGGGCTTCGATGTCGTGCTGGGCAACCCCCCGTGGGAGCGCGTCGAGCTCCGCGAACAGGAGTTCTTCGCCCGCATCGACCCCGCGATCGCCGAGGCGCCGAATGCCGCCGAGCGCAAGCGCCGCATCGCCGCGCTGGCCGATGCGCCCGATGCGCCGGCGCGCCAGCACTACCTGCGCTACCGCCAGGCGCTGCGCCACGCCGAACACACCAGCAACTTCCTGCGGCTCAGCGGCCGGTTCCCGCTGACCAGCAGCGGTGCGAGCAACCTGTACAGCGCATTCGCCGAGCTGATGCATGGCCTGGTGCGGCCCGGCGGGCGCGTCGGCCTGATCGCGCCCAGCGGCATCGCCACCGACCACAGCAACCGCCACTTCTTCACCGCGCTGGTCGGGCGGGGCCGCATCGAACGGCTGTACGACTTCGAGAACGCCCGACCACTGTTCGTGGGAGTTCATCGGTCGTTCAAGTTCACGCTGCTGACGCTGCGCGGCAGCGACGCGCCGGCCGACGGCTTCGAGGCGGCGTTCTTCCTGCATCAGCCGGAGGAGCTGCGCGATCCGCAGCGCACCGTCCGGCTGACGGCCGCCGAGATCGCGCTGCTCAATCCCAACAGCCGCACCTGCCCGGTGTTTCGCAGCCGCGCCGACGCCGAGCTGACGCTGCGCTGCTACCGCGAGCTCCCGGTGCTGGTGCGCGACGCCGCCGACGGCCAGGCCGGCCTCAACCCATGGCATGTGACCTTCCAGAGTATGTTCGACATGTCGGGCGACTCCGGGCTATTCCGCACGCGGGCCCGGCTGCTGGCGGCCGGGGCGCAGGCGGGCGCCGATGGTAGGCTGGTGACTGGCGCGCAGCGCTGGCTGCCGCTGCTCGAGGCCAAGCTGGTGCACCAGTACGATCATCGCTTCGCCAGCTACGACGACGCCGGCGCGACGACCCGCCCGCTGGATGATGCCGAGCACGCCGATCCCGACGCCGTGCCACAGCCACGCTACTGGGTCGATGCCGCCGAGGTCGAGGCGCGCCTCGCCGACCGCTGGCCGCACGGCTGGCTGCTCGGGTTTCGCGATATCGCCCGCGCAACCGATCGGCGCACTGCGATCTGCAGCATTTTTCCTCGCTACGGGGTAAGTGGTGTGAATATCGTTCATATCACACGAGATAGCGAGAATGCCGCATCAGATGCGTGTATGGTATATGCGAATGCAAATAGCTTCATATTCGACTATATTGCGCGTCAAAAAATCGGAAGCACTCATCTTAATCAAATGTATCTCAAACAGCTGCCAGTCATCCCGCCCGAGCGTTATGGCATCACATCAGGCCGATCGGCATCGGATAAGCCATTGTCCCCCCCACTACCAGCGTACTGCGCCGGCTGATCATCGCGCGCGTCCTCGAGCTGAGCTACACCGCGTGGAACCTGGCGCCATTCGCCCGCGACCTGGGCGTCACGGCGCCGCCGTTCCGCTGGGACGCCGCGCGGCGCGCGGTGCTGCGCGCCGAGCTCGACGGCATCTTCGCGCAGCTGTACCGGCTGGAGCGCGACGAGTTTGCCCGGGTGCTCGACACCTTCCCGCTCGTGGCCCGGCACGACCAGCGCGATTGGGGCGAGGCGCGCACGCGGCGCATGTGTCTGGCCGCATGGGATTACTATGCGCCGGCGGCGGCGCTGCAGCTGTTCGGTGCCTGCCGGCGCTGCGATACGGCGCTGCACGGGCTGCTGATCGACACGCTCGGCGACGACATCGGGCGCGTGCCGGCCGATCTGCGCGAGAGGCAGGCCGCCGAGCGCATCAAGGTGGGCCGGCCGCCCGAGGCGACGTCTGTGCGCGATCTGCTCGATGGCGCCGGCTTGCTGCTGATCCAGCAGATCATCACTGCGCGCCGCGAGTGGTTCGCGCCGTTCGCCGACGGCTATCCACAACTGCCCGGCCGGCTGCAGGCGCTGCGGGTCTTGCGCAATCAGCTGGCACACCCCGGCAACAATGATGGCTGGCTCGACGACAAGGTGCGCCGCGATGGCGAGGCGGCGCTCGCCTGGCTCGCGCCACGGCTCGGCGTCGCCACCACGCTGGCGCCGGCCGCGTCGTGGGAACCGCCGGAGTGAGGAGTGAGGAGTGAGGAGTGAGGAGTGAGGAGTGAGGAGTGAGGAGTGAGGAGTGAGGAGT
Source organism: Chloroflexota bacterium (assembly GCA_018969485.1). Classification (GTDB taxonomy): domain Bacteria; phylum Chloroflexota; class Chloroflexia; order Chloroflexales; family Roseiflexaceae; genus CAIQIY01. The sequence continues at coordinate 6,245 of JAGWYG010000143.1, forward strand.
GAGGAGTGAGGAGTGAGGAGTGAGGAGTGAGGAGTGAGGAGT
>JAGWYG010000144.1 GCA_018969485.1 Chloroflexota bacterium
GCGGCGGCGGTCAGGGGCTGCCGAGCACCGCGACCAGCCCGGCGATCACGGCGACCGCGCCCTCGTCGTCGGCGGTGAGCTCGATGGACGGGAAGGCGGGGTTCAGCGGGTGCAGCGTTATCGTCACGTGACGCCAGGTGCCGTCTGCATCGGTGCTCTTTTCGCTTGTGTATCGCTTGACCGTGTAGCGCTCGCCGCTGCCGGGGTCTGGCTGGTCGCGCAGCTGTACCAGCACGATCGCCCCCTGCCGGGTGCCCTCAACCGGCGATGCGAACACGCAGTAGGCGCCGTCCGGGATGTGCGGCTCCATCGATGCGCCGACGACCTGCGCGACGAACATGCCACGACGCAGCGCGCGGCCAATGTCGACGGCCACCCAGCGCTCCCACGCGCCGTCTTCGGGGATCCGCTGCGGATCACTGAATGCTCCGGCCGCCGCCTTCAGGGGGATGAGCGGCAGGCAGGTGACGTAGCGCTCGGCGGCGGTCGGCTGCACGAGGCGTGGCGCGGCGCGTTCGGGCGCGGCGGGCGCCGCGGCCGGTGGAGCCGGCAGGTGGTACCAGGTCGCGTCGGACCGCAGCCGCTCCCTCAGCGCCGGTCTGCCGAGATAGCCCGCGAGCTTGCGGAAGTGCCGGGTCATCGCGCCCTGGTCGTCGAGCTCGTTCGCCGCGATCTCGATGACCTCGTAGCTTGTGTTGTTGCGCAGCCAGTCGCGGATGCGGCGGTCTTGCCCGGCAGTCTCGGGATTGCCGTGAAGGTGCTGGCCCAGGCCGTCCAGGTAGATGCATACGCCCTCGTCGGCCGCGTGATCGGCCGCGCGGTAGATGACGTCGGGCGTGGTGCTGCCGATCGCCTGGCCGAGCCGTAGCTGCTCGCCGCGGATCCCCTCCCCGAATCCGGCGGCCAGCAGCAGGTGGCGCAGGCGTCGCTCGGCCTCATTGACCGGATGCGAGCCCACCGCCGGCGCCGGCGCTGGCTGCTTCGGGGGGATGTCGTGGGCCAACGCCAGACGCTCGCCCCAGGCGGTGAACTGCTCCAACGCCAGCGTCCGGTCGAGGTGCCTGTGGTAGAAGCCGTTGCGGAAAGTCTGCAGGCAGTCGATGCACGATGCGCCGCAGGCCGAGGGGCAGCCGGCGACGATCGCCCGGGCCGCCGCCACGATCTCGGGGAAACGCGCGCAGAGTTGGTCGAGCAGGCCCGAGCCGCCCGGCATGGGGTCCCAGAGCACCGCGTCCACGTCGTCCCGATCGACATGACCGAGCACGAGCACCTGCAGATCCTCCAGCGTCATGTCGAGCACCTGCGCCGCGGCCATTCGCAATGACTCGAGCACGCTGTAGGCGGTCTTCTGATCCGGGCAGCCCGGCAGCGTCAACGCGTCCGCAACCACGTCGGCGTAGAAGCCGATCGGCAGCACCTTGCGGCCACAGCGCTCCGCGTGCTTTTCCTCGAAATCGGCACGCTGCCGGTCGCTCGAGAGCGGCGATACGCTCTGGCCGCAGACCGTGCAGACGGGATAGCCGAACTGGCGCGCCGTGCCCTCGATGGCGCGGGTCGCACCCACGTTGACCAGGCGGAACCGTACGCCACGCCGCAGGTGTACCGGCTGCTCGCCCCAGCCATAGGCCCGGCCGCCGTTGTGCTGCCCGCGCTCGAGGCCGTACACCGCCACCGGTAGCTGGAAGCGCAGCTCCTCGTCATCGGAGATGTGCGACTGATGCACGAGGTCCACATCGCAGACCGAGATGGCCTGGACGACCTGGGTGCCCAGCCCGGCCGCTGTCGCCGCGAGGTTGGTCGGCTTGACTGCCTGGCGCTCGACCATCACCTCGAACGCCGGCATCTCGGCGGTCTGCTCGTCGGCGTCGCGGTGGAAGCGCCGGGCGACGAAGCGGTTGCCGTTGGCGTAGATCAGGTTGCCCGGCACATATTCGCGCAGCGCGACGCTCGGCGGCCGCGGCAGCGTGAATGCCATCGCGCCCGTGCGCCAGAACGGTATCTCCGCGGTGCCGAGCACCGACCCCGCCTCGAGCCCGTAGCCCGGCAGGAAGCCTTCTGCCGCCAGCACGCCGAAGGTGTTCACGTCGTCGTAGCCCTCGGCGTCGCGCCGCCCGCGCTTCGCCATGCCCTTCAGGCGTTTGACCAGCGCGTCACAGCGCCGGAACAGCGCCTCGTCCTCGGGTTCGAGCGTGCCGTGCGCCTCACGCTTCTCATTGAGCCGCCGGATCTGGTCGAGCGCCCAGCGTAGCCGCCGGTTGAGCCGCACCAGCACCTGCTCCAGCCCCGACACCATGTCGGCCACATGACGCCGCAACTCCGCCGGCGTGGCCACTGCCGAATCCGCCGCGGGCCAGCCCTGGCCGAAGGCGCCGTGGACATACGCGCACAGATCGTCGAGGTTGGCCTTGATGAGCGCACGGAGCGGAGCGAGGTCGAACGGCGTCGTGCGCAGCACATCACCATCAAAGAGCCACGCGGCGATGCGGTCGGGCAGGCAGCTGCGCAGCACGCCGTCGATGTGCTGCCGGTCGGCCTCGGTGCGCGCCCGGTCGCGGGTGTACTGGTGCAGGCGGGTGATCGCCGTGGCATGCACATGCCTGGCGACCATCAGCTCATTGCGCAGGTTGAACGCCGGCGGATCGACGCGCCCCGCCAGCAGCTTCGGAGGGTCCTTGAAGTAGGCGCGGTCGTGCGACACCGGCCGGCAGTAGGTGATGTTCACCGCCATGCGATGGCGCCGCCCCGCGCGGCCGGCGCGCTGCCAGTAGTTCGCCGGCAGCGGCGGCACGTTGCGCATCAGCACCGCGTCGAGCTGGCCGATGTCGACGCCCAGCTCCAGCGTCGGGGTGCAGACGAAGGTGTTGAGCGCGTCGGAGTCGCCCTTGAACAGGTTCTCGAGCCGCTCACGCTCCTCGTGCGGCACCATCGCCGTGTGCTCCTCGGGCCGGAGCATCGCATAGCCCTCGTCGAGCAGCTGCAGGTCGTAGCTGTCCGGGTCGTCCTTGACGAACTCCAGCGTGCCGTCGCAGCGCCAGGCGGGGCATGTGCTGTGCGGCGTGCGGCGGGTGCTGCGGCGGCGGCAGCTCGCGCAGCGCCAGACGCCATGATTCGCCCGCAGGCGCAGCCGGTCGGCGTCCACCTGGTACACGCCGGTCACGCCGGGCAGTGGCTTGCCTTTCGCACCCTTCAGCGTCACCGGCCGCAGCAGCCTGCGCTCCACGAGGAAGGCGAACAGGCGCTCGAGGAACTGCTCGACGTGCGCGCCGTCGACGCCCCACTTTCTCACCACCTGCTTGAGCGGCGTGTCGCCGCGCTCGCTGAACCACTGCGTGACGAGCTGGGCCTTCTCGGTGGGCTCGCGGCGCAGCTTGGTGCCGCTCGGCCCGCCCAGCTGCGGCAGGTAGCCCTGCTGGATCTCGAGGTCGCCATCCATCCAGTAATGCGTGAAGATCTCGCGCTCGGCGTCCCACAGCACGCGCTTGCGGCGCAGGTAGTCGAGCACGCCGGCCACGCCGTCGCGCAAGTCCTCGGGCGGCATGCCCAGCTCGACCGCCGTCCACTGGATCCATGGGAGTCCAGTTTCCAGCCCCTCGTACTCCACCTGCATGCGGCCCCAGGGCTCGAGGCCGATCGCCTGGCGCGACGACAGCGTCACCTCGCGCAGCACCTGGATGCGCAGGAACGTGCGCCGCTCGCGCTCGTGGCGGCCGCCGCCGCCTTCCTTGCGCTGCACCTGCCAGACCTCGGGCACCAGCGCGCGCGAGAGCGCGTCGTCGCGCGCGAGCCGGTCGTCGACGTGGCGCGCGAGGTCGCCCACGGATACCGGTCCGTCGTTCAGGGCAGCGGCCATCAGGGCCCGCAGGCGGAAGCGGCGCGCATGGTCTTTCATCCAGCCGGCCTGGAAGGCGGCGTCCTGGCGGTTGTCGCAGAATACCAGGAGGCGCGGCCGCTCCGAGTGGTGCACCATGTCCTGCGCCAGCACGTGCACATCGGCCACGTTGGCGGCGCGCACTGGGCGCGCCGGCTCGCGGTAGGTGCTGCCCGAGCGGCGCCCGGTCGTGCCGCAGGCGAGACAACTCGTCAGGTGGCCGGGGTTGTCCTTGCTCTGCTGCACGGCATAGAGCATGGTCAGCTCGCCCCCGACCCCGCAGTGCAGGCAGCGCTGGCTGTCCCTGGGGTGCGCCGCGCCGCAGGAGCGGCAGAAGAAGAGCGGCGCCGTGCGGTGGTGCGCAGCCAGGTCGCTGGCGTCCGCGTCATCCGCGCCGTCGTCGCCGCTGCCGCCGATGATGCGGTCGAGCAGCACCACCCGCCTGCCGCCCTGCGCCTCGGCCAGCGGCTCCCAGCAGGCGCCGTCGCCGGTGGCCTGACCGCCGCCCGGCCGCTTGCCCGTGAACGCGAAGTCCTTGAGGAACGCGACGAAGTAGTGCTGGCCGCAGGTCGTGCAGGTGGTGACCGGGAAGTGCGCGTGCTTCGCGCCGTCGCCGCCGTCGCTCAGCTCATCTTCGGCGGCCAGCCACAGCCTGGGGCCGCGCTCACCCGCGGGGAAGGTCACCACCGCACCGCTGATGCCGCGGACGAAGGCGTGCACCACTGGGCGCAGCAGCGGCCGGCTGCCGCTGCGCGCCGCCGCGCCGAGCGTGAGCCATGCGAGGATCTCCTCCTCGCTGACCAGCCGCTCCACCCGCTCCTTCAGCTGCCCGGGCAGGGTCGACAGCTCCGTCGGCGTTGCCAGCAGCTCGGCCAGCTGCCAGGCGATCTCGTTGCGCGACAGCGCGTCGTACAGCGCCTCGGTCCACTCGCCATCGGCCAGCGCCGTGCCGGACAGCTGCTTGTAGACGGCCCGCACCTTCGCTCCGGTCGCGTCCTCGACCGCCGCCACCACCTCGGCCAGAAGCATCGCCGGTGCTTCCATCGCCGCAGGCGGCACGCTGCGCTGGTCAGCCCACGCCTCGCGCTCGTAGGCTTCGCCCACCGTGGTCACCGCCGTCGCATCCACGCCGAAGAAGCGCGAGGCAAACTCGCGGGCGGCGTTGGGGTTCTCGTTGTCGACGATGGTGGCTGAAGTCGCCACACAGACCGTGTCCTGTGCCCCGCGCCCGCAGAAGGCGCGCAGCCGCCGGATGAGGCAGGCCGTCTCGGCGCCCTGTGCCCCGGTGAAGGTATGGGCCTCGTCGAAGACCAGGAAGTCCAGCCGCGCGCCAGCGAAGAGCTCCACGTCCCGCTGGCGCGTCAGCAGCAGCTCGAGCTGCCTGACGTTCGTCAGCAGGATGCGCGGCTGCCCGCCCGGGCGGCGCATCGCCTCGCGCGAGCAGACCTCCTCGGGCGGGTAGACTGTGTCGCTGCGCTGCTCGTCGCGCACGGCCTTGAGCTTCGCCTCGTAGTCGGCGCGCGACGCGCCGTGCGGCAGGCGAACCCCCGCGACGTCGGACTCCTTCTCGGGCGTCTTGCCCACGTACATGCCGAAGCTGATGCCGGTGCCCGCGAGCAGGCCGCGCAGGCGGCCAAGCTGATCCTCGGCCAGCGCGTTCATCGGGTAGACGATGACCGCCGAGATGCCAGGCGCGGCGCGCTCGTCGCGCAGGCGCAGGCACGTGCTGACGATCGGGTAGAGAAAGCACTCCGACTTGCCCGAGCCGGTGCCGGTGGAGACCAGCGTGGTGCGTCCGGCGTGGATGGCGCGGATGGCCTCGTCCTGGTGGCCGTACACGTGCGTGATCCCGGCCGGTATGCGCTGGCGCATGTGCGGGTGAAACACCCCCTCCGCCACCAGTGCGTCCACCGCGGAGCCGCGCCGGAAGGGCCGCGAGACGCTCACGAACGGCCCTTTCAGCAGCGGCGAGCCGCGCGTGGCGTCGAGCGACAGCAGCGTGCGCATCTGCGCCAGCAGCCGCTCGTCGGCGAACGGGTAGGCTGTGAGCTGATAGCGCAGGAAGCTGCGGACGACCTTCTCGGTGTAGACGATGGGGTTCAGGGCCATGAGAGTTCTCGGCTATAAAAGGTTTAGCTGCTGACTGTCGCGTGCTGCGCGCTTCGCGGCGTTCGATGCGTCGGGCGCTGCGGCCACCGCGGCGGGCTTGGTGCCGCTCTTCTCAGCCTCGATGTCGGCCAGCAGCCGCTGGTAGCCGGCCTCGCCCAGCAGGTTGCGGGCGTGCAGGTGGCACTCGCGCCACGACTCCTCGGCGGTCTGCGCGATCTGCCAGTCGTAGAAGCGCGGGCCCAGCCGGCTGGCCACCGG
>JAGWYG010000031.1 GCA_018969485.1 Chloroflexota bacterium
CGGGGGACGGGGGACGGGGGACGGGGGACGGGGGACGGGGGACGGGGGACGGGGGACGGGGGACGGGCTCACACGAAGGCACGAAGGAGTGGGCGACAAGATTCCATCCTGTGTTTCTCTCTCCTCTCTTCTACCTCCTACCTCCCTCAGGTTCGCGATCGCCGCCCGGCCTCGGCGGCTGATGATGCCAGCAGCCGCGCCCCCCAGTCGACCAGCGTCAGCATGCCCTGGGCCGAGCGCGGTGCGCTGCGGCTCCAGCGGTAATTGCGACCATGATAGGCCGTCATCTGGGCATCATCGACGACGATGACGCACACCCGGCCGACCCGCTGGAGTTGCCGGAAGAGTCGGAGCACGATGGTATCGGAACGGGCGATCGCCAGGATGACAAACTCAGGCATGGACTGCGCGACATACTGGTATGCACTCGCAGTGTGATCGATGCTGCGAAGCACAACATGGTCGTCGAGCAGGTGAAACAGGTCGCGGTCATCCTCGATTGACCATCCGATGATGCAGGCATTCAACATTTGGCGACGTGCCCTGTGCTTCGCGGCACTAGCAAGACAGTCTGCTCACGTGTCGCTCCGACGCATCGTGTGCGGCGTCGTGACGACGCGACACGTACGATGCGAGGTTGCCGGTTACGTCCTGGTAACGTTACAGCGACTGTTCTCATCATAACAAGTCTGTCAAGGGGTGCGGCGATGCACGAGGTTTGCGCCCGTGGCCTGCGGGCAGGTCGTGCGGCACGCAGTGAGTGGGGGGCAGCGGCCACGCCGCAGCAGCCGGGGGCATGGCTGCCCGCTCTCACGGCGCACGGGAGCGACAGGGGGCACGGTGCGCTGCCGCGTCCTCGAAACTGGCCATGGCGCGGCGCTCGCAGCGGTTGATACGGCATCTGCGTGCGCCAGCGGCTGCAGGAGCGGCGTCGCACGCCACGGGCGGGCACATCTGGCTCGCGACCGGCAGCAGCGTGCCAGCACCCGGGGATTGCCCCAGGTGGGGCTGGCAGCGCCAGGTGACGGTGACGACACGTCGACGCATCTGGTGCCAGTGAACGCACGATTGCGCCCGATCGATGCGGGACAGGCACCGCCCGGCAGCGCGCGACACGGCGATGCGTCCGTCGACGAGGATCGATCAGGCGCCTACGGGGTGCACGACAGCGCCGCACCGGCACGCTGCTGCTCGAGCAGCGTGATCGCCAGGACGACATGCGGATCTGCCTCGAGCGGATACTCCCAGTATGACGCCGTCAGGGCGCAATCCGGCTGGACACCGACATCCTCGATCGACACGCCATCGGGCGGCAGATAGACATACTCGGCGAGCCACAACCGCGAACCATCACTGAAATCATGCGGCACAATGTTCTCGGTATTCCCCGAGGTTGGTTCGCCGACCAGCACCGCACGCTGGTTGGCGCGCATGCCGGCGGCGAACATCTCGCCGGCACTGGCCGTGCCATCGCCGATCAGGATGGCGATCGGCACATCGCGCAGCGCCGGGATGCGCTGATCGTCCGGGATGAGCAGATCACGCACGCTGGTCGCACGCGAGCGCGTGACGCCGATCGATCCGCCATCGACGAACAGCGCCACGGTGTCGAGCAGATAATCGACGCGCCCGCCCGAATTGCCGCGCACGTCGATGATCAGCCCGTTGATTGGCGTCACGTCATCGAGCGGCGCGAGTGCGTCGCGGATCAGCGACTCGAGGTCATTGATGTTGAATGTGTCGAGCAGCAGCACGAAATAGCCTGACTGCGGCAGCGGGGTGAGCTCGACGACCGGAAAGGCATCCCCGGGGATGACCCCCCGGATCACCGTGACATCGAATGCCGCGGCGTCGCCGCGCCGGATGGTGAGCACCACCGGCGTGCCCTCGATGCCGCGCACCCGTGCGATCGGGCCATTCGGGCCAATCGCATCGACGTCGAGCACATCGATCCCGTCGATGTGCGTAACCAGATCGAACGGGCGCAACCCGGCGCGTTCGGCCGGGCTGCTGCCGGCGATCCGCGTCAGCAGCACGCCCTCGTCGGTCTCGCGGACGAGCGCGCCGATGCCGACGTAGCGCTGGTCACCCTCGAAGCGCGCCAGATCTTCGGCGACCTGCTGCGGCGTCTGGAAGTGCGAGTGGTCATCGTCGAAGCGCCGGATCAGCTCGCTGAGCGTCGCGTAGAAGGCGCTGGTATCGCCTTCGCGCACCCGCGCGCCATACTCCTCGCGGATCGCGGCCCAATCGAGGCCGCGATAATCCTCATAGACATACCGATCGGCCACGAGCTGCCATATCTCCCCGAAGATGCGGCTGCGGCTGTCGGCATCCACCGGCACGACGGTCGGCGTGGGGGTGAGCGTCGGCGTCGGGCTGGGCGGCGCGTCCGGCACGACGGCCGTGGGGGGCAGCGTCGCACTCGGCGCGGGCGCGGGCGTCGCACTCGGGCGCTGTAGCGCCATGCGCGTCGGTGTCTCGGGGCGCACCGGATCATCAGGTGTGGGCCACGGCAGGCTGCAGCCGACGATCAGCACCGCGAGCAGACCGGATGTGAGCCAGCGATTCATGGATTGCTTGCCTTTCGGCGCGAAGGCCCGGCGGCGCCAGGAGGAGCACCCTCGACCGGCCCTTGATGCAGCGCTCTGGTCCGTCGCGGCTCTGCGCCCGCACCGATGACCGGGGCCCGTGCGGCACACCCCGCTGGAAACAGTATACACCATGCGGTCGGCCGGAACAGGGCGGCATCGTACGGCGCCGTGGCGCCATGCCGGTCAGCGCTGTGCCACCCGGCGGATCAGCAGCAGGAGCGCGACGCCGCTTGCACCGACCGAGACCAGCGCCATCTGGAGCCCATAGCGCACTGCGACCGCGCCGATCACCGGCGGGACGACGATGAAGCACAGGTAGGCCGTCGCCATGATCGCCCCGGTGATGGCGCCTGATTGCCCCGGCGCGACGCGCGCCGCCGCGCTGAGCACCGTCGGGATCACGCCGGCGACGCCGATGCCGCATAGTGCGAATGCGACGATCGCGACCCACAGCAGCGGCTGCGGCAGCATCAGCAGCACGCCGGCGATCACCAGCAGCACGCCCGAGACCACCAGCGACACGCGCGGGCCCCAGCGGGCGACCAGCGGAGCATTCAGCAACCGGCCGGCGAACATCGTGGCGTTGAACAGCGCGAAGGCGGCGCCGCTCGCCAGGACGTCGGCGCCGAGCTGCTGGAGATAGATCACCGACCAGCCGATGGCGACGCTCTCGCCGACGACACCGAGCAGGCCGATCAGCGCCAGCCAGGCGATCGCCGGCACGGTCAGGATGCGCAGCGCCGCGAGCGGCGAACTGCTGTCGCCGCCGGTCTCGGGAGCATACGTGATCGGCAGGGTGGCCAGCAGCGCGATGGCGGTCAGCCCGGCGATGGCGTACAGCAGCTCCTGGTACGTCCAGCCGGCCTCGAGGAGCGCGCCTGCCAGCAGCGCACCGATCACCGCGCCCCCGCTGAACCCGGCATGCATCGCATTCATCACCGACCGGCCAGTGGCGTGTTCCCAGTCGAGCGTGGCGCTGTTGATCACCATCTCGAGTGCGCCGAATGCGACCCCCTGCAGCAGCACCGCGCCGATCAGCGCCCAGAACCCATCGGCGCGCGCGGTGGCGATCATCGCGACGCCGAGGAGCGCCAGCCCGGCCAGCGCCAGGCGCTTCTTTCCCGTGATGGCGACCAGCGCGCCGCCGGCGAGCAGGATGACGGTCGCGATCAGCGGTGACGCGAGCTGGGCATTGCCGATATCGGCCTCGTTCAGCCGCAGGGCCCGCATGATCTCGGCCCACAGCACGCCGTAGGTGCTGACGGTGATGCCGAAGAGCAGCATGTAGCCCGACAGCAGGACGATGACGGGCCACGGGCGCCAGGGGCGCATGACGGACGACGTGTTCACTTACGTCCCTTCGGCTGGTGCGGCGACGCCATGCAGCAGGCCGCATTCGACAATCAGATGCCAGGTCGTGTCGTCGAGCGGAATGCCGCTGTGCTCGCGCACATGCCGTGTGCGCCGCTCCGGCTCGCCGGGGAGCATGACTGCTGCAAACCCGGGGGCGGGCGGAACCGCGACGACCCGCGCGCAGAAGGCGGCGACGTCGGCGGCATAGGCCGCCGGGTCGCGGAAGGCCGCCGGGTCGAGCACGATGAACAACACCCCGTTGCCACCGGGAATGACGTCGCCGGGCGTTTCGGCGAGCACGCCGCCGAGCAGTTCGACCAGCAGCGCCAGCGCGTACCCTTTGTGGCCGGCCATCGGCAGCAGCACACCGCCGCGGTAAAAATCCCCGGGGTCGGTCGAGGGGTGTCCGGCCGCATCGAGGATCAGGCCGGCAGGGATCGGCTGGCCCTGGTTGAAGGCGATGCGCAGCTTGCCCTCGGCGACGGTGCTGGTGGCGAAGTCGACGACGATCGGCGCGGCGCCGGCGTGCGGGATGGCGGCGGCCACCGGATTGGTGCCGAGCGCGCGCCCGGCGCCACCATGCGGCGCGACCGGCCCCAGCGGCCGGCCGGCGTTGCAGAATGCCAGCCCGATCAGCCCAGCGGCGGCGGCGAGCTCGACCCACTCGCCCATGCGGCCGGCATGGCTGCAGCGCTCGATGGTGACCGCCGACAGGCCGTGGCGCTGTGCCCGCCCGATCGCCTCGCCGATCGCGACGCGCGCCGCCAGCTGGCCGAACCCGCGCTGCGCGTCGATGACTGCCACCACGCCGCGCTCGCGGGCGACGTATGGCACCGCGGCCGGGTCGGTTTCGCCACGGGCGATGCTGGCGAGATACTGCGGTACGCGCACGACGCCGTGCGAATCATGGCCGACGAGGTTGCTGGCGACGAGCGATTCGGCGACGGCCGCGGCGTGCGGCGGCGGGGCGCCGGCGGCGGCGAAGATCTGGCCGACGTAGCCGGCGAGCGGCGCGGGCATGACCAGTGGCATGATGTCTCCTGTGCTGCCATATCGTACCATGCCCGCGGGCGGGCGCAGCCCGGTGGGCGGCGGCGATCACGCCGGCTGGCGGGGCGGGATGCCGTCGCGCGTCCGCGCATCCGACGGGTGATCGATGATGCGGTCCCACTCGTCGGCGGCCGAACGCGCCACAACCGCCACCAGTGGCCCATCGCCGATGTTGTAGACCTCATGTGGGATCCCTGGCTCGATGTAGATGAAATCCCCCGCCTCGTTGTCGACGCTGTGCTCGAGGTCGGCGCCGAAGATGTGCCGCACGCGCCCTTCGAGGATGAACAGCATCACCTCGAATCCGTCGTGGATGTGGGCATACGCCACGGCGCCCGGCGGAACCGTCGCCACATTCATCGAGAGGTCGCGGGCGCTGGTATTGCGCGCCGATAGCCCGGTCTTGTAGCGGATGCCATTCCAGGCGCGGCTGGTCGGCCCGCCGCCGCGGATGACGTGGACGCCCGGGTGTGGTTCGACATACTGCCGCAGATCGTCGTCGTGCGTGGTCATCGGTGAGCCATCCTTTCGCCAGAGTGCCGGATTCGTCGCGCTGCCGGTCACCGCCGGCGCAGCGCAGGGGCGACCGCCGTGCCCAGGAGTGCGAGCCCGCGGGCGGCCGCGATGCCATGCGGGGTGCCGAACTCGACGCGTCCGGCCCCGGCCTCGAACAATGCCGCCGCCTGTGCGGCGACGTCGGCCGGCGCGCCGGCGAAGGCGAAGCGGCGCAGGAGATCATCGGAGATCAGCCCGGCGGCGGCGGCGTGGTCGTGGCGGGCCGCAGCCATGCGCAGCCGCGCCAGCAACTCGGGATCGAGCGCGAGGGTCGGGTCGAGCCCGGCTACGACCGGCAGGTAGAGCGCGACCTCGCGTCGCGCCAGCGCCCGGGCGGCGGCGGCGTCGTCATCGACGACACACACGGCGCCGACGACGATCTCGATCCCGGCGCCATCGCGGCCGACACGCTCCGCCGCCGCGTCGATGATGCGCCGGAAGTGCGGCACGACCGCCGGGTTGGCGCTGCCACCGATCTTCACCGCGTCGATGTGTTCGATGCAGGCACGGATGGTGTCCGGCCCCCACGAACCGAGCAGGAACGGGACGGTGTCGCGCAGCACCGGCCAGCGCAGCGTGGCGCCGCCGGCGAGCGTGAAGCAGGCGCCGGCGAACGGGGCGGGATCGCGCCGCAGCAGGTGGCGCACGCAGGCCAGCGCCTCGCGCAGCGCGGCGACCGGATGTTCCGGCTCGATCCCGATGGCATCGAGCCAGGCGCCGCGCGCCATGCCGAGCGTCGCCCGCCCGCCCGCCGCCTCGTCGATCAGCGCGATGTTGCCGGCGATGGCCAGCGGATGGCAGGTGAATGGATTGACCGCGGCCACGCCGAGCCGGATCCGGCTGGTCGCACGGGCGATCTCCAGCAGCGGCAGCCACGCCGGCTGGAAGTACAGGTCGTTGTAGACGGTCACCATGTCGAAGCCGTAGGCCTCGGCCTGCGCCGCCAGCGGGCCGTAGGCAGCGAGCGGCTTGTCGGTCTGGAAGGCGATCGAGAGTCGCATGGCGTGCTCACCGTGACAGGTTGCTGCGCGCCATCATCACCGATCGCGGCAGCGCTGTCAACGTGCCGCCCGCCCGGGCCCGCAGCCGGCGGTTGGCGCGTCGCGTAGAATGGGCGCATGCTGTGACGATGCAGCATCACGGGGGAGGCCAGCGATGGATCAGCCGGCAGCGACCGATACCTTCACGCTGTACGACCTGACGGTCGTCGTCGAGCAGATCGCGGGTCACTGCACCTGCGCGATGGCGGTCGGCGATCGCTTCATGCTGCAGGGCGGCAAACTCGCCCTGCCGGCCGGCCAGACGTTCTGCATCTATGCGCTGCAGGCGACGCTGCCGCTGTTGCCGGCGAAGCAGCGGCAGAATCATCCGGCCGACTGGATCGAGACTGATGCGCGGACGACCTGCCCGGATCCGGCGTGTCGCCTGATCATGCGCATCGATCGCACAGCCAGCCGGACGATCAGGCACGATGATGTGAGTCCGATCCCCTGGGCCGATATCGCAGGTGATCAGGCAGATCACGTGTGATGCGGGCCGAACGCACAGCCTGGCCGGCATCCCGCGCGGCGCAGCGCCGGGCGATGCGCTGATGGCATGGCGGTGGTATGATGGTGCTGAGCACACCGGCTCGCCGTACCAGAACCGTGGAGGCCGCGATGCAATGCTCGTGGTGGCGCACGCTGCGCCAACTGTTCGACAGACGGGCCACGACACCGACCGATACCGGCATGGTCGTGGTGTCGGCAGATGCCGATCGCGTGGCGCATCAGGACGTGGCTGTCGCGCCTGCAGCCGCCGACACGCTGGCTCGCGACCGGAATGGTGGTTCATATGTCGACATCCCCGCGAGTGGCGCGATCAGCGCGTTCCAGATCATGCGCACGCCGGTGACCAACGCCATGTACCGGCGCGCCGTCGATGCCGGCGTATGCCCGGAGCCGGATGGCCGGGGCGGCGCCCGGCTCAGGCTGCCCGCCTACGCCGAGCACCCGGTCGTCCAGGTGCGCATCGGCGACGCCCGCGCATACGCCGACTGGGTCGGCGGCCTGTTGCCAGACGACGCATCGTGGATGCGTGCGGCATTCGGCGACGACGGACGCCCGTATCCGTGGGGGCACGAGCCACCCGCTGCGCACCGGGCCAACCTGTGGTTCAGCCAGGCGCTGCTGTATGGCGGCGGACTGCCGCCCGACGACACCACGCCCGTCGGGCGTTACCCGGCCGGTGCCAGCCCGTTCGGCGCGCTCGACATGCTCGGCAACGTGTGGGAGTGGATCGACGGCCCCCGCCCGATCGCGCGGGGCGGCGCATTCAGCACCGCCGGGCACCAGGTTCACCGCGGCATGCTGGTGCACGTGCCGCCTGCCGGCACAAGCCCGGCGATTGGCGTTCGGGTGATGTGGCGCAGCGGCACCTGACCAGCCGCACGGCGCGGGCGCGCGGGGTCAGTCGAGCGACTGCCGCACGGCCCGGGTCAGGGCACTGAGCGACCGGCGCTGCCGCCCCGCCCCATCGAAGGTATCCGGGTCGAGCCATGCCAGGAATGCCTGTTCGAGCGCCGGCCACTCGCGGTCGATCACCGCATACCAGGCGGTGTCACGGTTCCGCCCGTTCACGACGGCCGCCTGGCGGAAGATGCCCTCGAAGGCAAACCCCAGCCGCACGGCGGCGGCGCGCGATGGCGCGTTGAGCGCATCGCATTTCCACTCGTAGCGGCGGTAGCCCAGCGCGAAGGCCTGGCGCATCAGCAGGAACATCGCCTCGGTGGCGAGCCGGCTGCGCTGCGCCTGCTGGCCGAGATGGATGTGACCGACTTCGATGCTGCCGGCTGAGGGAGCGATCCGCAGGTAGCTTGCCAGCCCGACGGCCACGCCGGCGGGGGTGCAGAGCGCGAAGAACAGCGGGTCCGACTGCGCCGCCGCCGTCGTCAGCCATTCGGCGTGGGCGTCGGGATCGGCGAACGGCCCATAGGGCAGGTACGTCCACGAGGCGTCATCGTCGGCGAAGGCTGCATCCAGCGCCGCCGCGTGGGCCTGCACATCGAGCGGCACCACCGCGACGCTGCGACCGGTGAGGGCGGTGCGTGGCGGCGCCGGCGGTGGCGTCCAGCCGTCGAGGCGCGCACCGACCGGCTGATGGTGGGCGTTGCGTTCGGGTTCCGTCATCCCATGCTCCTTCCGGCCGCCTGGCCGCAGCGTGATGCAGGCGCGCGCAGGTACGGCGCGCGCCCGGCGCACGCCGCTGAGTATCGCCCGGCGCGTGGCCGGCGTCAATCCACCCCGCTGCCGGCCACCTGCCCGGGGCGCAGCACCGGCATCGCCGTGTCGACCGAAACGGTCCGTTTGCGGCTCGATGCCCTCGGCTCTGTCTGCAAGCGCCCGACGTCGACCCTCACGCGCAACGCCGAAGCCCAGGAGGGCTCGGTGGAACATGCCTGAGGGTGGAGGTGCTGCTGGCCGGCGCAGGCGCGGATGCGCCGCCACCCCGCATGGATGTGGTGAACCCCGATCTGCATGACGCGCTTCCGCCCGATGTGCCCACGCTGCTGGATGTGCGGCCGCGGGCGATGGCGGCAGGCCGCGCAGGTGGCCCTGGCCCCGGCACTTCAGGGGCGACGGCGCGCCGTCGGGGGCGTGGTGCTCACAATCATGCCAGAGGTGCGCCGCCGCACCGTGATGCGCATGGAGCGCAACCCGGGGCAGCCGCACGGGGTGCTCCGACGGGATTGCCTACATCGTAGGCACCCGCACGGCGGGGCGGCCCGTGGCGGGTGCAGGCATGCATTGACAGCGCGTTGAGCGCGCCGCCGGAAGGAGGTACGATTCGTTGCTCACCACAACCCGTACCACCCGCGCCCGCGGGCTGCCGGTGGGCAGCGGCACGGCGGAGCGCGCCTGGCAGCACCGGGTGAGCGCACGGCTCACGCCCGCCGGCATGCCCTGGGACGTACCAGGCGCCGAGGCGGTGGCCGTCGTCCGCGCCTGGCGGAACCGCGACCGCCGGGACGACGCACTGCGCCTGCGCCCGCCGCCCCGGCGCCGCTACCGGCGTCAGGCGGCAGCAGCCACGGCACAGCCTGACAACGCATGCCTGGACCCGCCCGTGGCTCGCCCGTGGAACGCAGCGGCGGCGTATGCTAGAATGCGGCACGCGTGCTGGTGCCACCCGCCCGAATGCAGCGCGGCACGCACACACCGTCAGCCATGCCGGAGGATCGCGCGATGCCACACCGACTCGAGACACTCCTCGGGCTGAGCGAAGCCGAGCCGTTGCTCGCCACCCGCGCCGCCGGGCCGGCCGGCGCGCTGCCACTGACCCACGAGATGCTGCTCCACGAGCCGAGCGGCAACCTGTTCGCCTGGAGCCAGAACGTCGGCATGGGCTGGGACCCCGACGAGCTCAACCGGCCGCAGGTGTTGATCCTCAGCACGCAGGGCGGCATCCGCGCGCCCGACGGCCGGCCGATCGCGCTCGGCTACCACACTGGCCACTGGGAAGTCGGGCTGCTGATGGAAGCCGCGGCGCAGACCATCCGCGGCGCCGGCGGCATGCCATTCGCCGGCTTCGTCACCGACCCCTGCGATGGCCGCTCGCAGGGCACCGAAGGCATGCTCGACAGCCTGCCCTACCGCAACGACGCGGCGATCGTGTTTCGGCGGCTGATCCGCTCGCTGCCCACGCGCCACGGCGTGCTGGGCGTCGCCACCTGCGACAAGGGTCTGCCGGCGATGCTGATGGCGCTGGCCGGCAGCCACACCCTGCCGACGATCCTGGTGCCCGGCGGCGTCACGCTGCCCGCCGAGGACGGCGAGGACGCCGGCACCGTCCAGACGATCGGCGCACGCTACGCCCACGGTGCGATCACGCTGGCCGAGGCCGCCGCCCTCGGCTGCCGGGCCTGCGCCTCGCCCGGCGGCGGCTGCCAGTTCTTCGGCACCGCCGCGACCGCCCAGGCCGTCGCCGAGGGGCTGGGGCTGGCGCTGCCCCACACCGCCCTGGCGCCGAGCGGGCAGCCGATCTGGCTCGCCGCCGCGCGCGCCAGCGCCACGGCCCTGCTGGAACTGCAGCGCGCCCGCCGCACCACCCGCGACATCCTCGACGACGATGCCCTGCAGAATGCCATGGTCGTCCATGCGGCGATGGGTGGCTCGACCAACCTGCTGCTCCACATCCCGGCGATCGCCCACGCCGCCGGCCTGCGGCGCCCCACCATCGACGACTGGGCCGCCATCAACCGCAGCGTCCCGCGGCTGGTCGACGTGCTGCCCAATGGCCCGCGCAATCACGTCACCGTCCAACTGTTCCTCGCCGGCGGCGTCCCCGAAGTGATGCTGCACCTGCGCCGCCGCGGCCTGGTGCGCGAGCGGGCGCAGACGGTCAGCGGCGAGACGCTCGGGACGGTGCTGGACTGGTGGCAGGACTCGCCGCGCCGCGCGCTGGTGCGTCAGCTGCTGCGCGACCGCGACGGGATCGACCCGGATGATGTGATCATGGATCCCGACCGGGCGCGCCGGCGCGGCCTCACCAGCACGGTGACGTTTCCGCGGGGCAATCTGGCGCCCGAGGGCAGCGTGATCAAGAGCACGGCCATCGATCCGACCGTCGTCGATGCCGACGGCGTCTATCGCAGGCGGGGCCCGGCGCGCGTCTTCACGCGCGAGCGTGCCGCCATCCAGGCGATCAAGGGGTTGAGCGAGCCGGCAGTACGGCCGGGCGACATCGTCGTGCTGATCGGCTGTGGGCCACTCGGCACCGGCATGGAGGAGATCTACCAGATCACGTCGGCGCTGAAGCATGTGCGCTGGGGCAAAGAGGTCGCCGTGCTGACGGACGCGCGCTTCTCGGGGGTGAGCACCGGCGCGTGCATCGGCCATATCGGCCCGGAGGCGCTCGCCGGCGGGCCGCTCGGGCGATTGCGCGACGGCGACGAGATCGCCATCGAGATCGATCGCATCGGCCTCACCGGGCATGTCGACCTGGTGGGCACCGCAGCGGGCGCGCTCGAGCCTGCGGCGGCGGCGGCGCTGCTCGCCGCGCGGCCGCCACACCCCGAGCTCGCGCCGCATCCGGCGCTGCCCGACGACACCCGCCTGTGGGCGGCGCTGGTCACCGCCAGCGGTGGCGTCTGGGGCGGCTGCGTGTATGATAGCGACACCGTCGTCGCCGCGCTGGGCGGCATCACGCGGTGATGCAAGCAGGAGGGCAAGGCATGCGGATCATCTTCGACACCGACATCGGCACCGACGTCGATGACTGCCTGGCGCTGGCGCTGGTGCTCGGCTCGCCCGAGATCCGTCTCGAGGCGGTGACGTGCGTCTATGGCGACGTGGTGCTGCGTTCGCGCATCGTGGCGCAGCAGCTTGCGCTGCATGGCACCACCGGCGTGCCGATCGCGCTCGGCGCCCGCGAGACGCTGATGCGCCAGCGCG
Organism: Chloroflexota bacterium; assembly: GCA_018969485.1. GTDB lineage: Bacteria > Chloroflexota > Chloroflexia > Chloroflexales > Roseiflexaceae > CAIQIY01. Next base: position 11,981 of record JAGWYG010000031.1, read on the forward strand.
CGATCTACTGGGAGGGCCACGAAGGCGTCGGGCTGCTGCACCCCGACGAGCGCCCGGCGGGCGTCGTCGATGAGCACGCGGTCGATCTGATCGTGCGCACCGTGATGGCGCATCCCGGCGAGATCACCATCCTGGCGATCGGCCCGCTCACCAACATTGCCCTGGCGCTCAGCCGCGAGCCGCGCATCGCCCAGGCCGCCGCCGGCTTCATGCTGATGGGCGGCGTGGCGCGCGGCCCCGCCACCCTGAGCCTGCCGGTCGCCGAGCACAACATTGTCTGCGATCCCGAGGCGGCGGCGATCGTGTTCGCCTCCGGCGCCCCGATCCGCCTGGTGCCGCTCGACGTCACCACGCGCGTCAGCATCCGCCAGGCAGACGTCGCACGCCTGCGCGCCCGGCACACCCCCTATCACGATGCGGTCGCCGGGCAGGTCGAGCGCTATCCGCGGTTCCAGCGCCAGGGCCAGACCGACCTGCACGATCCGCTGGCGGCTGCGGCGCTGCTGCGCCCGGATCTGCTGACGTTCCAGCCGCTGTATGTCCAGGTCGAGACGGCGGGCCGCCTGACGGGCGGCATGACGGTGATGCGGGCGCCGTCGCAGAAGCATCCGGCGAGCGCCGAGGTGGCGCTGGATGTCGCTGTGGCGGAGGCGGAGGGCTGGATCATCGACCGTATCGCCGCACCGCTCGGCGGGGGCCAGTGATGGCCCTGATGCCCGATCGCGCCGCGGCGCTGGCGCGCGATGCGGCCGATCCGCTGGCGGCCGCCCGCGAGCAGTTCGTCGCGGCGGACAGCGATCCGATCTACATGGACGGCAACTCGCTGGGGCGGCTGCCGCGCGCCACCATGACGCACCTGCGCCGGGTCGTCGAGGACGAGTGGGGCACGCAGCTGATCCGTGGCTGGGGGACCGGCTGGTACGAGGCGCCGCAGCGCATCGGCGACCGCCTCGGCACGCTGCTGGGAGCCGCCGCGGGCCAGGTCGTGATGTGCGACTCGACGTCGGTGAACCTGTTCAAGGTGCTGCTGGCGGCGCTGGCGCTGCGCCCGCAGCGTCGGACGATCGTCAGTGATGTGTTGAATTTTCCGTCGGATCTGTACCTGGCACAGGGGTGTGCGGCATTGCTCGGCGGGCGGCACCATCTGCGGCTGGTGCCATCGCACGACAGCCTGACGATCAGCGCGGCCGACCTGGCCGACGCCATCGACGACGACACCGCCGTCGTGATGCTGACGCATGTCGCCTTCAAGAGCGGCGCCATCCACGACATGGCTGCGATCACCGCGGCCGCCCACGCCGCCGGCGCGCTGGTGATCTGGGACCTGAGCCACTCGGCCGGCGTCCTGCCGATCGAGCTCGATGCCTGCCGGGTCGATTTCGCCGTCGGCTGCAGCTACAAGTACCTGAATGGCGGGCCGGGCGCGCCGGGCTACGTCTACGTCAATGCGGCATGGCACGAGCAGGCGCTCTCGCCGATCTGGGGCTGGTTCGGCCAGCACCAGCCGTTCGGCTTTGCGCTCGACTACACGCCGGCCGCCGGCATCGCGCGGTTTCTGGCCGGGACGCCGCCGATCCTGGCGCTGGCGGCCATCGAGCCGGCGGTCGAGCAGTTGGCCGAGGTCGGCATCGCCGCGATCCGTGCCAAGTCGCTGGCGCTGACCGGGTACGCGATCGAGCTGTTCGACGCGCTGCTGGCGCCGGTCGGGTACACGCTCGGCTCGCCGCGCGATCCGGCGCGGCTCGGCGGCCACGTGAGCGTGCGGCACCCGGCCGGCTACCAGATCAACCGCGCCCTGATCGAACGGCTCGCGGTCATTCCGGATTTTCGCGAGCCGGACAACATCCGCCTGGGCATGAGCCCGCTGACGACCCGGTTCGTCGATGTGTGGGAGACCGCCGACCGGCTGCGGCGTGCGGTGGTGGATGGCCACTACCAGGCGTTCGCGGCGCAGCGCCGCGCGGTGACGTGATGCAGCGATGTCGTCGGGGAGGGAGCTGATGGGCCTGGCCGGCGGGCCGTGGGACGGGCTCGTGGCAGTGGTGCTGGTGCCGCTGGTGGCGACGCTGCTGGCGGGCTGGTGTGGCTGGGGGCTGGTGCGGCTGGCGCTGCCGGCGGCGTTGCGGCCTCACCAGCGCGCCCTGACGCCGCTGGTGGGCATCGCCGCGCTGATGGTGGCGCTGTACCTGGCGGTGTCGGGCGCCTGGGGCGTCGCGGCGGCGCTGCCGGCTGTGCTGCTCGCGGCCGGCGGCGCGAACCTGCTGGCATGGCGGCGGCGTGGCCCGCCGCGCTGGCGTGCGCTGCAGCCCGACGGGCTGCTGTGGCTGCTGCTGGTGGCCACGTATCTGGTGGGCATCTGGCCATTGCTGGCCCACGGGCAGATCGGCATCATCGGTGCCGGCTGGGACGCCGAGTCCTCGCTGGCGACCGCGCGCTATCTGCTGCATGGCCCGGTGCGCGCGATCGCCGCGGCGCCGGACAACCCGCTGCGCGATCTGGTGCAGGACCCGCCAGCGATCGGCATGACGCTGGGCTTCGCGCTGGTGCAGGCGGCCGTCGATACCGTGCTGCGCGGCGAGGCGCTGGCGAGCTTCGCGCCGCTGCTGGCCTGGTTCCGCGCGCTGGGCATCGCCGCGCTGGTGGTCTGGCTGCGCGCGACGATGGGCCTGGGCCGAAGCGCGGCCCTGCTGGGTGGTGCGCTGGCGTCGGCCGGCGCGCTGCTGCTGTGGGTCAGCTATTTCAACTTCAACAACCAGCTGGCGGGCTGGCCGCTGCTGTGGCTGAGCCTGACGATACCGCTGGCGGCGGTCGATGCGGCGGCGGGGCGCGGCTGGCGCGGCTGGCCCGAGCTGCTGCTGGCGGCGCTGGTCGTCATGGCGCAGGCGGTGGCCTACTATGCGGCGCTGACGCTGTGGGCGCCGCTGGCGCTGGCGGCCGGCGCGCTGCGGCTGCTGCAGGCGCGGCACGAGGCGCCGGGCCAACTGCGGCGGGTGCTGGGCGCCGCGGCGGCGCTGGCGGCGCTCGGCATGGTGGCTGCGGTGCCGCTGGCGCGCGATTATCTGGCAGGCTTCGCCTGGCGCTACGCCGGCCAGGTCACCAGCCTGGGGGTATTCCGGTTCATCGGCGCCGACGAGGTGCTGGGCATCACGGCGTTCGCGCCGGGGGTGGCGCCGGTGCCGCCGCCCTGGAGCATGCCGGCGCTGCTGCTGGCCGGCGGGCTGCTGCTGGCCGGGCTGGTGCTGCCGCGCGCCGCGGGCGCGGCACGGGTGCGCTGGCTGGCGGCCGGTGCGGCGACGCTGGCCTACCTGGCGTGGCTCCAGTTCGGCCAGGCCTATCCCTACGCTTTCATGAAGGGGGCGGCCTACGCTGTGGCGGTGGCGTACGGCATCATCATCGCGGGCTGGGCCGCCGCGCGCCAGCACCTGACCGGCCGCCGGCGGCTGCCGCTCGACGCCGCGCTGCTGGCGCTGTTCGGCGCCCTGCTGGCCGGCCAGCTCCAGGTGGTCCAGCGCCATCTGCAGGCGCCCGGCCTGTATGCCGGCGAGGTTCCGGCGCTGCTGGCGCTGCGCCAGCTGGTGCCGCCCGGCGCGACGGTGCTGCTCAGCGGCGACTCGCGGCTGCGCGGGCCGACGCTGGGCATCGCGGCCTATGCGCTCGACCACGCGGTGGTGCGCGGCAGCCTGCGCACCGCCTATCGCTCGTACGACCGGCCCGCCGGCGTGCTGCTGCCCGACTACGCGCTGCTGCATGCCCGGGAGGATCCCACCGCCCTGGGGTACGACGGCGCACTCTGGCGCGGTGGGTCGTTTGCCTTGTATCGGCGCGCGGCGGATGTGCTCGGGCGCACCGATGACGGGCGCCTGCTGGCGGCTGGGAGCACCGCCACGGTGGTGCCAGCGCCGCCGCCGGGCACGGTGGCGCTCGATGTCGAGCTGGCCGCCTTCGCCGCGGGCGAGGTGCGCCTCGGCGCGCAGCGGCTCATACTGCCGGCCGGCGTGAGCGTGGTGACGCTGGCTGCGGTGCCGCCGGCGCTGGAGCTCGCCGCGCCCGCGACGGCACCGCTCATCCTGCGGGGGCTGACCTATCGCACGGGCGGCGATGCTGGCGTACGGGAGTATCCGGGCGCGACGGTGCTGGCTGTCGTGAGCCGTGCCGACGGCCTCGTGGTGCAGACCGACGCGCAGGTGCGCCTCGATCGCGTCGGGCCGGTGCAGCTGGCGATCGACATCTGGGACGCGGCGCGTGGGGTGCAGTATGGCTGGTACGGCGTCAGCCTGCCGCCCGACAGCGCCGGCGCGCTGGCGCTGTCGCTGGATCTGCGCGACGGCGCGATGCGTGGCACGCTCGATGGCGTCGCGCTGCCGCTGGGCGTCTCATTCGCCGGCCTGCGCCCCGGCAGCTACCTCGCGCGGCTTCAGCTCGGCGCTGGTGCCACCGTGCTGGCGACGCCGCCGCCGCTGTTTCAGTTCACGATCCACGAGGACGGCCGGATCGATGCGGTGGGCACCTATCGGGCCCAGACGCTGGTGGCGCTGCCGCCCGCGCCGGACCAGCCGCTCGGGGCGCGTCTGGCCGACGACGCGACGCTGCTGGGGTACTGGCCGACATCACTGCGCGCCGCCCCCGGCGGCGCGCTCGACCTGCTGCTCGCCTGGCGTGCCGACCGCGCCGGCAGCGAGGAGCGCTCGGTGCTGCTGCATCTGCTCGACGCCAGCGGCACGCGCGTGGCGCAGTTCGATGGGCCGCCGGGTGCCGGCGCGACGCCCACCGCCACCTGGCGCGCCGATACGCACATCCTCGATGCGCGCCGCCTGGCCATTCCGCCAGACCTGCCGCCCGGCGACTACACGCTGCTCGTCGGCATGTACCGCTGGCCGGCGCTCGATCGCGTTCCGCTGCGCGTCGCCGGCCAGCGCCCCGCCGACGACGTCGTACGCCTGCCGGTCGTGATCACCGCGCCGCCGCCGGTTGCAGCGCCGGCCCGTCTGCCCTATAATGGGCCGTGATGGGTGGCGCACGCAACGGGACATAACGACGGGTCGGAGCATGCTCCGACCCGTGTGTCGCAGACGCTGCCGCGGTTCAGCGCAATCGGTACATGGATCGGAGGCAGCGCGTGCACACGTTGATCTGCACCCGGCGATCGCCCTCGGTGACTGTCGCCCGCTGCACGTTTGGCTTGAACGTCCGGTTGGTCTTCGGCGCGCGGCGTGCCCAGCCACCCGACGCCTGGTGGCGGATATTGCGTCCAAACGTGACGCCTTTGGCGCAGACTTCACACTTTGCCATGGGGGTTCTCACTCTCTTGGATCGGCCAGTCGCAATCGCCGCACATAGTACCACATCCGCCGGGCGTCTGCAACCACGGTGGGCGTGATGGCCGATGCACGCGACACCCCCGGCAGCATCGCCGTCCTGCCGCGCGCCATCGCGCGGGTAGTCGCCGCCGAGCTGCGCACCCATCCCCACGTCGTCGCGCTGACCAGGCCACGCAGCATGCTGGCGCTCGATTGGCCCGACGCCTGGCGCGGCGTGGCCGTCCACGACGATGGTGCGGGCGTCACGCTGGAGATCGGGCTGATTCTGGTGAGCGGCGTTGCGATCGAGGCGGCCACCGACGATATCCGCGAGCGGATCACCCGCCGCGTCGCGCGCACGTTTCGCCTTGACGCGCGCGTGATGCTCGCACTGCAAGGGGTACAGGCGTCGTGAGCGACGAGCAGTGGGACGGCGCGCAGTTCGCGCAGGCGCTGCACATGGCAGCGCGCCACATCGAGGTCCATCGTGCCTACCTGGACGGGCTGAACGTCTTTCCGGTGCCCGACGGCGACACCGGCACCAACCTGGCGCACACGCTGCGCGGCATCGTCGCGGCGCTCCCGGCATCCGACGCCCTCGGCGGGGTCGCCCGGGCGCTGGCCGACGGCGCGCTCCAGCATGGGCGGGGCAACTCCGGGATCATCCTGGCCCAGGCGCTGCGCGGGCTGGCCCAATCGCTGGCGCACGCGCCGACGCTCACGGCTGGCGATCTGGCCGCCGCACTCCGCGCCGCCTCGTGCGCTGCCGACGCCGCCGTCGCCAGCCCGGTCGACGGCACCATCCTGAGCGGCATCCGCGCGACGGCCGCGGCGCTCGATCCCGCGCCCGCCAGCCTGGCGATCGCGCTCGAGCGCGCCTGGCACGCCGCACGGCAGGCGGTCGAGCGCTCGCCCCAGCAGCTCGCCGTGCTGCGCGAGGCTGGCGTCGTCGATGCCGGCGCCCATGGCTGGGCGCTGCTGCTCGAGGCGTGGGCCGCGCTGGCCCACGGGCGGCCGCTGGCGGCCACCGCGCCGCCGCCACCCCGGCCGCGGCGCAGCGCCGCCGGCCCGGCCGGCTATTGCGTCAACCTGATGATCACCGCCGCCGAGATCACGCCCGAGCAGGTGCGCCGCGCGCTGGCGCCACTGGGCGACTCGCTGGCGATCGCCGGCACCGCACCGCGCATTCGCGCCCACCTGCACACCGCCCACCCCGGCCAGCCGCTCGATGCCGCCGCCGCGCTCGGCGAGCTCGACCGCATCGAAATCCAGAACATGGCGCAGCAGTGCCGCCAGCAGCGCCACCGCACCGACGACCTGCCGCTCGGCCTGGTCGCAGCCGTCGCCGGCGATGGATTTGCCGCGCTGCTCGGCGCGCTCGGCGCGACGGTCGTGCCCGATGGCGCTGCGGGCGATGCCGCGATCGCCGAGGCGCTGCTGGCCCGCGCCACGCAGCCGGCGATCGTGCTCAGCGAGCGTCGCGCCGCCTGGTACCAACTCGGCCCCGCGCCCATCGCCTGGCTGCCCTGTGCCACGCCGGCCCACGCGCTCGCCGCCGCGCTCGCGTTTGATGCCCACGCGACGCTCGCCGAGGCCGCCGCGACGATGCGCGCCGCACTGGCGCGCGTCGCCGTCGCCAGCATCGATATCGTCGGCACGCGCGCACTGCTCGTCGGGCCCGACGGCAGCATCACCGATGATGCCGTCGATGCGCTGCTCGATGGCTGTGCCACGCACGCCTGGCTCGATGACGCCGAGCTGGTGAGCATCTCCACCGGCGCCGCCGCGTCACCCGACGAGGTGCTGCGGCTGTGCGCCGCCATCGCGCGCCATCGCGCCACACCGCGCATCGTGACGCTCGACGGTGGCCAGGCGGCGCCGCGCTATCTCCTCGCCATCGAATGAGCGACCAGAGCAGTAAGGATGGATCCTGTGTCACGCATCAAGATCGTCACTGACAGCACCTGTGACATCCCGCTGGGCGTCGCGCACGACCTCGGCATCGAGATCGTGCCGATGACGCTGTATGATGACGAGCACACGTTCCGCGCCGGCATCGACCTGACCAACGAGCAGTTCTATACGCTGCTCACCGAGGAGCATGCCGAGTTGCAGGCGCAGTCGCCCACCGCGCTCCAGTTTCGCCAGGTATACCGGCGGCTCGCCGGCGAGTACGACTACATCTACTCGATCCACCTGTCGAGCCGGCTGGGCGGCGTCTATCAGGAAGCCGTGCAGGCGCGCGCACAGATGCCCGCCTCGGCGACGCGCATCGAGATCATCGACAGCAAGCTGGCATCGATGGCGCTCGGCCTGGTGATCGAGCACGCCGCCCGCGCCGTGCGCGACGGCGCGACGCCGGCACAGCTCACGTCGCTGATCGGGCGGCTGATGCAGCACTGCCACATCGTCTTCTTCGTCGATACGGTGGAGTATCTCGAACGCAGCGGCCGCCTCGGCCTGGCGACGGCCGTGCTCGGCTCGATGGCGCGCATCAAGCCGCTGATGCTGCTCGACGACGGCGAGATCGTGCCGTACGAGCGTACCCGCACGCGCGCCAAGGCGATCGAAGGGCTGTTCACCTTCATCGAGGACTTCCCGAGCGTCCAGGAGGTGGTCGCGCTGTTCTCGACGACGCCGGAGGATGTCGACAAGCTGCTCGACAAGGTCGAGCCGATCTTTCCGCGCGAGCAGGTGCGGATCGCCCAGTTCGGCCCGAGCATCGGCGCCTATCTCGGGCCGGGCGCGATGGGGGTGGCGGTGTTCGAGGGCCTGGGCGGCTGATGTCCGGCGGTGGGAGGGGTCGATGCTGCGAGTGGTGGTCGACAGCACTGCCGATGTGCCGCCGGGGTTGCGGGCGAGTGGCGCGCTGACGGTGGTGCCGGTGCTGTTGCATCGTGGTGACGAGACGCTGCGCGACGATGTGGATATCAGCCGCGATGCCTTCTATGCCTGGCTGACGCATGCGGACGCATTGCCGCGCACGGCGGCGCCGACGGTGGGCATGTTCGCCGCGGCGCTGGGCAGCGCCGCGGCCGACGGCACGCCAGTGCTGGCGATCACGGTGTCGCAGGCGCTGAGCGCGACGTACGGTGCGGCGTGCCAGGCGGCGGCGCTGCTGCCTGCGGCGCAGATCGCAGTGCTCGACAGCCGGTCGATTGCGCTGCCGATCAGCTACCTGGCGCTCGAGGCGCTGCGGCTCGACGCGGCGGGTGCCACGCTGCCCGAGATCGTCGCGCAGCTTGAACGGCGGCGCGAGCAGACGATGGCGCTGGTGGCGCTGGATACGGTGCGCTACCTCGAACGCGGCGGCCGCATCGGCCGCGTGTCGGCGCTGCTCGGCGGGCTGCTCGACATCAAGCCGGTGCTCGCGGTGGCCGACGGCACGCTGCGCGCCGTCGACCGGCCGCGCACGCGGCGGCGGGCGCTCGAGCGCCTGGTCGACCTGGCGGCGGCGCAGGCGCCGTTCAGCCGGCTGGACGTAATGTACAGCACCGAGCCCGACGTGGCGGCGCGGCTGGCCGATGCGTGTGCCGCCGCCGGGCTGCATCCGCGCGCGCAGATCGGGCTGGTGCAGATCGGCGCGGTGCTCGGGGCGCACGCCGGGCCCGGCGCGCTCGCGATCACTGCGCTGCGGGGCACCACGTGACCGCAGCAGCCGGCGCGAACCCCGCGCGCGAACAGATCATCCGCCTCGGCCATGCGCTCGTCGCCGAGCAGCGCCGTGACTATGACGACTGCGCCCATGCCGGCGGTCTCGCCGGGTTCCTGGCGGCGTGGCGCGCCGACGCCGACGCCGCACTGGGCCACGAGGCCGTCCGGGTGACGCTGGTGGCGCTGGCCGAGTATGCCGCCCTGCCCGCGGATGGGCGCCGCGAGCGCCTGGATGCGGCGATCGTGCGACTGCGCGCGCTCGTGCGCAGCCTGCCCGCCACGCTGGCGGCGCCACCGCCACGCCCGGCCCGCCGTGCCCGCGCCAGCCAGCCGGCGGCAGCCGCGCCGTTCACACTCGCGACGCCGCTCGATGCGGTCGAGAGCGTCGGCCGCCAGAATGCGCTGGCGTTCCGCCGCCTGGGCGTACACACGGTGCATGATCTGCTGTACCACCTGCCGCATCGTTACGACGACTTCAGCAGCCAGCTGCCGATCGCCCGGCTGACCCCCGGCGCCGTCGCGACGGTGGTCGCCGAGGTGCGCGAGCTGCGCAGCTTCACGATGCGCGCCGGCGGAGGCGGCACCGAGGTGCTGCTCGCCGACGACAGCGGTGTGCTCAAGGCGGTGTTCTTCCGCCAGCCATGGCTGGCGCGCCAGCTGCGCCCCGGCATGCGGCTGGTGGTGAGCGGCCGGGTCGAGCTGGCGTTTGGTGCGCGCCAGATGACCGGCCCTGACTGGCAGCAGGCCGACGCTGAGTTGCTGCACGCCGGGCGCATCGTCCCGGTGCATCCGCTGACCCGCGGACTGGTCGAGCGCAGCGCCCGCAGCGTGATCCGGCAGGTCGTCGAGCGGGCGGCGCCGCTGGTCGTGGATCATCTGCCCGAGGCGACGCGTCAGCGCGCCGGGCTGGTGCCGCTGGGCGAGGCATTGTGCCACGTCCACTTCCCGCCCGATCAGGCGGCGCTGGAGCGGGCGCGGCGCCGCCTGGGGTTCGACGAGTTCTTCCTGATCCAGCTGGGCGTGCTGCGCCGCAAGGCCGAGTGGCAGCAGGCGAGCGGGTATGCGATCGCCGACGCCCCCGCGGTGCATCGCGCGTTCCTCCAGCGCCTGCCGTTCGCGCCGACGCGCGCCCAGGCGCGCACCATCGAGGAGATCGGCGCCGATATGGCGCGGCCGGTGCCGATGGCGCGCCTGCTGCAGGGTGATGTCGGCAGCGGCAAGACGGCGGTGGCCGCGGCGGCGGCGCTGCGGGCGATCGCCGGCGGCTTCCAGGTGGCCTTGATGGCGCCGACCGAGATCCTCGCCGAGCAGCACTACCGTGGCCTCAAGGGGTTGCTGAGCGGCGTGCCGGTGCGCCAGCCGCCACCCGACGACGGCGTCGCGTCGGCCGAGCGCCTGGCCGAGATCCGCGCGCTGCTCGGCCTGGCGTTCGAAGGCGATCTCGGCCCGGCCGGCGTGCGCGTGGCGCTGCTCACCGGCGGCCTCGGCGCGCGGGCGCGGCGCCGCGTGCTGGCCGCGCTGGCCCAGGGCGACATCGATCTGCTCATCGGGACGCATGCGCTGATCAGCGAATCGGTGGCCTATCGCCAGCTTGGTCTGGTGATCGTCGATGAGCAGCATCGCTTTGGCGTCGAGCAGCGCCAGCGCCTGAAAGACAAGGGGTTCAACCCGCACCTGCTGGTGATGACGGCGACCCCCATCCCGCGCACGCTGACGCTGACGCTGCACGGCGATCTCGATACGTCGATCCTCGATGAGCTGCCGCCCGGCCGCCAGGAGATCCGGACGCGCTGGATCCGCAGCGCCGACCGTGAGCGTGCCTATCGTCACATCCGCCGCGAGATCGCCGCCGGGCGCCAGGTGTTCGTGATCTGCCCGCTGGTCGAGGAGAGTGAGAAGATCGATCTGCCGAGCGCCGAGGAGATGCACCAGCGCCTGTCGCAGGCCGTGTTCCCCGAGCTGCGCGTCACGCTGATCCACGGCAAGATGGCGCCGCGCGACAAGGACGCGGTGATGGTGGCGTTTCGCAATCATGCGTTCGACATCCTGGTGGCGACGGCGGTGATCGAGGTGGGCATCGACATTCCGAATGCGTCGACGATCATGATCGAGGGCGCGGATCGCTTTGGCCTGGCTCAGCTGCATCAGTTCCGCGGCCGCGTCGGCCGGGGGCAGCATGCCAGCTTCTGCATCCTGGTGAGCGACCGCGACAACGAGGTGACGACGCGCCGGCTGCAGGCGATGGAACAGACGCGCGATGGCTTCCGCCTGGCGGAGATCGATCTTGAGCTGCGCGGGCCGGGCGAGTTCTTCGGCACACGGCAGTCGGGTACGCCGGACCTGAAGGTGGCGCAGCTGGCGGATACGCGCCTGCTGCTGACGGCGCAGCAGGAGGCGCGCCGCATCATCGAGGCGGATCCGACGCTGGCGCAGCCGGAGCATGCGGCGCTGCTGGCCCGGATCGAGGCGTTCTGGTCGGAGGGTGTGCAGTCGGGCTGAGTGGTGCGGGCATACTATCAGCAGAATACGCGGCTGTTCCACGTCATCGGCCGTGCGGCGCAGCTGGCGGATACACGCCTGCTGCCGACGGCGCAGCAGGAGGCGCGCCGCATCATCAAGGCGGATCCGACGCTGGCGCAGCCGGAGCATGCGGCGCTGCCGGCCCGGATCGAGGCGTTCTGGTCGGAGGGTGTGCAGTCGGGCTGAGCGGTGCGGCACCGCGGCGAGGTGATCGATGCATCCGGGTACTGCCGCGGTGCGGGCATATTATCAGCAGAATACGCGGCTGTTCCGCATCATCGGCCGTGCGGCCGCGGCGCTGGCGACGCATCGGGCGGTCTGGAGCGATGGTGCCCGCACGCATGCGCAGGCGCTCCAGACGGTGAACATGCGGCTGGCGGCGCGCTGCACGGCGCTGGCGCACGCCAGCGGCCAGGTGCCGCGTGCGCTGGATCTGGGGTGTGGCGTGGGCGGCAGCCTGATCACCATCGCGCGCCACAGCCCGGCAGCGCTGGTCGGCGTGACGATCAGCGGCGCGCAGGCGCGCATCGCCGCCGCCGCCGTGCGTCGGCACCGGCTGGCCGAACGCTGCCACGTGCTCGAGGCCGACTATCACGCGCTGCCGCTCGCCGGGCCGTTCGACCTGATCGCCGCCATCGAGTCGCTGGTGCATGCCGCCGAGCCCGACCGGGTGTGGCGCGAGATCGCGCGGCTGCTGCGGCCCGGCGGCCAGGTCGTGCTGGTCGATGACGTGCTCGCCGCGGCGTCGCCCGATCATCCGCTGGCGTCCACCATGATGCGTGGCTGGTGCGCGCCGGCGCTGAGCTCGCCGCGCGCGGTCATCGCGCTGGCCGGGCGCCACGGGCTGCGCTGCTGCAGCGACGAAGACCTGACGGCGGCCACCCGGCCGCGCGCCGTGCCGTCGGCGCTGGCCGCGCTGGTGATCGCGCTGGGGCGCCGCGTGCCGCTGGCGGCGCGCCGGACGCACAGCCAGCTCGGCTCGATCGCGCTGCAGGCGGCCTTGCACGCCGGCGTGCTGCAGTACCGGCAGCTGGTGTTCGAGCGCGTGGATGGCTGACGCGCTCAGCCGTGTGCGATGATCCGCGCCACCGCCAGCGCCACACCGTCCTCGGCGGCGATCTGGCCGGCCAGCGCCACCGCACGCTGCCGCGCCGCCCGATCGCTGGCCAGCGCCACCGCCGCCGCAGCCAGCGCGTCGGCGGCCGCCAGGCTGGCGAGCGGCCGCGGCGGCGCAGCCACGCCCAGCGCCATCGCACGCCGCCCCCAGAAGCGCTGATCGACGGCCACCGGCGCGATGACCATCGGCACGCCGGCGCGCGCCGCGGCGTGTGTGGTGCCGGCGCCCCCGTGATGCACCACCACATCGGCGGCGGCGAACAGCCATGCGTGCGGCGCCGCGCCCAGCCAGCGCACCCCGGGCGGCGTCGGCAGCGGCGCCCCTTGGGCGATCACCGACGCACCGCGCGCCAGCAGCGCCGCCAGCAGCGCCGTCACGTGCCCGCGCGCCAGATGCCGCGCCATCGAGCCGAACCCCACCGCCACCCGCGGTGAGCCCGGCGGCCACGACGGCGGCGCTGCCGCGGTGTCCGCCGGCAGATGCCACGCGCCGGTCACCTGTGCGGCCGCCGGCCAGTCTGGCGGGCGCGCCAGCAACGTCGGGCTGTGGGCATACACCAGCGGCGCCTGCCGCCGCAGCGCCCGTTGCCACCAGTCGGCCGCGACGGCGCCACGCAGGCCGTGCCGGCGGCGCCAGCGCTGGATCGTCGCCGCCCAGGGCCACCACAGCGCGTGGGCCGCCAGCCGGTGCGAGTGCCGGCGCAGCGCCGGCGCGTCCAGGGCATCGAACGGCATCAACGGCGCTGCAAACGCCCGCGTCGGCCCGAGCGGCTGCAGCAGCGCGCGCACACACGGCAGGCCGCAGGCATCGGCCACCTGATCCGCCCACAGGCCCGCCAGCCCGACCACCACCAGCGCCGCGCCGCGCAGCAGCGCCGGCAGGGCGTCGAGCGTCAGCGCCAGTTCCGCGCGGGCCGCCAGCCAGTAGCGCACCGTCGCATGGCTCGCGACGTCCACCAGTGCGCGCCGGAGCGCCGCGCGCTCGAACAGCGGCGCCGGATCGCCGGGCACCACCTCCGCCGCCAGCCCATGCGCCGCCGCCAGCGCCACCCCCGACGCGTAGGTCACCAGCCGCACCGGGCGCCCGGCCGCGCGCAGGCCGTGCGCCAGCGCCAGCATCGGCGCCACATCGCCGCGCGTCCCCAGCGCCAGCACCACGATCGGCCGCGCCTCAGCCATCGCGCGCCATCTCGGGTATACTGGGCCGGTCAGACGCCGGCATCAGCACAGGAGCATCGATCAGCATGTTGCGCATCACCGTCGGCCCATTCCAGTTCCACGCGCGCTTCGAGGACGCCGCCGCGCCACAGACGTGCGCCGCGTTCCGCCAGCTGCTACCCTACCGCCAGCAGATCATCCATGCCCGCTGGAGCGGCGAGGCATGCTGGATCCCGCTCGGCGACTTCCAGCTCGGCGTGGCGCACGAGAACCATACCAGCCATCCTTCGCGCGGCGACATCCTGTTCTATCCCGGCGGCATCAGCGAGACCGAGATTCTGTTTCCGTACGGCAGCGCCTGCTTCGCCAGCAAGATGGGTCAGCTGGCCGGCAACCATTTCATCACGCTCACCGACGGCCACGAGCAGCTTGCCGCCATGGGCCGGACGGTGCTGTGGCAGGGCGCCCAGCCGATCCTGTTCGAGACCCTCGCCTGAGCTGCGGCGCTCATGGCCTGACGAACGACTGCCCCAGCGCTGCCGGCGCTTCGACCGACAGGCGCCCCAGCGCCCACAGCGCCGGGCGCCGCAGCGGCTCCGGCAGGCCGGCGGCGATGCGGGCGACCGCAGGGTTGGTCGCCCCGTTCACCAGCGCCAGCACCAGGATCATCAGGGCGAATGGCGCCAGTTGATAGATCTGCGTCGGAATCTCGGCCAGTATGCCCGGCGGCGCCCCTTGCCAGCGTGTCGCCAGCGTCTGTAGCGCGCCGAACAGGTAGCAGCCCAGCGCCACGCGCCATGGGTTCCAGCCGCCGAAAATCACGATCGCCAGCGCGATCCAGCCGATGCCGGCCGTGTGGCGATAGCTCCAGCCCTGCTTCAGATCCAGCGTGTATGCCGCGCCGGCGATCCCGACCAGCGCGCCGCCGATGACTACATACCAGGCCTGCAGCGGCACAACGGCGCTGCCGCGCGCGAATGCGGCGGCCGGCCGCTCGCCCAGCGCCCGCAGCACCAGGCCCTGGCGCGTCCGGAACAGAAACCACCACGCGGCCGGGATGAGCAGCATGCTCAGGTAGATCACCGGCGTGTGATCGAACAGCACGGTGCCCAGCCAGGGAATGTCGGCCAGCCACGGCACCGGCAGATGGCTCACCGCCACGCCCGACACACGATTGTACGGATTCCCCAGAAACGACGACAGATCGGTGCAGAGCAGGGCCAGCACGAACCCGACGGCCGTCTGTGATTGGCGTAGCCGTAGGCTGACAAGACATAACACTGCCGCCACCAGCGCGCCCACCAGGGCAGCGGCAGCGAAGCCGAGCAGCACATCGCCGGTGTGCAGCCCCACGGCGAACCCAGTCATGCCAGCCAGCAGCATCTTGCCATCGAGCGACAGGTTGACCACACCCGCCCGTTCGCTGATCGTCTCGCCCAGCGCTGCGATGACCAGCGGCGCGCCGCCGGCCAGGATCGCCGCCAGGTCGATCGCCAGACGCGTCGTGTCCATCGTCAGGTCCTCCTCACCACCAGCGCCCGTGCGATCAGGGCGCAGAGCACCAGCGCGCCCTGCACGACGCCGCCGAGGCTGCTGTCGACCTGTAGCGCCAGCGGCAGCTTGAACGCGCTGATCGCGAATGCGGCGAACGTCAGCGCCACCGGCAGGACCCAGGCCGGCCGGGCGTCGACCAGCAGCACGACCAGCAGCGCCAGCAGGCCGATGCCGCTGGAGACGTTCGAGACGAGCGCATGGAACACCGCGAGCACCTGCAGCCCGCCGGCCAGGCCGGCGAGCGCGCCGCAGACCGCCAGCGCGGCGGTCATGCGCTGGGCTGCCGGCACGCCGAGGCGTTCGGCGGCGGCGGCGTTGATGCCGACCGCGCGGATCTCGAGCCCCCAGCGGCTGCGCGCCAGCACCAGCCAGACCACGCCGATCGCCAGCAGGCCGAGGGCCGGCGCCACCGGCGCCAGGCGCACGCCCTCGAAGGTCGGCAGCCACAGCTCGCGAGCGAGGGGCTCGGTGCCGGTGATCGAGGCGCTGCCGGATTTCTTCCATGGGCCGGCGACCAGATAGAGCACACAGCCGGTGGCGAGAAAGTTGAGCCCCAGGCCGGCGAAGATCTCGCTCACCCGGCCGTAGCGCCGTAACAGCGCGGCAGCACCGGCCCATATGGCGCCCGCGAGCATCGCACCGGCCAGCGCCATCGTCCACAACAGTGGCGTCGGCCAGTCGGGGAAGGCGCGCATCACCGCCATGCAGCCGATCGCGCCGAAGGTGACCTGCCCCTCGATGCCGAGATTGTACAGCCCGGCGGCGAACGTGATCGTCAGCCCGGCGGCGCACAGCAGCAGCGGCGCCGCCAGCATCAGCGTGTCGGCGCGCGTGGCGGCTGTCGAGGCCCAGCCCGACAGCATCAACTGCCAGGTCGCCAGCACTGGCGTGCCGCTCAGCCAGAGCAGCACCGTGACGAAGCCGGGGGCGGCGAGCAGGGCCAGCAGCGGGGCGAGCGGCACCGCACGCCAGCGCGGCACGTGTGTCGGGTGGCTCATCGTGCCTCCTCGAACCCGATCCCGCCGATGAGCCGGGCCAGCCGTGGCGCATCGAGCTGCGCGCGCGGGATGAGCCGCGAGACGCGCCCGCCCACGAACACCAGCAGCGCATCGGCGTGCTCAAGCAGTTCGTCGAGATCGACGCTCGCGAACACCACCGCCGTGCCGCCGCGACGGCGCTCGGCGATGCGCTGCCAGACCAGCCGCGCCGATGCGACATCGAGGCCGCGGGTCGGCTGGTCGAGCAGCAGGCCGCGCAGCGTGTCGGGCATCAATGCCAGCATGGCGCGCTGCTGGTTGCCGCCCGAGAGCGCCTGCAGCGGCGTGGCCGGCGTGCCGCGGATGTCGAATGTGGCGATCGCCCGACCGGCTGCCGCCCGCGCCGCCACCCGATCGCGCCACCAGCGCCGCGGCGCCAGCAGTTCCAGGTGCTCGCCGAGGTCGAAGCTGCCGATCAGCCCGGCGCTGAGCCGGTCTGCGGGCAGATATTCGATGCCACGTGCCCGTGCCTGCGCCATGCCGGCGCCACCCAGATCGCGCCCGCCGCTCATCACGCGCCCGCTGACCGGCCGGACCGCGCCCGCCAGCAGCCGCAGCATCAGTTGCTGGCCGCTGCCCTCCAGGCCCGCCAGACCCACCGCCATCCCCGCCGGGATGGTGAGCGTCATGCGCTCGAGCGCCAGCACACCGTCGCGCACCGTCGCGTCATCGAGGTGCCACACCGCCGCGCCGGCAGCGGCGGGCTGCGCCGTGGCCACCGCATCCGGCTGCGCCAGCGCCTCGCCGAACATCGCCCGCAGCAACGCCGCCTGCGGCTGTGGCATCGCGAGCTGTCCCGGTGGCTGCAGGCGGCCGGCGCGCAGCACGCTCACCGTATCGCACAATGCGGCCACCTCGTCGAGTTTGTGCGAGACGAACAGCACCGTCCGGCCGCTCGCCGCCAACTGCCGCAGCGCGGCGAACAGCGCATCGACCTGCGCCGCCGAGATGCCGGTGGTCGGCTCGTCGAGGATGAGCAGCCGCGCGCCGGCAGTCAGCAGGCGCATCAGTTCGAGTTGCTGCCGCTGGCCGACCGTCATGCGGCCAGTGCGCTCCGCCGGGTCGACGCTGAAGCCGAGCCGCGCGTTCCATTCGATCAGCCGCGCGCGGGCGGCGCGCCAGTCGCCGAACACCACCGGATCGCTGCCGCACAGGAAGTTTTCCAGTGCCGTGAATGCCGGGACGTCGAGCGGCTCCTGATGCACCATGCCGATGCCGGCGCGCGCCGCCGCCGCCGGCGTGCCGAGCTCCACCGGCGCGCCGGCGAGACGAATCTCGCCGGAGTCGCGCCGGATGAACCCCGCGAGCACCTTCATCAGGGTGCTCTTGCCTGCGCCATTCTCGCCGAGCACGCCATGGATCTGCCCGGCGGCGAACTGCAGCGTGATGCCGTCATTGGCACGCACGCCGCCGAACGTCCTGGTGAGCTGCTCGATGGCGACGTCCACGTCACTCCGCCGCGCTCTCGCCGATGATCCCCTCGAGCAGCTGTTCGGTATACCAGATCTGCTCGTCGCTGGCAGTTGCGCCGTCGGCGAGATACTCGCTGCCGTCCTGGTAGTTCAGCGGGCCGGTGAACAGGTTCAGCTCGCCGCTGACGACCTGCTGTGTGAAGGTGGTCAGCGCTGCCGCGTTCTCGGCGGTCAGCCCCGGGCCCTGCACGAAGCCGATCATGCTGGTGTCGGGGTTGTTCATGTCGGCCACGTCGGGGCCGAGCCACTCCCACGTCGAGGTGAACGTGCCGGCGCGGGCGTCGGCGATGATCCGCGCGTACGATGGGCCCCAGTTGAAGTACGGTACGCCGAGACAGACGCTCTCGGCCACCGCGCACGCCCCCTTGAAGTCGTACGGTACGGCCCAGACGGTCTTGCCGGCAGCAGTCGCCTTGTTGGCCTCGACGATCGCCTCGGTGGTGTCGATGCCCGAGATGATCACGTCGCTGCCAGCGTTGATGAAATCGGTCGCGACGCGCGTGGGGTCCAGCGTGACGCCCGGGATGTTGAACCAGAAGCCGATCCAGACGACGTCGAACGCGAGACTGCCGGCCGGCTGCCCGCGTACCTGCTCCCAGCAGTGCTTCGCGCCCAGATACGTCGAGTTGACCAGCCGCCGCGTCTCGGGATCGATCAGCGCGCCGAGATACGAGAGTTTGCCGGTGCTCGACTGCAGCGCCGCCGCGCAGCCGGCGATCTGCTTGCCGATCTCCATCCGGCCCATCAGGTTGGTCAGGTTGGCGGGCGCCTCGCCCTTCAGGACGCTGTCGCCCGAGGCGTGCAGGAAGAAGACGTCGGGGTGCGCTGCGGCCGCCTCGAGCGTGCCGTCGACGAATTCGGCTGAGTTGGTGATGATGAACCGCGCTCCCTGCGCGACGAGCTCGTCGACGACTTGCGGTACGGTGACGTTCGGCTTGTCGGCGGGATTGACTTTGTCAATGTAGATGAATCGTGTGCCCGGCACATTGGCTTCGACGTACCGTGCGGCGTCGTAGTGCGCCTGGTTCCAGCCACCGTCGTTGATCGGGCCGACCAGGACCATGCCGAAGATGTATTCCCCGGCGGGGGCGTCCGGGGCGCTGGTGGGCGCTTCGGCGGGGGCGTCCGGGGCGCTGGTGGGCGCTTCGGCGGGGGCGTCCGGGGCGCTGGTGGGCGCTTCGGCGGGGGCGTCCGGGGCGCTGGTGGGCGCTTCGGCGGGGGCGGTCGGCGCACCACACGCCGCGACGGCGAGCAGCAACGCGATCAGGGCGGCCAGCAGGCGGATCGGAGACATGGGCATCTGCTCCTCACAGTGGACTTCGGACGAGATCAGGATGTCCGGATCGTCGCTGACTGCCGACGTCACTGTCGCCGTGCACGTGCGCTCGTCGTGCGGCCGATGTCTGCCCCCCGCGTGGTGCGACACTGCCCTGCCACGCAGGCTGGAGAGATTAAGGAACCATCAAGAGTATAGCACAGGTCTGACCAGGAAATGCGGGGAGTGGGCCATCCGGCGTCATCCGGCGCCAGTGTGCGCCAATCGCTCGTCCAGGCCGCGCGTCGCCGCATACCCGTCGCGGAAGACCGCGTACGTCGCCTCGTACGCCGCACGGCGGCCGGCGTCGGGCTCGACGACGCCGCTGACGTGCACCGCCGACGCCACTGCATCGTCGATCGAGCGGAACACGCCGCCGCCGACGCCGGCGAGCAGCGCCGCGCCGAACGCCGGCCCCTCCTCGGCGCCGAGCATCTCGACCGGCGCACCATAGATGTCGGCCTGCAGCGCGCGCCAGAAGGCGCTGGTCGCTCCGCCGCCGGTGGCACGGATGTGCTGCGGCGCCAGCCCGAGCGCGCGCATGATCTCGAGCCCGTCGCGCAGCGCATAGACGACGCCCTCGAGGACGGCCCGCACGAGGTGGCCGGCGCCGTGCCGCGACGTCAGCCCGATGAAGGCGCCGCGCGCCAGCGGATCCAGGTGCGGCGTGCGCTCGCCGGTGAGGTACGGCAGGAAGATCAGGCCCTCGGCGCCGGGCGGTGTGTCGGCGGCCAGCGCCACCAGCGCATCGTAGCTCAGCGGTGCGCCGCCGAAGCCCGCCAGCGTGTCGCGCAGCCAGCGCAGCGCTCCGCCCGCGGCCAGCGTCACCGCCATCAGGTGCCAGGCACCCGGCACGGCATGGCAGAAGCTGTGCAGCCGGCCGGCCGGGTCCAGCGCGATCCGCGCCATGTGCGCGAACAGGACGCCGCTGGTGCCGATGCTGCTGCTCACCACGCCCGGCGCCACGATCCCGGTGCCTACCGCGGCAGCGGCGTTGTCGCCACCCCCGGCGACCAGCGGCACGCCGGCCGGCAGGCCCAGCTCGGCGGCCACCGCCGGCAGCAGCGTGCCAGTGATCTCGGGGCCCTCGAAGACGGCCGGGAACCAGCCGGCGGGCAGGTCGAGCGCGTCGAGCAGCGGCGCGCTCCAGGTGCGCCGCCGCAGGTCCAGCAGCAGCGTGCCGGCGGCATCCGAGGCGTCGGTGGCGGCGCTGCCGCTCAGGCGTAGCCGGATGAAATCCTTCGGCAGCAATACCCGCGCGATCCGGGCGTAGGCCTCCGGCTCGTGGTGGCGCAGCCAGATGATCTTCGGCGCCTGAAAGCCGGTGAGCGCCGGGTTGCCGGTGATCGCGACCAGCCGCTCGGCGCCGACGCGCTGCGTGATCTCGGCGCATTCCGCCGCAGTGCGCTGATCGTTCCACAGCATCGCCGGCCGGATGACCCGGTCGTGGGCATCGAGAAAGACGGCCCCGTGCATCTGGCCGGTGAGCCCGATCGCGACCACTGACGCACCGCCAAGCGCCGCGGTCACCGTTCGCACCGCCCGTCGCGCGCCATTCCACCAGTCTTCCGGCGCCTGCTCGCTCCACTGCGGGCGCGGCGCCGACAACGGGTATGGCTCGCTGGCGCTGGCGATCACCCGGCCGCGCTCGTCGACGGCGACAACCTTGACGCCGCTGGTGCCGATGTCGATCCCCATCGTGAGTGTCATCAGGCCGCTCCTCCGCTGCGCGCGCCCTGCCGCCACGCGCGGCATCTGGCGTCGGGTGCGATCATGCCGCAGATGGCGCGGCGCGCCCGAGGCGGCCGCTCCGCGATCGTCGCTGCGTGCTGCGATGCCCGAGGCTGGAGCCGGTGGTCGGGCTTGAACCGACGACCTGCTGTTTACAAGACAGCTGCTCTACCACTGAGCTACACCGGCATGGGCCGAGTATAGCATGCGCGGATTGCGCCCGTCAATCCGGCCGGTGCCTGCATCGGGTTCTCCGCCGAAGGCACGAAGGCACGAAGGGGCGGGAGACGGGCTCACACGAAGCCACGAAGACACGAAGGGACGGGAGGCACGAAGGCACGAAGAGACGGGAGGCGCGGGAGACGGGCTCACACGAAGGCACGAAG
>JAGWYG010000032.1 GCA_018969485.1 Chloroflexota bacterium
CCCTTCGTGTCTTCGTGCCTTCGTGTGAGCCCGTCCCCCGTCCCCCGTCCCTTCGTGGCTTCGTGCGACGCGCCTCCCGCCAGCAACTGGCGGGACGATCACAGATCGGAGATCGCCACACGAAACCCGACGTAGTAGACGATGCCGACGTTACCATTCCTGAGCCGTGCGCGACACGCGATGAAGCGCGTCCGGGTATAGAATGCGCCGCCGCGCGCGATGAACGGCCGGTCGCCACCGTCGTCGGGATCGACCCATTCCCACACATTGCCCGCCATATCCAGCAGGCCGAACGGGCCAGCACCCGCCGGGTAACTCCCGACCGGCGTGGTCTCTCCGATCACATTGGCGGCATTCGCACGCGACGCATCCGGTGGCTGGCGACCCCACGGATAGATGCGCCTATCACCGCCCTGCGCTGCCCACGTCCACTCGGCGTCGCGTGGCAACCGCCCGCCGACCCATGCGGCATACTGGCGGGCCTGCGCCCGACCGACATATGTCACCGGGTGCTGCGCCATCGCGGGGTCATCGTAGGCCCAGTTGCGGCGTGGCGCGACGCACACCCCCGCATCGACCGCAGCCCGCCATTGTGCGTGGGTTACCGGCGTTCGCTGCAACCAGAACCCCGCCAGTCCGGCGCCTGGTGGCACCCAGACATAGTCGGCACCGACCTGATCGACCTTTGTCGCCATGATGATGCTCCAGAGAGGCGCTCGCCCATGCTGCGGCGCACGCCGCCGGCGCCTCAGGCCTCGCTGCGCGGCCGCAGCAGCAGCCCACGCGCCAGCCAGAAGTACTCGAGCCCCGAGACGATCGTCCACATCAACGCCAGCGCCAGCACGACCGGCCATGCGCTGGCCAGCAGCGCCAGGGCGCCGGCGGCGCCGCCGGCATCGGCGTGCGGTGCCGCGAGGACATCGACCAGGCGCCAGATCAGGGCGGTCACGGTGACGGTGAGCTTCTGTTTGCCCCAGGCGCGGGCCGCGATCACCACGCCAGCGGCGGCAGCATGCGAGCGCAGGCCGGTCACGGCGAACTCACGGGTGAGGATCGCGAAGACCAGCCAGGCTGGCAGCAGATCGCGCTCGACCATCGGCAGCATCGCGGCGGCGACGAAGATCTTGTCGGAGATGGTGTCGACGAACACGCCGAGCGGCGAGACGACGCCCATGCGGCGCGCGAGCGGGCCGTCGATGATGTCGCTGATCGCCATGAGCGCCAGCAGCACGATCGCCCCCTGGATGCCGGCGACGTCGCCGCGCAGCAGACACCAGACCAGCAGGGGTGTCAGGATGATGCGGCCGAGGCCGAGCAGGTTGGGGATATCGCGGGTGCTCACGGCGCGCTCCGATCACAGGCGATCACACATGCATCATACCGCAGATCTGGCGTCATGGGGCGTCGATGGTGATCTGGCCGAGCACCAGCCGGTCGCCATCGAGCGTGGCGGCACCACCCCCGATACGCAGGCGCCGCGTCTGGCCGCCCTCGACGGCATAGACGCCGAGCAGCAGGGTGTAGCGGCCGGGCGGCAGGTCGTCGGGCAGCCAGACTGCCCGCTCATCATGCACCGGATCGGCGACGCGCCAGGTGCTGGTACGGCCGGCGTCGCCGTACCCGTACAGCGGTGGGCCGTCGTCGTTGGCCAGCGGTGGCTGCGCGCAATCGCGGCACAGGTGCAGGAACACGCGGTAGTCGTGGCTGGGCGGGGCTAGCGCCTGCCAGTACAGCGTGAGCGGGATCGTGCCGCCGGGGCGGAAGCCGCCGGCGTGGGGCGCCAGGCTGATGCCGCGCAACCACAGTTCGCCGCCGAAGCTGGCCGTCGGCGGGCCGGCCGGCTGTGGCGGATCACCGGCGCCGAAGGTCTCGGGCCAGCTCTGGCACATCAGCACGACGCCGAGCACCTCGGCGCCGCCGCACGGCCAGGTGCGCTGCGGGTAGGCGAAGCGCAGGCCCAGCCAGCCGTACCGGTCGGCGGTCGTCGGCGGTGGATCGACGCGCCGCGCGTGCTCGGGTGCGATCAGCAGCAGCGCACGCCGCCGGCCGTGCGCCTGGGTGCGGAAGAATGGGTCGTAGCGCTTGCGGATGAACTCCTGCTGTGCCACCAGATCCGTCGCGCCGCCACGATCGCCCAGCCCGAACACCGGAAACGTCACCGGTGCGGCGATCGGGTCCGGCGTCACGCGCGGCAGGTAGTAGTCGACCAATGGAGCGACATAATGTGGATGTACGATCACCAGATCATCGGGGACCACCCGGCGGGCCAGCAGGCGGGTCGCCTCGCGCCATTGTTCCTTGACGGGATCGCCGGAGAACAGGCCATGGCCGGGCTGGAGCAGTGCGGCAGCACCGCCGAGCAGCAGGCCAGCGCAGGCGGCGACCGCCAGGCGGCGGGCCAGTGGGCGGGCGGCGCGCAGCGCGAGCGCCGGCAGCAGCAGCCAGGGGGCCAGGGCGACGGTCGCGTAGCGTGGTTCGGCGATGCCGCTCAGCGCCTGCACGGCGGCGAGCGCCAGCAGCGGCAGCGCGCTGCCCGCCAGCAGCAGCCAGGCGACGTCATCGCGTGGCGGGAGCGCATCGCGCGACAGCAGCAGGCTCAGCAGCAGCAGCGCCAGCGGCAGGAGCCACACCACGGCCGGCAGGCCGAGGTAGCCATTGAGCTCGTCCGGCCAGCGGTCGTAGGCGAAGCGCACCAGCGTCAGGCCGATGCCGCCCAGCGGCCCGGCCGGCGTCGGCGGCGAGAGGGTGGCATGGGCTGCCGCCAGCACGCCGAACACGCCGAGCAGCGCCCCGGTGCCGGCGGCCGCCCACCAGATCATGCGCCAGCGGCCGGTGGCGCGCCAGCCGAGCGCGAGCGCCGTGCCCACCAGGGCGAACAGCGCCAGCCGGTGGGCGAACAGCGCCAGCAGCGCCAGGAACGCCGCCAGCAGCCAGGCGCCCGGCGTGGGCCGCCGCCAGGCGCGGATCGTTGCCCAGAGCGCCGCAGCGCCGACGGCGAACGCCAGACTATATGCCTTGGCATCCTGCGATTGCCACAGCGCGAAGGGCGACGCGATCGCCAGCGCGCTCACCCACCAGACCGCCGCGTCGATGCGCCGTTCGGGATGCCACTCGCGCGCCGCCGCCGCCAGCGCCCCGCACGCCAGCGCCCCGGCCAGCGCCGAGGGCGCACGCAGCGCCCACTCGCTGTCGCCCGCCAGCGCGACCCACGCGCGCAGCAGCACGTGGTACAGCGGGTACCCCGCCGTCGGGCCCGCCAGTTCGGCGAGCGTCGTCAGCCAGCCTTTGCCGGTGCGGCCAGTCACCTCGGCCCAGGTGCTGCCCTCGTCGAGCCACAGGCTCTGGGCATCGAGGCGCCACAGCCGCGGCAGCAGCGCCAGCAGCGCCACCAGGGCGAACAGACCGCCCGCCGACAGCGCCGGACCGGTGCGGCGCATCATCGGCTGCGGGCCTGCTGGTATGCCGCCTCGAACTGCTCGCACGCCGCCTCCCAGGTCAATTCGTGCAGCACGCGGCGGCGCGCCCGCTCGCCCAGGCGCAGCGCCGCCGCCGGATCGTCCAGCAGCCGCCCGATCGCCGCCGCCAGCGCCGGCGCATCGCCCGGCGGCACCAGCACGCCATGCTGGCCGTCATCGATCACGTCGGGGATGCCCGCCACGCGCGACGCCACGATCGGCCGGCCGGCACTCATGCCCTCGAGCAGCGCATTCGGCAGCCCATCGACATTGCCGGCCTGATCGCGCACCGACGGCACCACGTAGACATCGGCCGCCGCGATGAACCGCGCCGTCATCCGGCGATCCAACTGGCCGACAAACGCCACCGGCACACCTGCCGCCTGTGCCTGGCGCCCGAGGTCGGCGCGCAGCTCGCCATAGCCGGCGATGGCCAGCCGCGCGGCAGGATGCGTGCGGCGCAGCCGGGCGAACGCATCGATCAGCGTGCCGAAGCCCTTCTTGTAGACCAGCCGGCCGAGCGCAGCGACCAGCGGGCCATCGGCCGGCAGGCCGAGTTCGGCGCGCAGCAGCAGGCGATCGGCCGGATCGGCGGTGAAGCTCGTGGCATCAACGCCGTACGGAATGACGCGACTGCGCGCCGTCGGCGCGCCGAGGCGGATGGCCCGTTCGCGCAGCTCGCCGCTGCACGCCGTGATCGCCCCGGCGCTGCGGAAGATCGCCGCCGCGGTGAGCGACAGCGGGAAGGCGCGTCCGGCGAGGAACACGTCGGAGCCGTGCAGGCTCACCACCAGCGGCACACGATGCCACGCCGCGACCAGCGCCGCCGGCAGTCCGTTGGGCAGCACCCAGTGCGCATGGATCACATCATAGCCCGCCAGCGCCGCCCACCACAGCGCGCCGGTCGCCGCCGTCAGCGCCAGCGGCGCCGCCAGCAGCGCCGCCCCGCGCACGCCCACATCGGCGCGCAGCGATTCGGCATATCCCCAGACATTCAGCGCCGGATGCGGCGCGTAGTGGTAGGTGCGCAGGCCCACGCCACGCTCGCGCGGCTGGCGCTGCAGCCCCGGATGATAGGGCAGGATCACGTCGACATCGTGGCCGCGGCGAATCAGCCCGGCGGCAATCTCCTCGATGAACGGCGCCGTGGTGTCGCCGCGGGTTCGCGGATATGAGCTGCTGAGCATCACGATGCGCATCTGAGCCCCACTTCGGCCGGGCAGCGCCGGCTGCTCCCAGTGGGCGCGACCGGCGCCACGCCGCCATAATCATCGGGAAACGCATAGACGTGCACCACGGTCGTGATGGTGCGCCCACCGCGATCGATCTGGTAGACCGGCGAGCGGTAGGCCTCGCGGAAGCCGAGCGCCGGATCGGCGACCAGCGCGTCGAGCATGCGCTGGACATCGGGCTCGGGGCGTTGCAGGCTGTCCAGCACCAGGTAGCGCGCCTGGTAGTGGCGCGCCAGGCGCAGCAGCATGGTGCGATCCGTGGTGTATGGGATCATCACCGCCGGGCGTTCGGCATGCCAGTTGAGCTGCCACGGCGAGCGCGTCATCATCACCGCGTCGTCGGGCGTGTTGTCGCGCAGCCAGCGATAGAGCGCGAGGTCCGGCGCATAGAGCGCCGGCTCGACGCGCAGCTTGCCGTCGATGACCGGCCACGATGGCGCGATGATCGCCGCAGCACCGCCGACGACGCACGCCAGCGCCAGCGGTGCGGCCCACGCGCCGGCCGCGGCGATCCGGCGGGCGAGCCACCACAGGGCTGCGGCGGCGAACAGGGCCAGCCATGGCACCAATGCCACCCAGTAGCGCTCCTCGTTGGTGTGCCAGTACACCACCAGGAACAGCGTCAGCGGCGCGTAGCTGCACAGCAGCAGCGAGCGTAGCCCACGCCGTCGCCGGGTGCCGCGCAGCACCAGGCCGAGCAGCGCCGCCCACGCCCCCACCTCGAACAGGAGCCGCGCCCGGTCGGGCCGGCCGCCGAGCCACGCTGCCTGGTCGGGCGCTACCCGCCCCAGCGTCGGGACGAGATAGTCGCGCAGCGCCAGCACCTGGCGCTCGAGCTTGTGCAGCGTCCGGTCGAAGCCCCACCGCAGGATCCAGGTGTGGTCGGGCACGCCCTGGGCGCTCAACTCTGGTGCATACACCGCGTAGATCTGATCCCACCCGGTGTACTCCAGCACCCACGCGTCCTTGCTCTCGGTCGAATAGAATGGCCGGCCGAACATCAGTTGGTTGCGCACCAGATAGGGCGCCAGCACCAGCAATGCCGCCAGGCTCCACCACACCACCGGGCGCAGCCGCAGCAGGATGTCCCGCCATGCTGGCCGCTCGCCGGGCTGCGGCCTGCGCCGCCACAGCAGCCAGAGCCCCATGCCCAGCGCCATCATGCCGCCGCTGCCGGGCTTCTGCAGCAGCATCAGGCCGGTCACGACCCCCGCCAGGACGACCAGCCGCCGGTCGGGGTGCTGGTCGTCGCCGATGTGGTGCAGCACTGCGATCACGGCGACGCTGAAGACCACAAATGCCAGGTCTGATGTCACATAGATTGTCAGCAGGAAGAAGAGTTGACTGGTCGCGACGATCACGGCTGCCAGCCAGCCGACGCGCCGGTTCCACCAGCGCGCGCCGAGCAGGTAGATGCCGATCACCAGGATGACCAGCAGGATCAGGTTTGGCATGCGCGCGGCGAAGGCCGTCGGCCCGAGTGCGGCAAACCATGGCACCAGCCAGATCGGCTGGAGCAGCGGCCAGGTCTCCTGCGGCCGCGTGACGCCGTCGTAGAGTCGATAGAATTGTGTGACATAATCGACGACGAATCCACGGCCGGCGAGCAGATTGCGGGCGACGACGGCATTATCGGCATAATCGGCATGGCCGACGTACGGCAGGCTGGCGCTGATGGCGGCGAGCCAGCCGAACCAGATGCCGATGAACCCGGCGATGATCAGGGCCGCGACGCCGGGGCGGCCGGCAGTGGTCATCAGCCAGGTGGCGAGGCGCGGCAGGCCGTGCTGGCGCAGCGCGAGCGCCAGCACCACGGCGAGCGCCACGCCGGCCAGCGGCAGCGGGTAGGTGCGGACCAGCATCGCGGCAGCCTGGTGAGCCCGGGCGTCGAACAGCGCCGCACTGGCGACTGCCAGCAGCGTGGCGCCCGCCAGCGCGATCGCCAGCACCGTGCCGCGGGCGTAGGCGGCGCCCAGGCGTGTGCCGAAGCGCACCAGATCCCGGCGAGCGCCCCACAGCCACAGCGTGGCGCCCGCCAGCAGCAGCCACGGCAGCGCCGCCACCGTCCACACGCGGACGAACGCCAGAACGAAGCCGAGCAGCGCCAGCGCGACGAGGGTGGCGGCGAACCCGGCGCCATCCGACAGTACGCGCCGTGCCGCGCGGTGCCACACCAGCGCCAGCAGCGTCAGCAGTGCCAGCGGCAGCAGTGGTGGCAGCACCAGCGGCCCGGTCGGGCCAGGCGTGATGCTGATCGCATCGACGCGGACACCCTTCGGGCGAGGGTCGCGGTAGCGCAGCGTATCGGTGAACACCGCGCTGCTCGCCAACTCGATCGTCAGGCCAGCCGGCGGCTGCGCCAGCGGCGGCACCGTCAGTTCGTACGTCTGCCACGAGGCGCGCGGCGTGAGGCGGCCGATCTCCTGGCCGGCGGCACGCACCACCACCTCGGGCTGCAGCACCGCAGCCACACGGGCGTCGTCCGGCCAGCCCGCCAGCCGCAGCGTCAGCGTCGCCGGCGCGACCGGCAGGCCCGGAATGGTCACCAGCGCGCGTTCGCGCGTCCAGCGACTGCGCCCCGACGGCGCGTCGGGCGTGAGCTCGTCGCTATACCACGTGCCATCGGCGGCCGCGCCGAGCGCCTCGCTGCTCTGCACGAACAGCCGGTCGCCGAAGGTTCCCACCGGCAGCGTGAACCCGACCGGCACCTGCCAGGCGCAGATGCCCGCCACCACGGCGAACGACGCCACCAGCAGCCAGCGCCAGTCGCGCGGCGGCCTGCCGCGAAGGCGGCGCTTCGTCTGGCTCATGCGCGCTCGCGTAGCGCCGTCGCGCGGCGGAAATCGCGGATCATCAGCTCGGCGTTCCGCGTCTGGTTCCAGCGGCTGTCGGCCAGTTCATACAGCAGATCGACGGTCGGCGCACGGCGGAGCGACTCGGCCAGGTGCCCGAGGCCGAATGCGATGGCGGCCGTCGTACCGCCGTCGGGCCGCGGCACCCTGAATTTCAGGTGTTTGCCGTCGGCCGTCGTCGAGATGTTCGTCGCAGTGATGCCCCGGCTGATGAACACGGGCGTGGGATTGCCCTGGCCGTGCGGCTCGAGCAGCGCGAGTTCGTCGAGCATGCTGGTCGTCCATGCCGCTGGCGCCAGTTCGGCGTGGTAGTACGTGACCGGCTCGCGGATGGTGGTGCCGAGGGTATCGCGGGCATGCTGCTGCATCCGTGCGGCGAAGCCGCCGAGCCGCTCCGTGGCGATGGTGAACCCGGCGGCGCCGGCATGCCCGCCATAGCGCACCAACCAGTCGTGACAGGTGCGCAGCGCAGCGATCATGTTGTACCCCTCGGGGGCGCGCGCCGAGCCGGTGGAATGCCCGTCGCCGCGGGCGACGACGATCGCCGGGCGCTGGTGGGCCTCGCACAGCCGGCCGGCGACCAGGCCGACGATGCCAGGCGGGATGGCGTCATCCTCGACGAACAGCAGCGCCTGCGCGAGCCCGCCGCCGGCCGCCAGCCGGTCGGCCGCCTGCCGGACGTGCGCCTCGGTGCTGGCCTTGCGGCCGTCGTTGAGCTCGCGGAGCTGTCTGGCGCGTTGCGCGGCGCGCGCCGGATCGTCGGCCAGCAGCAGCTCGTAGGCCAGCGCCGGCTCATCGATCCGGCCGGCCGCGTTGATCATCGGCCCCAGTTGGAAGCCGATGTCGCTGGCGCGGACATGCTCGGCGGTACACCTGGACGCGTCGATCAGCGCCCTGACGCCCGGACGCGCCGAGGTGCGCAGCGCCTGGATGCCCGCACGCACCAGGACGCGGTTCTCGTCGCGCAGCGGGCCCATGTCGGCGACGGTGCCCAGCGCCACGACGTCGAGCAGGTCGCGGCCGCGCAGCCCGGTGGCGCTCCGGCCGCCGCGAATGAGCGCCTGGACCAGCTTGTAGGCGATGCCGACGCCGACCAGACCCTTGAACGGGTAGCGGCAGCCGGGCTGCTTCGGGTTGATGATGGCCAGCGCCGGCGGCAGCTCGGCCGGCGGGTCGTGGTGGTCGGTGACGATCACGTCGATGCCGCGGCTGCGGGCGTGCGCCACCTCGGCGTGGTTGGTGATGCCGCAGTCGACAGTGATCAGCAACCCGATGCCCGCGTCCGCCAGGCTGTCGATGGCGGTAAGGTTGAGCCCATAGCCTTCGCGGATCCGGTGCGGGATGTATGGCGTGATGTCTGCGCCCATCGCGCGCAGCGCCTGGACGAGCAACGCCACCGCGGTGATGCCATCGGCATCATAGTCGCCGTAGACTGCCATCGCCTGCTGGCCATCGATCGCCTGGTTGATGCGCTCGACGGCCTGCCGCATGCCGCGCAGCAGCATCGGATCGTGCAGCCCGCCGGCCCGCGGCTCGGTCGCGAGGAAATCGGCCAGCTCCGCCGCATCGCGCACACCTGCCTGGTATGCGATCGCCGCCACCAGCCGCGAATGCCCGTTGATCTGGTCGAAGAATGCCTCTGGAGGCGTCGGGTATGGCTCCCACCGACGATCGTTCGCCGACTTTCGCCCCGCCATGTGCGCCCTCGCGTATCGCGCCGTCGGCCCCGCCGATCTCGCGATCGCACCGCCGCCGCACTGCTGTGGCCAGCATTATACCATCAGCGGCGGTGGCGCAGACGCGCCTGGCCGCGCCGCGCCGCCCGCGCCGGCATCACTCGATGACCACCTCGCGGCCGAGCGTCGCCGAGCGGTAGCATGCGTCCAGCACCAGCGCGCGTCGCAGCCCGTCGGCCGCACCAGGGATCGCCGGGGCGCCGTCGCAGACCGCCGCGACGAAGCGCCGGATGACGGCCGTGTGGCCATCCTCGCCGCGTGGCACCCGTGGCACGCTGTCATGCGGCAGCCCGTGGACATCCGTGAACAGCCGGATGGTCTGATCCTGTGCGTAGTTCTTGATGGTGAGCTCGGCACCGCCCTCGGTGCCATACAGCACCACGCCGTAGTCATCGCCGGCGCTGCCATGGCTGGCCCAGCTCGCCTCGAGCAGCAGCGTCGTGCCGCCGGCGAGCCGCACGAACGCGGTGCCCAGATCCTCGACCTCGTAGGCCCCGCTGGCGCCGGTGGACTGTTTCGCCCCCCAGCCCTTGAGGCCGCGCGGGCCGAACTCGGCGTACGTCGCCGCGCTCACCGCCAGCGGGTCGGGTTCGCCCAGCAGGAACATCGCCATGTCCAGCACATGGACGCCGAGGTCGATCAGCGGGCCGCCGCCGGCCATCGCCTTGTTCACAAACCAGCTGCCGAGCCCGGGGATGCCCTGTCGGCGCATCCAGTACGCCTTGGCGTAATAGATGCGCCCGAGCGCCCCCGACGCCACGTAGTCCTTCAGCCATTGCACATCGCTGCGCTGGCGGTGGTTGAAGGCGATCATCAGGACCTTGCCCGCCGCCTCGGCGGCGGCGATCATCGCGCGGCCCTCGTCGGGCGTGCGCGCCAGCGGCTTCTCGACCAGCACGTGCTTGCCCGCCGCGAGCGCGGCGATCGTCACCGGCGCATGCAGCGCATTCGGCACGCACACGCTCACGGCGTCGATATCGGGCTGCGCCAGGAGCTCCGCGTAGTCGCGGTAGGTGCGCCCGACGCCATGGCGGGCAGCCAGCGCCACCACGCGCTCGGTGTCGAGGCCGGCGATCGCGGCCAGTTCGACGTTGGGCAGCGCGGCATAGGCCTGGGCGTGAAACATGCCGATGCCGGCGCCGATGACGCCGACGCGCAATCGATCGGAACTCATGATTCGGTCCTTCGCGCGTGGCCGCGCGTATGCTGGTGGAATACTCCCGCGAGGAATACGTCGAGCAACAGCAGCACGATGCCCTGGATGACGATGCCGACCCCGGCGGCGACCCGCCCGGCGCGGCCGGACGCGCGTCGGACGAGGGCGAGCCCGCCGGCGATGTAGCCGGCGTCGAGCACGCTGTTCAGCGCGAGGATCCGCCAGTCGCGCCGGGCTGCCTGCGCGACCGGCACCTGGTGCAGCGCCTGCCGGTTGGCATCGCGCCAGCCGTTGAGCGCCAGCGCCGCGTCGATCAGGCCCCATGCCAGCGCCTGGATGCCGATGCCGCGCAGCACGCGCGACGGCGCAGCCAGCGCGGCCGCCCCGAGCGCGGCGCTCGCCAGGCCCCACGCCAGCAGCCCACGCATCGCCAGCCGCTTCATCCGGTAGAAGTCCAGCGCCATCTCATCGCACCTTCAGCTCGGCGCTGCGGTCGACCAGCGTGGCCGGATCGCGCACGTGGTCGGTGAACAGCACGCCATCGAGGTGGTCGATCTCGTGCTGCAACGCCCGCGCCAGCAGGCCGTTCGCGCGTCGGATGCGCCGCCGGTGTCCCTGAGGGTCGACATAGTCGACCGACACCCAGTTCGCGCGCGGCACATCGGCATACCAGCCGGGCATGCTCAGGCATCCCTCCTGGTCGGTCACCTGATGCGGCCCCAGTTGGGCGAGCGTCGGGTTCACCAGCGCATAGTGCTGCTCGGGCTCGAGCTCGATCACCCGGCCATCCGGCAACTCCTTCGTCAGCGCCGGAATGAAGATCACCGCCACGCGCAACGACACCCCGACCTGCGGCGCCGCCAGGCCCACGCCATTCGCCGCGTGCATCGTCTCGACCATATCGGTGATCAGGCCGGCGAGCGGGGCGTCGAATCGCTGCACCGGCGCGGCATGCTGCCGCAGGATCGCCAGATCATCGGGTTGATCGACGCGCAAGATCCGTCGCACCGCCATCGCCTGCCCCCTCACTCAATACAGGAACATCGGCTTGCCGAGCATGTGCCGCACGCGCGGCCGATACGCCGCGGCGTCATACAGTTCCTCGACATCGACGCGCTTGGTGCCCTGGATGCAGGTATCCACCGGTACGGTGGTGTACTGGCCGGCCTGCAGCGCGACCATTCGGCCGGCATGGCCCTGCAGCAGCTGGTCCACCGCCAGGTTCCCGAACGAGATCGCCACCATCCGGTCGAGCGAATCCGGCGCGCCGGCGCGCATCAGGTACGCCAGTTGCTGGTTGACGATGTCGGCGCCGGTCAGTTGCTTGATCGCCTCGCCGGCGATCACGCCGATGCCACCGAGCTTGCGGTGGCCGTAGGCGTCTTCCTGGCCGTACTCGACGATCTGGCCGCCGAGCATCGACGCGCCCTCCGAGATCACCACGATCGAGTAGTTGCTCGGATTGCGCCGCTTGTCGGCCAATGCCAGTTCGGCCAGCCGCTCGATGTCGAACGGAACCTCCGAGATGATCGCGCGATCAGCATCCGACAGATACGCCGAGATCAGCGCCGTCTCGCCGGAATTGCGGCCGAACAGCTCGATCACGGCGATGCGCTCGTGCGAGCCGCTCGGCGTGCGCAGCGCATTGATCGCCTCGACGCTGCGCGTCACCGCCGTCGAGAAGCCGATGCAGTAATCGGTGCCGAACACGTCGTTGTCCATCGTCTTGGGGATGGCGATGACGCGGACGCCTTCCTGGTGCAGGCGCACCGCGAACGAGAGCGTGTCGTCGCCGCCGATCGGCACCAGCGCATCGATGCCCAGCTGCTCGATGGCGCGCAGCACGTGCGGCGTGCAGTCGGCCGTCTGCTTGGCGCCGGCGTACGCATACTTGCCCTCGAGGAATGCCGGCATCATATCCGGCCGGACGCGCGCCGGGTTCGTGCGCGAGGTGTGCAGGTGCGTGCCACCGTAGCGGTCGATCGTGCGAACGTCAGCCGGCGTCAGCGTCTCGACCCACTCGGCCTGTTCTTCGGGATGGTCGGGATTGTAGTTGAGCAGGCCGCCCCAGCCGCGCCGGATGCCGACCACCTCGATCCCGGCGGCGGCGCAGCGGTTGACGACCGACTTGATGCACGGGTTCAGTCCGGGAACATCGCCGCCGCCAGTCAGGATGCCGATACGCATGAAGACGATCCTCCATCAGGTCGCTGTCGAACGACGCCCGCACGTGCGGGCGCCACCGCATACCATTGTAGCCGAAACTCGCTGCGGCGTGGCGCGGTCACGCGCGGCCCTGCTCGGCCTTGAGGCGCTGGTGCAGCCCCTGCAGCGCGATGAACGTCGGCCGGGGGCTCCAGTCGGGCGCCAGGATGCCGAACGATGCCTGCTCGTGCTCGGGATTGCCCTCGCCGCCCCACAGCACGGCGAAGTTCATATTCCACAGGAACATCGCGCTGAGCCAGGGCCGGCCCTGCTCGTCGCGATAGCGGGCATAGGCGCGCTCGACGGCGCGGCTGACGTAATCAGCCTGGCGCTCCAGCGAGATCAACTGGCCATACTCAAAGCCCGGCGTGTTGTTGGGCGTCGCCCAGCCGTACTCGGTCAGCCAGATCTGGCGATCCCCCAGGCCATACTCGAGCATCAGGGCGCGCGTATTCTCGACATGGCGGAAGTAGTGGGTCGGATGATCGTTCCAGCCGGGCCGGTCGCCGGGCTGTTCGGGATAGAGCCAGTCGGGATCATTGGCCGCCGCGCCGGGGTGAACCGCCTGGACATCGAAGTACTCGCGGATCATCCCGTCGCGGTAGCCGTACAGCAGCCGGAGGTACTCCTGGTCATCGATCGCCAGGGACTCGCTGGTGACGCCGGTCGACGAGGGTGCCGCCGCGACGACGATCAGGGTCGGATCGATCGCCTTGATCCGGCGGTAGCACGCCGCGAGGGTTTCGACATAGTTGCCCGCATCCTCGACGGTGATGCGTCCGCCGTTCTCGACCGCCAGGTTCGGCTCGTTCCAAATCTCGTAGGCGCCGATCGCGCGGCCGTAGCGGCGCGCCAGTTGTTCGAACAGCGCCGCGAGCGCCTCGGGGTCGCGCGGTTTGCCGCCGTTCACCCCATAGAAATCGGGCGAGCGCACCACATTCACCAGCAGGCGGATGCCCGCGGCGGCGACGCTCTCGACGATCCGGTCGATCTCGTCCCACACGTAGTGGCCGGGCGAGTCTTCGATATCGCGCCAGTGCAACTGCTGGCGAAACCAGTCGAAGCCGGCGATTCCGGTGAGCGCCAGGACGCGATCGCGATCCGTGTAGAACAGGTGGCCGACCACGCCGAACTCAAGCCGTTCGAAGCCGAGCACCGGATGGCTCGGCGCCGGCAGCGGCGTCGGTTCCGGGGGGGCATCGGTGGGCGCGGGCGGCACCACAGTCGCCGTCTGCAGCGACGGCGCGAGGGCCTGCTGGGTCCATGCGGCGAGCGCCGACGGCACCACGGCCATCGCCAGCAATGCCTTGCGGCGCTCGCGCTGTGCTCGGCTGGTCACAGGGCCTGCTCCTCTCGCATCAGGGCGTCGCTCAGCCGAGCGTCACACGCCACTGGCCTTCCCCATCGAAGACACCGAAGCGCACGCGACCGACGGGATCGACGACCGAGAAGCGGTGCATCCGATCCTGGTGGTCGAAGGGATGGATCAAGGCGTGATCGTAGGCGGCGACGGTCAGCAGGTAGGCTCCGGCGAGCAGCGGCAAGGCGGGCAGCCGGTAGTCGATGGTGCCGCAGCCGCTGACGCTGGCGAGCTCGATGCCGTGATGGCGCGTATTGGGGCCGCTCAGCACGAGCCCGCCCTCGTGGTGGATCGCCAGGCCGAACGCCGGCGACACGACCGGCTGGTGCGCCTGATAGTGCAGGCGAATGGTGAATGGCTGCCCGGTGATGCCGGTCGTCGTCGGCGCGCCCGAGGCGTCGAGCAGCGTCACCGCCGTGATCTCGAGCTCGCGGCTGCCGTAGCGCTGTGCACCATCGATGGCCGGCTGGCCGGTCTCGGCGGCGAGGCGGCGATTGACGTCGGCGAGGTACGCATCGACCACCTGGCTGGTCGGCCCGAGCGCCCGCGCCACGCCGCGATCGAGCCAGATGGCGCGATCGCACAGCGTCCGCACCGTCTCGAGCGCGTGCGTCACGAAGATGATCGTGCGCCCCTCGCGGCGGAAGGTGTAGATGCGCTCGAGGCATTTGCGCTGAAACGCCTCGTCGCCCACCGCCAGCACCTCATCGGTGATCAGGATCTCGGGATCGACGGCGGTGGCCACGGCGAACGCCAGCCGGGTGTACATGCCCGACGAGTAGTGCTTGACTTCCATGTCGAGGAAGTCGGCCATGTCGGCGAAGGCGACGATCTCATCGAGGCGTGCGTGCATGTCGCGCCGGCTCAGGCCGAGCAGCGAGCCGTAGAGGAAGATGTTGTCGCGGCCGGTGAGATCGGGGTGGAAGCCGCTGCCGAGCTCGAGCAGCGCCGCCACGCGGCCGCGGACGGCGACGCGCCCGGCGCTGGGGGCGAGGATGCGCGTCATCAGTTTGAGCGTGGTGCTCTTGCCGGCGCCGTTGTGGCCCACCAGCGCGAAGCTCTCGCCTGCGGCGACGGTGAAGCTCACGTCGCGCAGCGCGTGGAACGCGGGCGCCGCCGGGCGGGCCCGCCATGGCTGCAGGCGCGCACGCCAGCCGGGCGCCGCCGCGTGGCGCAGCGGGAAGTGCTTGCTCACCCGGTCGAACTCGATCGCTGCGGTCATCACAATCGCTCGCCAAACTCTGCGCTGCGCCGCTGAAAGAACCAGTAGCCCGCCACCAGCACCGCCAGCGCCGTGACGAAGACGCGTGCGAGGCTGTCGAGGCCGGGCACCGCCGGTGAGGGCACCTGCCCGCTGCTCACCACGTTGCCGTACAGCACCTCGCGATAGAAGTCGATCAGCGAGGCCATCGGATTGAGCCAGCGTACGACCTGTGCGGTGGTGCCGCCGATGGCATCGAGGGAATACACCACGGGCGTCAGGAAGAACCAGAACTGCACCATGATCCCGATCAAGTGTACCGCATCGCGGAAGAACACCGCCAGTGCGGCCAGCAGGAATACGACGCCGGCCACGAAGATCGTCTGCAGGGCGATCAGCACCGGCAGGTAGCCGACGGTCCAACTGAGGTTGGTGATCCGGCCGGCCTGCTGCAGCGGCGGATAGAGCGCCTGGACGATGGCGATGACGATGAACAGCATCGGCAGCGAGAGGATGAAGTTGAGCAGGCTCGAGAGCACGGCGGTGAGCGGCAGCACCTCGCGCGGGAAGAAGACTTTCTTCACCAGCGGGCCGTTGTCGATGACGCTGCGCGCGCCGCTGACGAGCGCCTCGGCGCAGAAGTTCCACGGCAACAGCCCCACGATGAGGAAGACGGGGTACATCGCGATGTTCGAGGGCAGAAACACGGCGAAGACGAGCCAGAACACCAGCATCAGCAGCAGCGGCGAGAGCTGCGTCCACAGGTAGCCGAGCGCGCTGCCACGATAGCGCACCCGCAGGTCGCGCAGCACCAGGTTCTGGATGAGCTCGCGGTACTGCCACAGTTCGCCGATCTTGCGCACGATGCCGGCGCTGCGCTCGACGGCGATGCCCGCGAGTCCGACGACGAGACCGACGCCGGTGGCGAGCAGCAGCAGCGCGGCAATGTGGCGCTCGACGGGGCCGGGCGGCAGGCTGGCGCGCGCGCTGCGCCGCGCATCGCCCGCCGCATCGGGGTCGAACCGCGCGTCGAGCTCGCGGTAGAGGTAAGCGAGCGCCTGGCGTACCGTCAGCGCCGCCGCCGTGGCGCGCCGCCGCTCGGCGCTGCCAGCGACGGTCGCCGGCAATTCGATGCGGGTGAGGCGCTCCTCGCGTGCCTCGAGCGCCCGCGCCAGGTCGCTGCGCTCTTCGGTGGTCAGATCGTCGACGCGCACCTGGGCCGACACCGGTTCGATCGGCCGGTTGAGCGGCACCGCGCTGGTGCGGATCAGATCGCGCAGGCGCGCCTGGAACGTCGTCGTCGGCGGACTGCCGCGCAGCGCGACGACCAGTTCCCAGCCCATCAGGTTGCGCAGGATCTCGCGGCCGCCGGCGGCCCGCGCCTGGCGTGCCAGCGTCTCGGCGGCGTCATCGGCGAGCAGCGCGGCCTCGGCGGCGCTGCGGCCGGCGGCGACGATGGTGAACTGCCCCGACTGGCCGGCGATGACGCGCGCGTCCAGCGTCGGCGTGCCGAAGCCGGGATAGCGGGCCGCGAGCGATTCGCGCGATTGCAGCACGACGGCGGCCAGGTCGGGGTCCTGTGGGCCATCGGCGAAGAGCTCGGCATAGCGCGACGTGCTCAGCGCGACCTGCGCGCTGGCTTCGTAGCGCACGGGCTGCGAGAGCACGCGCGGCGCGGCGATCAGCAGCGCGCCGACGACGCAGCCCATCAGCCAGAGCCATTCGCCGGCGCGCAGCGGGCCGAACGGGCGCCCGGCCAGCGCCATGTATCGCGCACTCATCACGGCAGCCATACCTCGAGCTCGCACTGCTGACCCGCCGTCAGGTCGATGATCACCAGGCGATCGCGGATCGCTGCCGCGTCGAGGATCGCGCCGTCGCAGCGCGCCTGTCGCACGCGATCGGGCAGTTCCAGCGTCAGGCCGGGCAGATCGGCGGGGCTGGCGTTGGTGATCCGCGCGCGCAACGCGCCGTCACTGCCATGCGGCAGGGGCTCGATGGTGAGCGCGGCGACCGCATGCGCCCGATCGGCGATCTCGGCCAGCGGGGCGATCCAGACCTGCCCCAGATCACGCCGGTTGGCCGCCGCCGCCACGACCATGCGCCAGGCGGCGATCTGCCCATCGCTGACGACTTCCTCGGTGTGGGCCCAGAAGTCGGTCATGCCGCCGGCGTCGATGATGCGCAACAGTTGCTCGAGCGCCAGTTGGACGCGCGCCTCGGTCAGGTAGAAGTCGGGGCAGGCAGTGATGCGCTCGTGGCCCGGCACCGGCCGACACTGGGCAGCAGCGGCACTGACCAGGTGGTACTGGGGCTGGGAGGGGCCCCAGTGCGTCCGCGTCACCGAGGTGATGCCGGCATCGGCGAGCGCATTCCACGCGGCATCGGTCATGCCGGCACTGCTGCTCCAGGGGAACGCCAGCGAACGGGCGGGCGGCACATCGCGTTCGGCCGCGATCTCGCGCCATGCCGTCAGATCGGCGCGCCATTCGTCGAGCGTGGCCAGGCCGCCGTGCAGGTGGCTGAAGGTATGGCTCTGCAGGTCGTGCCCGGCAGCGCGCAGCGGATCGATCAGGTCACCGAAGTACCATGCCGGATCGGTTGCGCTGCTGCCCAGCGGATCGGGGGCGAACCACGGCGTCTTCAGCCAGACGTCGTTGGGCCAGCCGCCAGCGACGCCGGCCCAGCGGAACGTGGGATCCCCCATGAATGTGCGCCCGGCGGGATTGCCATCGAGGAAATTGTAGCCATTGGCGTAATAGGTGGCCCGGACATCATAGGCGTCGAAGAGCTCCATCGTCGTGGTGACGCCCCGCCGCATGCGCAGGCCGCGCAGGACCGGATCCTGGTCGGCGAGGGGATCATCCAGCGAGCGTGAATGCACCAGGCCGCCCATCGTCGTCTCCCAGTCGAACGAGAACGACACGGCAGCCCGGCGACCGTCGGGCCATGGCAGCGCCCGCACCGCGCCCGGCGGCGCGAGGACCCGGGTGGCCGCGGTGTGCTGCCCCAGCGGCCAGGTGCCCCCGCGGACGACCGGCATGTCGAGATAGACGCGGTCGTCGGAGGAGAGTTCGAGATGGACCTGCAGGCGCCGCGCACCAGCCGGCGCGGCGGCGGTGGCGGCGATCGTGCTCCAGGTGGCTGGCGGGGCGTCGGCCGT
Source organism: Chloroflexota bacterium (assembly GCA_018969485.1). Classification (GTDB taxonomy): domain Bacteria; phylum Chloroflexota; class Chloroflexia; order Chloroflexales; family Roseiflexaceae; genus CAIQIY01. The sequence continues at coordinate 18,361 of JAGWYG010000032.1, forward strand.
CCAGCGCACCACCGGCTGCCACGGGCTCAGCGCACTGCGGATGGTCCGGTCGGTCGGGTCGAGCCAGTCGAACCGGACGCGGGCGCGGGTGGCCGAGCGGCCGTCGCTGAGCGCCCGGATGCTGACGCAGTAGGTGGTGTCGGCGGCGACGTCGACGGCCGGCATGATCGCCGCGTTGGCGATGCCCAGCAACTGCAGCGCGCGGCCGTCGCCGTCGAGATCGAACCCCTGGCCGTCGATCGCCGGGCCGCGCAGCACGGCGCCGGGGGCGAGCGCGCGCCAGCCGGCGGGTAACGTGCTGCCAGATTCGGCCAGCAGTGCGGGGTTGCGCACCAGGTTGGGGCCGAACCAGAGGAATGCCTGGCAGGTGCCCATCCGGGTGTACCCCAGCCAGAGCACGATGCCGAGGAGCACTGTGACGCTGCTCCAGCCGAGGAGTGCTCCCATCCGCCGCATGTGTCTTCGCCCATTTCGTGGTGCATGGGCACCCGTCGTGCCGCTCACATTCTACCACAGGCCTGAGTACCGGACAGGTGCGCAGCCCTGCACCCCCGCCACTCCGGCCAGCAGGCCGGCGCGACATGCTGTGCTATACTCGCGGGGTCATGCCGCACTGCCGGTGGCCCGGCGCATGGCGCTGGCCACCCGGGCCCGGGGCACCGTCCGATCAACAGCAAGGCGAGCTGCGATGAACGAATCGATCCTGGTGCTGGACTTCGGCTCACAGACCGCCCAGTTGATCGTGCGGCGCATCCGTGAACTGGGCGTCTACAGCGAATTGCTCCCGCACGATGTCGCCGAGCGTGATGCGTTGGCGCGTGCACCGCGGGGCATCGTGCTCTCGGGTGGCCCGGCGAGCGTCTATGCCGCCGGGGCGCCGGCCCTGCCAGGCTGGCTGCCCGATGCCGGCCTGCCGGTGCTGGGGATCTGCTATGGGATGCAACTCCAGGCCCATGCGCTCGGCGGCGCGGTCGAGGGGCTGCAGCACCGCGAATTCGGCCCGGCAACGCTGCACGTCGACGGCGCATCGGCCCTGTTCGCCGACACACCCGACGAGCAACTGGTATGGATGAGCCACGGCGATCACATCGCACGCCTGCCCGCGGGATTCGTCACGCTGGCGCGGAGCCCCGGTGCGCCACACGCCGCCGCCGGCGACGAGCACCGCCGCTGGTACGGCATGCAGTTTCATCCCGAGGTGCGGCATACCGCCCACGGCGATACCATCCTGCGCAACTTCATCTATCGCATCTGCGGCTGCGCCGGCGGCTGGCGCGCCGAGCACGTCGTCGACGACGCCATTGCGCGTGTGCGGGCGCAGATTGGCCCGCGCCACGCGATCTGCGGCCTCTCCGGCGGCGTCGACTCGGCCGTCGCCGCATTGCTGGTGCATCGCGCCATCGGCGACCGGCTCACCTGCGTGTTCGTCGACAATGGCCTGCTGCGTCGCGGCGAGGCGCAGCAGGTGGTCGAGACCTTCCGCGAGCACCTGCGCGTGCCGCTGGTGGTGGTCGATGCGGCAGCACGCTTCCTCGATGCGCTGGCTGGCGTCACCGATCCCGAGCAGAAGCGCGTCATCATCGGCGAGCACTTCATCCGGGTGTTCGAACGCGAGGCGCGCCGACTGATCGCCGACGACGAGCGGCCGTTCCTGGTGCAGGGCACGCTCTACCCCGACGTCATCGAGAGCCGCGCGCCCGATCGCCAGCGTGGCGTCACCATCAAGACGCACCACAACGTCGGCGGGCTGCCCGCCGACATGCAACTGTCGCTCGTCGAGCCGCTGCGCTATCTGTTCAAGGACGAGGTGCGCGCCGCCGGATCGCTCCTCGGCCTGCCCGATGCGTGGGTCTGGCGCCACCCGTTCCCCGGCCCCGGCCTGGCGGTGCGCGTGCTCGGCGCGATCACCGTCGGGCGGCTGGAGACGCTGCGCGCGGCGGACGCGATCTTCCTCGAGGAACTGCATGCCGCCGGGCTGTATCGTGCGACGCAGCAGGCATTCGCGGTGCTGCTGCCGGTGCGCAGCGTCGGGGTGATGGGCGATGGCCGGACCTACGGCGAGACGTTGGCGTTGCGTGCGGTGACGACGGACGACTTCATGACGGCGGATTGGGCCAGGCTGCCGCCCGAACTGCTGGCGCGCGTCAGCAGCCGGATCGTCAACGAAGTTCCCGCGGTGAACCGCGTGGTCTACGATATCTCGTCGAAGCCGCCGGCGACGATCGAGTGGGAATGAGGCTGCCGGCGGCGAGGGGGGGCGCGATGATCCGTGGCTCGGCGTGTGCCAAGGTGATCGTGTGCGGCGAGCACGCGGTCGTGTATGGTGCGCCGGCGATCGCCGTGCCGCTACCACAGGTGCGCGTGACGGTGACGCTGCGCCCGGGCGCGGCGGGCAGCGGGCCGACGTTCAGCTCGCCGCAGGCTGCGTCCGACGGGCTGGCCGCCACCTTCGGCCCATGGCTGCGGCAGGTGGCGGCGCATGTCGGCACGAGCGCCGACGTCTGCTGTGCCATCGATTCGGCGGTACCGATCGCCAGCGGCATGGGCAGCGGCGCCGCCTTGGCGACTGCACTCGTGCGCGCGCTGGCGGCAGCGGCCGGCCGCGATGCCGATCCGGCGCTGGTGGCCGAGCTGGTCGCGGTCAGCGAGCAGGCGCTGCACGGCACGCCGAGCGGCATCGACCAGACGGTGATCGCGCGCGAGCAGCCGATCTGGTTTCGCCGCGGCGCGGCGCCCGGCGATGCGCCAACGATCGAGCCGCTGGTGATCGCCCGGCCGCTCACGCTCGTGATCGGCGATACGGGCGAACGCAGTCCGACGCGCCAGATGGTGACGGCAGTGCGACAGCTCCGGGCGACAGCGCCGATGCTGGTCGAGGCGGCCTTCGCCGCGATCGGGGCGGCGACGCTCCAGGCACGCGTGGCGTTGCAGGACGGCGATCAGGCGCTGCTGGGCCGGTGCCTGGACGCCTGTCACGATGCGCTGGCCACGATCGGGGTGTCGTGTGCGGCCCTCGATCGGCTGGTGTGTGCCGCGCGGGCTGCCGGTGCATCCGGCGCCAAGCTCGCCGGCGCCGGCGGTGGTGGCGTGATGATCGCCCTGGCGCCGGCACCAGATGCGGCTGCGGCGATCGCTGCGGCCGTGCGGCGCGCCGGCGCGGCCACGGTGCTGGTCGCTCCCGTCGCGGCGACGGCAGGCGCCACGATCCCGTAGGGCGGCAGCGCGCCATGCCCGAGGAACCATTGACGTTGCCGGCGCCCTGATGGCAGCGCGCCGCCGATTGCCCACGCGGCGCCGATGCCCTATAATGCCGGGCATACGGTCGGCCGGCAGCCTGCGCCGGCCGGTGCGCCACCCGGAGGTGCGATGCGCGAGCGTCTTTCACGGACCGATGCGATCATCATTCGGCGCGGCGTGCTCGGCGAGGCCGACCGCCTGCTGACGATCCTCACGCCGGCGGGCAAGCGCCGGGTGGTGGCGCGCGGCGCGCGCAAGCTCACCAGTCGGATCGCGGGGCACATCGAGCTGTTCAGCCACGTGCACCTGCTGCTTGCCGAAGGCCGCAGCCTCGACATCGTCACCCAGAGCAGCATCATCGACGGATTCGCGCGGCTGCGTGGCGATCTGGCCAGCATCGGCGGCGCCTACTACATCGCCGAGCTCGTCGACCGCCTGAGCGAGATCGACGTCGACGATCCGGCGCTGTTCCGCGTCGTCCTCGACGCCCTCGGCGCCCTCGACCAGGGCGCGGCCGTCGGGCCGACCCTGCGCTGGTACGAACTCCACGCGCTCGAACGCCTGGGCTATCGGCCCGAGCTCCACCACTGCGTCCGGTGCGGCGCGCTGCTCGACGAGCGGGCCTGCCGGCTCGACCCCGCAGCGGGCGGCATGTGCTGCCCGTCGTGCGCCGCACATGCCGCCGGCGGCCTCACGCTCAGCCTGGCATGTTTCAAGCTGCTGCGCTACCTGCAGCTGCAACCGATCGACCAGGCACTCACCCCGCGGATCACTGCGGCGACCGGCAGCGAGGCCGAGCGGGCGATGCACCTGATCCTGCAGCAGCTCCTCAGCCGCGATCTCGCATCGCGTGCATTTCTGGCCGAAGCCAGTCGGGGCCCGGCCGGCCAACCAGTCTCGGATACGCGGTAATGCAGAAGGGGGACGGACGTGGCGTACATCGACACACTTCTGAGTCGTGGTGAGCAGGTGCGGTACGTGGCGCGGCGGCATGTGCTGGTGCTGATCGGCAACATTCTTCCCGAGGTCGTGATGATCCTGGCGCTGGTCGGCGTGGCAGTCGCCGCCGGCACGGCGCTGCCCGAAGCCGCCGGCGGCGAGTTTGGCGTGCGCAACGTGGTCCTGATCGGGTGTCTGGCGGTGAGCGCGGTGCTGCTGGCCCGCGCCGCACTCGACTTCGTGCGCTGGAATACCGAGCTGTTCGTGGTGACCACGGCGCGCGTGATCATCACACGCGGCATCATCGGCAAGGAAGTGCTCGATTCGTCGCTCGAAAAGATCAATGACATCGAGCTGCGCCAGAGTGCCTTCGGCCGCATGTTCGACTACGGCGACATCGAAGTGCTCACCGGCGCCGAGGCGGGCGTCAACCTGCTGCCACGCATCGCGCGGCCGATCGAGTTCAAGCGGGCGATGCTGGAAGCCAAGCAGGACATGGCGCGCGACCTGCGCGGCGGCCCGGTGGGCGAGGTGGCCAGCTAGCCCGGATGAGCGGTGGCCGTCCCGGGTGGGGCTCCCTCGGCATCCGGTGCGCCACGGAGCCGATGGGGGCCCCGCTCGCTGCGGCATCGTGTTCGCACGCCCCCTGCGGCCCCGCGAGGGGTGTGACGTGACGTGCTGCAGTGCGCAGGAGCATGCGACGAGCGATCGCGATCTCCTCGCCGCGAAGCAGCGGGGGCGGGCGGCCGTTCGACGGTGGCGACCGTGCCGCGGCCGCACGAACGGGTACAGGCGATGCCAGCACTTCCCCGACGGCGCGCCGTCGCCCTGCAGGGGCGGCCACCCGGGCCAGGGCCGCCTCCGCGGCCTCCTGCCACCGCCAGCGCAGGCGGGCTGCGCGGCGATGGAGCCGAGGGGTTGCCCCCGTGCGGGAGTAGGTTTCGCTGGGGGAGGCAGAGGATACGGACGTCTGATGCGGCCAGCGCACGTCCAGGCGGCGCGGGCTGTCCGGCCAGGGCGCGGGCGCCGCAGGTGGCCAGGCGCGCCGCGGCACAACGGTGTGGTGCGGCGTTCGCGGACAAACTGCCATGCCGCAGTGCTGTCGCGATGGTGCTCGCTGCGATGCGGCATCCCCTGAAGCATGCGCCGCCAACGCAGCCTGGTGGGCGCCGCCTACGCCCGAAACGTTCCATCACACCCTCCTGCGAGGGATGAGTTGACAGCACTCGCCGCGCGTGCTACTATCTGACCGTCGCGGCCCCGTAGCTCAATTGGATAGAGCGCCAGCCTCCGGAGCTGGAGGTTACTGGTTCAAATCCAGTCGGGGTCACCACAAGCGAACCCGCCGTGCCGTGTGCGTGGCGGGTTCGCGTCATCCGCGGCAGATTGCACCGTCATCATCGGCGTGCTATACTCGTGCTGCGGGTGTGGGCCCAGCGGAGCCGTGTGGCATGGACATCGAGACGAGCGCGCGCTCCGACACGGGGCTACGGCGCGACCACAACGAGGATGACTTCGCGATCGCCAACGGCCAGGACACCGTGCAGTTCGGCACGCTGCTGGTCGTCTGCGACGGCATGGGCGGCCATGCGGCCGGCGAGGTTGCCAGCGAGCTCGCCGTGAACACCATCATGGACACATACTACCGCACGGTCGATGGCGCACGCGATGATGCGTTGTGCCGTGCCTTCGAAGAAGCCAACCGCCGGGTCTTCACCGAGGGTCGCGGCGTCATGGGCACCACCGGGGTCGCGGCGCTGCTCTACCAGGCGCGGCTGTACGTCGCCAATGTCGGCGACAGCCGCGCATACCACATTCGCGGCTCGCAGATCACCCAGATCACCCGCGACCATTCGCTCGTCGCCGACCAGATCGCCGCGGGGCTGATCACCGCCGAGCAGGCGCGTACGCTGACCTATCGCAACGTGATCACGCGGGCGATCGGCCATCAGGGCGATATCCAGGTCGATGTCTTCAGCATTCCGCTCCAGGACGGCGACATCATCCTGCTCGCCAGCGACGGGCTCACCGGCATGGTACGCGACGACGAGATCCGGCAGTTGATTGGGCCGGGCCCGCTCGACGACGCCAGCGATGCGCTGGTGAACCGCGCCAACGAGTGCGGTGGCACCGACAACATCACCGTGGCGCTGGCGCGCGTCAGCGGAATCCCCGCGAGCGATGGCGCCGCCGCACCGCTGCCGGCGCCGCCGCTGCCGGTGCCGCCGGTCACGCGGCGCGTGACGCCATTGGGGACGCCGGTCGTGGCGCGCACGGCGGGCAGCCGGCGCACCGCCATGGCGCTGGCGGCGGCATTCATCATCGGGTTGATCCTGTTCGGCGCGCTGATGTGGTGGCAGCCCGCCACGCTGCCGCCGCTCGCACCACAAACGCCCACGCCGGGCGTGATCGGCGACTGAGGTGCTGTTCCCAGCGCTCGAGAAAGGAACCAACGGATGATTCGCGTCGCAATGGTGAGCTACTGGCATGTGCACGCCTGGGATTACACGGGCGAGGCCCGGCGGCATCCCGGCACCAGCATCGTGGCGGTGTGGGATGAACTGGCCGAGCGCGGCGCGGCGAATGCCGCCACGCTCGGCGTGCCATTCGTCGCCGATCTGGCCGAACTGCTGGCGCGCGATGATGTGGACGCCGTGATCGTCGATGCGCCGACGGTGATGCACCACGAGGTGATGGTGGCGGCGGCGCGGGCCGGCAAGCACATCTTCACCGAAAAGGTCCTGGCGCCGACGCTGCGCGAGGCCGAGGCGATCGTGGCGGCGGTGGATCAGGCAGGCGTCGTGCTGACGGTCTCGCTCCCGCGGCTGTACGCCGGCTACACCGCGGCGATCCGCCAGTTGATCGCCGACGGCGCGTTCGGCCAGTTGACCCAGGTGCGCGTGCGGCTGTCGCACAACGGCGCGCTGCGCACCGCACGACACCCCGATGGCTGGCTGCCGGCGCACTTCTACCGGGCAGCCGAGACGTGCGGCGGCGCCCTGATCGATCTGGGCTGCCACCCGATGTACCTGACCCGTGCGTTTCTCGGGCTGCCGGAGCGCGTGAGCGCCGGCTATGGCACGGTGACTGGCCGTGAGGTCGAGGATAACGCCGTGGCGCTGCTGCACTACGCCGACGGCGCGCTCGGCATCGTCGAGGCCGGGTTCGTCAATCCGGCGTCGCCCTTCAGCATCGAGCTCCACGGCACCGCCGGCAGCGCGCTGTTCGGCACGCCCGATGCGCTGCTGCAGGTGAATCGCGGCACCGGCTGGGAGACGGTCGCGCTGCCCGATGACCTGCCGGGGGCGTTCGACCAGTGGGTTGCGCACATCGGCCAGGGCAGCCGCGCGACAGACAACATCGCCGCGGCGCTCGACCTGACGGCCCTGATGGAGGCGGCCAATGCGGCGGCGGCCAGCGGGTGCGCGGTGGCGCTGGCGAGCCTGACGCGCTGGTCGGCGGAGGCGTGATGAGACTGAGTCTGGGGCTGTATCGCGATCTGCTCGATGCCGGAAGGCTGCGCTGCGCGCGGCAGGCTGGCGCGACGCACATCGTGGCGCACATCCCCGGCCAGTTTGCCGGCAGCGGCCGACGCCAGATCATCACGTCGGATCGGACGGGCGAGGGGTTTGGCGTCTCGGACCCCGATGATCCGATCTGGACGTACGAAGGTCTGGCGCAGCTGAAACGGCCGGTCGAGTCGAGGGCCTGGCGCCCGAGGCGCTGGAGCATATTGCGCCGGCGCACTGGTATGATGTGCTGCTGCACGGCCCGCTGTTCGATGCGCAGATCGCACGGCTGCAGCAGCCCGTCCGCGATATGGGCCGGCTGGGCATCGCGACGATGGGCTATAATTTCAGCGTCGCCGGCGTGTAGGGTCGCAGCGCGGCACGTTCGGTCGGCTTCCATGATCCGCCCCAGCCGCCGATCCGGGCGGGCATGGTGTGGAACATGGTCTATGATCCGGAGCGCTTCGATCCCGATGACGGGCCGATGATCGCGCCGGTGGGCCATGCACGGAAGCGGGATCGCGATCGCCGCTTTCTGGCGGCGGTGCTGCCGGTGGCCGCGGTGGCTGGCGTGCGGCTGGCGCTGCATCCCGATGATCCGCCGCTGCCGGTGCTGCGTGGCGCGGCACGCCTGATCCACTCGCCCGATGGATTCGCCGAGGTGCTGGCCGAGAGCCCGGCCCCGATGCATGCGATGGCGTTCTGTGTCGGCACGCTGTCGGAGATGCCGGACGGCGATGTCGACCAGATGGCCGATCGCTATGGCCGCACCGGACGCATCGCGTGTGTCCATGTGCGCAGCGTGTGCGACCGCGCATCGTGCTATGATGAGCTGTTCGCCGACGACGGCGATACCGGCATGCTCGAGGGGCTGCGGATCGTATCCCGCAACCGCTTCGATGGCGTGCTCATCCCCGACCATACGCCGCAGATGCAGTGCGCTGCGCCGTGGCATGCCGGCATGGCATATGCGCTGGGGTATCTGCGCGCGGCGCTCCGGTTGATTGCACGCGATGGCTGATTCGCCGGGCGGTCACCGGCATGGAAGCGTGGCGCAGCGTGTGCCGGGACATGGAGGTGGCCGATGCCGAAGGATCGCCGCAGGCTGCGCCGCACGGAACCGGAGACGGCGGTCGCGCATCAGGATGGGGCGCGCGGCGCCACCGAATCGCTCGCGGTCACTCCGCTGGCATTTCGCCCGGCAGATGGGTTGCCGGCGCGCGCGCTGCCGGCGATGCAGCGCCATGTGGGCAACCGTGCGGTGCTGACGCTGATGCGCCGCGCTGAGCCGCGCCTGGCGACCACCGCCGAACCGGGCGAACCCGCCGCCGAACCGGGCGAACCCGCCGCCGAGCCGGGCGAGCCCGCCGCCGAACCGGGCGAGCCCGCCGCCGAACCGGGCGAGCCCGCCGCCGAACCGGGCGAACCCGCCGCCGAGGGCGGAGGTGGGTCATCAGCGCATGCCGGACTCGACGCAGTCCTCGGCCGGATCGGGCAGGTGGCCGGGCAGCAGGCGCGGATGCCACCGCCCGAGAGCAAGGTTGCCGAAACCGCCGCCGCGGCGCGCGGCCCGGCCGACGAAGTGCAAGCGAGCGCGCGTGCCAGGCAGGTCAGGCAGCTGGCAGCGGCTCAGCCCACGCCATTCAATGCTGCCGGCTTCAGCGCCGCCGTGGCGCAGCAAGCCGCCGGCGCCGCGCCGCGCACCCTGCAGGATGCCGACAACAACAAGGATGGCCGGCAGCTCAACCAGGTACGTCAGAGCGTCGTGCAGCAGGTCGCCGCCGGCAGCGCAGCCACGCTCGGCCCGATCACCCAGGTGAGCAGTGCAGCGCCACCGACCGCCGGCATCGCGGCCAAGGCGGTCACGCCGCGGCCGGCCAACGATCCCGGCCCGGCACCCGACAGCGCCGCAGTGCAGCCCGAGCAGATCGTGCCGCCGGCGCGCCCCGACAGCGACGTCGTCGTGCCATTCCAGCAGAACAGCCAGCGGCTCGACCAGCAGCTCGAGCAGAGTGACATCAGCGAGCCGCAGCTACAGGCGCTCAACGAGCCGCAGGCCGACGCCGCGCTGTCCAGCAAGGCGCAGACGCAGCAGCACGCGGCGGAAGCACCCGCCGCCTACCGCAGCGCCGAGCAGCAGGCCGCCGGCGCGCTGCAGGCCGATGCCAGCGCCGACGTCGCCCAGGGCATCGACCAGATCCACCAGGCGCGCGCGGCCAGCACCCGGCAGGCCGAGCAGGCCCAGACCGAATCGCAGGGCGAGAACGAGACCGAGCGCGCTCAGCTGGCGCAGCAGTTCCAGGCCGAATTCACCGCCACGCGCGCCCGCGTCGACGCCATCCTCAACCCGCTCGAAGCCGAGGTGGTGCGCCGGTTCGACGAGGGCGCCGAGCGCGCGCGCCAGATGTTCGAAGCCTACGTCACCAAGCGCGTCAACGACTACAAGAAGCGGCGCTACGGCGGCATATGGGGTTGGACGCGCTGGCTGCGCGACAAGTTCGCCGGCATGCCCGACGAGGTCAATCGGTTCTACGACGAAGGCAAGCAGCAATACCAGGGCTATCTCAACCTGGTCATCCGCCAGATCACCGAGCACATCCAGACCCAGATCGATGCCGCGCAGACGGCGATCCGCGATGGGCTGGCGCGGGTCGACGCCATCGCCGCCGCCGCACCGGAGCACCTGCAGGACGTCGCCGCCCGCGAGCGTGCGCAGATCGCCGGCGAGTTCGGCGAACTGGCCGCCAGCATCGCCGACCGCCAGCAGCAGTTGACCGACACCCTGCGCACGAAACTCGACGAGAAGGTCAAGGAGCTCGACGAGCGCATCGCCGAACTGAAGGAAGCCAACAAGGGGTTTCTGCAAAAAGCCTGGGAGGCGATCAAGAACATCGTCGACGTGCTGGTCGGTCTGGCCAAGGCGCTGGTGCAACTGCTCGGCCGGCTGGCCAGTCTCGCCTGGAAGATCATCACCAACATCGTGCCATTCTTCAAGAACTTCTTCAGCGCCGTCGGTCAGGGCTTCAAGCAGTTCGCCTCGAATATCCTCAAACACCTCCTCAGCGGCCTGATGCGCTGGCTGTTCGGCGAGGTCGCCGAGCTCGGCGTCAGCCCACCCACCGACTACGGCTTCTCGCTGCGCGGCATCCTGCGCTTCGTGTTCGACATCCTCGGCATCAGCGTCGACGGCATCCGCGCCCGCGTCGAGAAGCGCTATGGCCCGACCCTGGCGACGCTCATCGTGGGCCATGCTGCGGCCAGCGGCCCCACCGAGCAGGTCAGCGGGCCCAATCCGATCAAGCGCATCCTGCAGAGCAGCGATCCGTTCGCCGAGATCATGACGGAGCTGAGCGGTGCGCTGAGTGGCGTCGCCGACAACCTGATGGATGAGCTCAAGGCCTTCATTCGCACAAAGCTGGTGGTCGCCGGCATTGAGCTGCTGGTCAGCATGCTCAGCCCGGCCGGCGCAGCGCTCAAGGCGGCGCAGCTGCTGATCGCCTTCCTGCGCTTTGTGTTCGAGAATGGCCAGCAAGTCATCGCGCTGCTCAACAGCATCCTCGATTCGGTCGAGATGGTGCTCAACGGCAACCTGAGCGCCGCTGCCAATCATGTCGAGAAGGTCCTGGCCGATGCCATCCCGCTGGCGCTGAAGCTGTTCGCCAAGCTGTTGCGCATCGATGGCATTCCGAACATCATCAAGCGTACCGTCGAGAAGGTGCGCCGGCCGATCGACAAGCTGTTCGACGGGCTGCTCAAGATCACCGACAAGCTCGTGGCGCCGCTGCGCCGTGCCCAGATGGCGGTGGTGGGCAAGGTGAGCCCGAAGCGTGCCGCGGCGATGGCGGCGAAGCGCGCCGAGGCGTCCGAGGCGAAGATCGCGGCGGCCGGCAAGCAGACTCGCGAGACCGAGGATGCGGTGCAGCAGGCGCGGGCGCGGCTGGCGGCCGAGAAGCTGGCAGTGGGCGCGCAGGGCGGCAATGCCCTGCAGCAGCGCTACCGTGGTGCCACCGTGCGCCAGGCCGAGCGCGACCTGGCGGACGCCGAGCGCCGCGCCGGACGGGCGCGTGCCGACGAGGCGCGCACGACGGCGAAGGAACAGGCGCGCGGCGCCGAGGCGCGGCAGCAGCAGCAGCGCTACGAGCAGCAAGCCGCCGCACAGCAGCAGCGGGACGACGCGCAGCAGCGGACGAAGGAAGAGACCGCGCTGGGACGCGCCGAACGGCGGGCGACGAAGACCCGCCGCGCCGCCAATGCGACGAAACGTTCGCAGGCCGGCGCCCGCCAGGCGCATGTGGAGCTCGCGAAACGCCGCGGCGAAGCGCACCAGATGATGTTCGACCCCAAGACGGCAGATGCGCGCGTCCGTGAGCAGCAGCAGGTGGTGAAGCGGGCCGAGCGACAGGTGAAGCGCGACCAGGCGATGCTCGAGAAGCGGCTCGATCGCCAGCGCGAGGCCGGTGCGCCCGCGTTCCGCGCCGCCGAGCAGCAGCAGAGCCGGCTGAATCGCGCGCGGCACAGCGCGGCAGCGGCGTCCGACGCGCTGTCGCAGGCCGCCAAGGATGCCGGCAGCCGCGTCGCCGGCACAGTCGCCGGCATGGCCGGGGCGCTCAAGACGCGCATCCAGGGGCTGGTCGATCCGGCCGGCGTGGTGGCGGGCGCCACCCAGCGCCGCAAGGTGGCGCAGGACGCGATCGCCGCCGGCGAGGAGCGCACCATCGCGGCGCGCCAGCGCGCCCTCGCGGCGCAGCAGCAGCACCGCGATGCCATGGAGCGCTTCGCGGCGAGCGGCGGCGTGGGTGGCAAGGATCTGCGCCGTGCCGAGCGTGCCCACCAGCAGGCCGAGCGCGATGTGCGCAACACCGAACGGGACGCCGAGCGGACGCGACGGCGCAATGACCGTGAGATCACCGCCAGCGACGCGGCGCTCGCCCGCTACCAGCCAGCCGCTGATGCCCGCGATGCCCGCAGCCGGCAGAGCGCCGACGCGCGCCGTGCCGACGAGGATGCGCGCGCCGCCCGGGCCGATGCCAAGGTCGATCAGGCGACCACCGCGCTGCAGGAGAAGCAGGTGGCGCTGGCGGCGCAGCGCGCCCGGCGCGATGATGCCCGCGCCGCCCGCGACCGCGAGCAGCAGCGCGTCGTCGCCGACCGCGCCCAGCTTGACTGGAAGCAGCGGCTGCGCGGAGCCTTCACGCGGACGCCCGAGACGCCGGCCGAGCGCGCGTACCGCGAGCAGAAGCGCGCGTTCCGGGCCGCCGAGGGCGACCTGAAGCAGGCGAGCACATATCTCGAGCGGCGCACCAAACTGCGCGATGCGCGTGGGACCGCCGCGCTGGCGCAGCAGCGCACCGACAAGGAGCGTCGTGGCGTCGAGCAGGCGGGGCGCGAGGCCGAGGCCAAGAAGCAGGGCCGGCCCGCCAACATCGCCGAACGCATGCAGGCGCGTCAGCGCGAGCTCGGCATCAAGACGCGCAACCTCGGCACGCCGGCGCTGCCCAACGGCCGCTTCCTCACCCCCGGCGCCGACTTTCGCGGCCTCCAGCTCGAGGCGACTTCGGGCCTGCCCTACCCGACCGGCCAGCATGGCCGAGTGGTGGCGGCCGGGGTCAACTTTGCCGGCTCGGACATGCGCCGCGCCAACCTGGTCAAGGCCAATCTGCAGCAGGCAGACCTGTCGGGCGTCAGGCTGCAGATGGCCAACCTGCAGAACGCCAACCTGCAAGGCGCGGATCTCACCGGCACCAACCTGGTCGATACGGATCTTCGCGACGCCAACCTGATCGGTGTCCGCGGCTGGTTGAGCAAGAACACGTCGCGGCTGACGAACTTCAGCGGCGCGACGATGCCGGTGGTGCGTCCCGACGGGACGACGGATCCGACGCAGGGGGTGGCGGATACGTCGTGGAGCAGCGCGTTCATCAACCCGAGGCGCGAGCGCGCGATGCGGGGCGAATCGCGCGTCGATGGCGGACAGCCACGCCTGACGCGCCAGATGGTCGAGCAGTCGCTGGCACGGCTGGCACAGCTGAAGCAGGAGCGCGACGCCGGGATCGCCGACGCGCGGCGGCGCGAGGATGTGGTCGAGGAGATCCGCTACCTGGAGGAGTTCATCGGCGCGGATTACCTCGATACGATCACGAGTGCGCGCGGCGCCAATCCGTGGGCGGCGGGGAGCGATGCACGCACCGGCGTGAGCTGGTGAGCGACGGGGCCGGCACACCCTTTCGGGAGTAGGTTTGCTGGATCATGCGGCGAGCCTGGCCAGCGGCAGCGCCTCACGCCCGAGCCCCCGCCGGACATCCCGCAATGTCTGGCCGTCGGGGGAACCCCCTCGGCTCCATCGCAGCGCAGCCCGCCTGCGCGGGCGTCCTTCTGACGCAGCGGCACGGCCAACAGAGAGCCCGGCCCCGTGCGGCTATGAGCGGCGGCCGAACCGCTGCTCGAGGTGCTGCGGCGTGATCGCGATGCTGGTGGGGCGCCCGTGCGGGCAGTGATGCGGTTGTGCGCATGCCGCCAGCTGGTCGAGCAGCGCCTGCTGTTCGTCGGGGCTCAGCCGCGCGCCGGCGCGCACCGAGCTATGGCACGCCAGCGTGATCAGCCAGCGCTCATCGCGCGCCGCGCCGTCGTCGCCGCCGGCGCCGGTGAGATGATCGACGGCATCGAGGACGGCGGCCTCGAGCCGGGCTGCGGCGATGCTGGCCGGCGCCGCCCGCAGCGTGAGCGCATCGGCGGTGCCGCCGAACTCGAACCCCCACGCGGCAAACGCGCTGCGCTGCTGGTGCACCACCTCGCGTGCGGCGGGCGAGAGCGCCAGCGGCAGCTCGAGCAGCAGCCGCTGGCGTTCGATGGCCCGCACCGCATGCTGCTGGCGCACGCGCTCGAACGTGATGCGCTCGTGCGCCGCGTGCTGGTCGATGATCGCCAGCGCCCCGTCGCTGCCGGTCGCCAGGATGTAGGCGCTGGCAAATTGGGCCAGCGCCCGCCAGCGCGGCGCGTCGTCGGGCAGCAGCGGCGCGGCGCCGGCTGGCTCGGGCGTCGCCGGCGCACGGGTGGCCGGCGCGGGCGCGGTGGGGGCACGGGCGGCCGCCGGGCGCGGCGG
>JAGWYG010000033.1 GCA_018969485.1 Chloroflexota bacterium
CGGCGCGACGACGAAGAGTGAGCAGTTGGCAGGCGCCCGGGCATGCCGACGGCGGCCGGGTGGCAGGCAGGGCGGCGATCCGGCATGGCACGGGTCGTCGTCCTGGCCCGGGCGTGGCTGCCACGCGACGTGACTGATGCAGTGGCCGTGCTCAATCCAGCGCGCGAGGGTGGCTACGGCGGCCCGTGGCGTGAGGGCGGCTACGGTGGCCCACGGCGCGAGGGTGGCTTCGGTGGACCACGGCGCGACGATGGCCCGCGGCGCGAGGGTGGCTTCGGTGGACCACGGCGCGACGATGGCCCACGGCGCGAGGGTGGCTTCGGTGGACCACGGCGCGACGATGGCCCGCGGCGCGAGGGTGGCTTCGGTGGACCACGGCGCGACGGCGGCCCGCGGCGTGAGGGCGGCTTCGGTGGCCCGCGGCGCGACGGCGGCCCGCGGCGACCCACGGCGCGACGACGAAGAGTGAGCAGTTGGCAGGCGCCCGGGCATGCCGACGGCGGCCGGGTGGCAGGCAGGGCGGCGATCCGGCATGGCGCGGGTCGTCGTCCTGGCCCGGGCGCGGCTGCCACGCGAGATAGTGCACGCTGAGCGCTGACGTGGGGGCATGCGTCAGTGCCGGCGCGTGGGGCACGGGTTCCGCCGGCCTGGGCTGGCACGTCCGTACAATCCTGGCGCTACGCTCGCATGGAGACCGCCGGCGTACGCATACGCCGTGCTATCCGCCGCGAAAGCGCGGTCGGAGTTCCGCTGGCGATGCACAGCACGTCACCACCACACGCAACGCCGCCTTCACATGCTGGTGCGCCTGCATGCGCACCAGCCATTCCCGATCGTTCGGCCGCCCAAGTGCGTCGGCAGTGCTCAGGGGATGCCAGGCGACGGAACGCTGCGCACCGATCGGGCACGCGCCCCTGATGGCGCGGGACCTCGGTCGCTGGCCCATGAAGCCCCGGGCGATCCAGTCCGTTGCACCCACGATCGTACGCCGCCGGCGTCCGTCTCGCAGATTCACACGACCCACGCCCACCAGTGCGCATCCAGCGCCAGCCATGCTGCGTAGTGAACGACACGGCGCGTGTATGGTATGCAAAGGATTCTTCGATGACCAAGATGATCGCTCCGGAAGTCGAGTGGTCGGGCCTGCTGTCGCAGGCGCGGAGCGCCTTCCCCGAGGCGTTCGATTCCAGTGGCCATGCCCTCAACCTGATCGCCGGTGAGTGGGGCCATCCCGGGAACGGCAAGCACTTCCTCTCGCCGGTCGATGGCAGCGAGCTCGGCCTCTATCCGATGATCGACCTCGACACTGCCTTGCGTGCCGTCTCGGCCGCCGCCGAAGAATTCGATACCTGGTCGCGCGTCGACCTCGATACCCGTCGGACGCGGGTGCTGGCCTGTCTCGACGGGCTACGGCAGCATCGCGATCTGATCGCCCGGCTGCTGATCTGGGAGATCGGCAAGCCCTGGGCGCAGGCCTGCGTCGACGTCGACCGCTGCATCAGCGGCGTCGAGTGGTACCTCGAGCACATTCCCTCGATGATGCAGTGGCGCAAGCCGCTCGGCCTGATCTCGAACATCGCCTCGTGGAACTATCCGCTCTCGGTGCTGGTGCACGCGATGCTGGTGCAGGTGCTCGCCGGCAATCCGGTGATCGCCAAGACGCCCAGCGACGGCGGCCTGTATGCGCTGACCGTCTCGCTGGCGATCGCACGGCGCGCCGGCCTGCCGGTGTCGCTGGTGAGCGGCTCGGGCGGCCAACTGAGCGAGGCGCTGGTGCGCAATCCCGATATCGCCTGTCTGGCGTTTGTCGGCGGCAAGACCAATGGCCGCGACATCGCATCGAGCCTGTATGATCGCAACAAGCGCTACATGCTCGAGATGGAAGGCGTCAACGCCTACGGTATCTGGCAGTTCAGCGACTGGGACAGCCTGGGGAAGCAACTGAGGCGTGGGTTTGACTACGGCAAGCAGCGCTGCACCGCCTATGTGCGGCTGGTCGTCCAGCGGCAACTGTTCCCGCAGTTTCTCGAGATGTATCTGCCGGTGCTCAAGTCGCTGCGCTTCGGCAATCCGACGCTCGTCGACCAGCCGGGCGATCCGCTGCCGACTCTCGACTTCGGCCCGATGATCAACAGCCGCAAGGTCGAAGAGCTGCGGGTGATGTACAGCGAGGCGATCGGCAGCGGTGCGGTCAGCCTGTACGAGGGACATTTCGACGAGGCGATGTTCTTGCCCAATCAGGATATTTCGGCGTACATCGCGCCGGCGTCGGTGTTCAATCTGCCGCGCAACTGCCGGCTGCACCACAACGAGCCGTTCGGCCCGATCGACAGCGTCGTGGTGGTCGATCGCGTCGAGGAACTGATCGCCGAGATGAACATCTCGAACGGCTCGCTGGTGTCGTCGATCGCCAGCGACAACAAGCGGCTGGCACAGCAGGTCGCCAGCGAGATCCGCGCATTCAAGGTCGGCATCAACACCATCCGCTCGCGTGGCGACCGCGATGAAGTCTTCGGCGGCATCGGCCAGTCATGGCGCGGATGCTTCGTCGGCGGCAAATACCTGGTCGAGTCGGTCACGATTGGCGCGCCGGGCGAGCGGTTGATGGGCAACTTCCCCGACTATACGCTGATGCCCGACGCACGCTGAGCCGCGCGCGCGGCAGTGCGGTGGTTGTCGATCCTGCGCACGCCCCACGAACCGTGCCACCGGTGCGGTTCGTGGTATGATCTGGCGGCGGCCCGCCGGGCCGTGGGCCGCGCGGCGGCCGTGATTCGGGGGGCGATATCATGAGCGGGATGGTTCGTGCGCTGCTGCTTGAGCGCACCGGCGATGGTGCGTTGCGCTGTACGGTTCAGCAGCTCGACGATGCGGCGCTGCCGGCCGGCAACGTCGTCGTCGATGTCCAGTACTCGAGCCTGAACTACAAGGACGGCTTGAGTATCAGCGGCGCTGCGCGCATCGCACGCAGCTTCCCGATCGTCCCGGGCATCGATCTGGCAGGCGTCGTGCGTGAGTCGGGTGATGCGCGGTTCGCGGCCGGCGATGCGGTCGTCCTCACGGGCTATGGCATCGGCGAGCGCCATTGGGGCGGCTATACCGAGCGGACCCGCGTGTCGGCCGACTGGCTGGTGCCGCTGCCGGCGCCGCTGACGCTGCGCCAGGCGATGGTCATCGGTACCGCCGGGTTCACCGCGATGCTGGCGGTGATGGCGTTGGAGCGCGCCGGCGTAACGCCGCGCGGCGGCGAGGTGCTGGTGAGCGGCGGCGGTGGCGGCGTGGGTGGCGTCGCGATCGCGCTGCTGGCGCGTCGCGGCTATCGGGTGGTGGCGGCGAGCGGGCGGCCCGAACTGGGCGACTATCTGCGCGAGCTTGGGGCGACGGCAGTCATCGAGCGCGGCGTGCTGAGCGCACCCGGCAAGCCGCTCGAATCCGAGCGCTGGGCTGGCGCCATCGACACCGTCGGCGGTGACACACTGGCGGGCATCATTCGCGGGCTGGCCTATGGCGGGGCGGTGGCCGCCTGCGGCAACGCTGGCGGCGCGACGCTCGCGACCACCGTCTTTCCGTTCATTCTGCGTGGCGCCCAACTCATCGGCATCGACTCGGTGCAGTGCCCGGCGGAGCCCCGCCGCGCGGCGTGGCGCCGTCTGGCCGACGATCTCAATGCGGCGCAGCTCGAACGCCTGGCGCACGAGATCGGCCTGGCCGATGTCCCGCACTACGCCAGCGAGATCGTGGCCGGCCGGGTTCGCGGCCGGGTGGTGGTCGACGTGCGCCGCTGATGCGCCCGGCAGAGAGACCACATGGACAGGCGACGACGGGCCGTATGGCTGGCATTGATCGCAATCCTGGCGCTGCCGTTACCGGCACGGGCCGCCACTGCCGGCTGCGATGGCGTGCGCGTGGGGTTGCCGGCAGGCAGCGTCGCGGCCGCTGATGCCGCCACCGCGCTGTCGCTGGTGCTGTCGACGGCGGCGCTGAGCGGCGCGCCGGCGTGTGTGCTGGTCGGTCTGCTCGCCGCGGGCGATGCGGTCGCTGATCGTCCGATAGCGCCGGGCGGGCCGCCCGGCCTGGCCGCCCAGCTCGAATGGGCGGCCGCGTGGCTGCGCACTGACACCGTCCCGAATGTGCTTGAGTTCCGCGACGGCCGGATCGTGCTGCCGGCGAAGCTCACGCTGCAGGAGCGCGCCGTGTGGCAGGTGCTGGCCGCCGGGCGCAGCCAGGCGGCGTGGCTGCGCGCACGCGCGAAGTTCGCCCGGCACCCCGCGGCCGACGAGGTGCAGCGCGTCGCGCCGGCCGCGCCACGCGACACCGGCGGCGTCGTGCTCGGGCGTCCCTGGCCGGCCGGCACCAATGTGGCGCACCTCAGCTTCTTCGACCACTACTTCCCGGATGTCGATCGTGTGCCGGCGCAGCAGCGCAACCGTGTGATGATCGACTATCTCGGCCGTACCGGCTCGCGCTACGATGGCCACGACGGCCATGACTACACCTTTCCCGATGCCCAGCTTGCGACCCCGGTGCTCGCTGCGGCGCCCGGGACGGCCTATGCATTCGGTACCGATGCGCGCGGCCTGGGGGTGGTCATCCGCCATGCTGCCGGCTTCGAGACGGTGTACTGGCACCTCGGGTCGATCGATGGTGGTCTGGCGGCGCTGATCGACCGTCAGATCGGCCTGCCGGTGGCGGCCGGCGAGCGCATCGGCACCAGCGGCGCGAGCGGCACGACGGGTGTGCCGCACCTGCACTTCGAGGTGCGCCGCCATGGCAGGCAGTTCGATCCGTATGGCTGGTATGGGCCGGCCGGCGATCCGTGCGCCGGCTATGCCTGGTGTGCGACGAGCAGTTGGCTCTGGAGCCCAGCGCTCGCCGGCGAGTTCGATTTCACGCCACCGGTCACCGATGCGGTCGCGCCACGGCTGACCATGACCGTCGACCCGGATCCGGCGGTCGGGCTGCTGGCGCGGCTCGACGGGGACGCGCTGCAGGCGATTGGCCAGGGCACTCCGCAGCTCGCCGGCGCCCCGACGTTCGTCAGCGGTCGCGTGGGCGATGCGGTGACGCTGAGCGGCACGGATCGGCTGGCGTATGCTGCCGCGCCCCATCTCGATCCGGCGCTGGGGGCGATCGCGCTGTGGGTCTATGTGCCGCTGGGGGCCGTCGGGACGGTGCTGGCGAGCAGCGCCGATCCGACGGCGCCGCGGGGTGGCGCCGGCACGCTGGAGCTGCGCCGTGAGCTGCGTGGCGTGACGTACACCTGGGTGTTCGCGACGGTCGGCGATGCCGGCACCACGCAGCGCGACGAACTGCTGGCAGCCGACGGACTCGCGCCGGGATGGCGGCATCTGGTGGTGGTGTGGCGGCGTAGCGATGGCCTCAAGCAGCTCTCGCTCGATGGCCGGCTGGCTGCGAGCACGACGCAGGTGCCGCTGCCCGCGGGCCTCGGGCTCACCGTCGAGCTTGGCCGGCTCGCGCCCGACGCGCCGGCGGCGCCCTTCAGCTATGATGAGCTGGTGATCTATCGGACGATCCGCACCGCATCGCAGGTGAGCGCCCTGGCGAATGGCAGCGCGCGCTTCAGCATCACGCCCGTGCCGCGCGACCGCATCACCGTCGATGTGAATGCCATGGATCGCGAGAGCAGCCTGGGCGAACTGGTGCTGTACGTCGACGATCGGCCGGTGAGTCGCGGCGCGTTCCGCGAGACCCTGCTGCTGCAGCCCCCGGCCGCGCTCTGGTCGCTGACGGTGCGCATCGCAGACGTCGCGGGCAATGCCACCGCCGCGACGCAGGTCGTGCCACTCGGCCGACAGCTGTTCGTGCCGCGCGTCGCGGCACCGTGAGCGACACGCCACCGCGCGGCGGGGCCGGTGGTTGACGCGGCCGGCCATGCTGCCTATAATGCGTGCCGGTCCCGTCCGTCGTTCCACCGAGAGAGGATGCCGTCGTCATGTGGTACCCACTGGTGCTTTCGCTGCACTCGATCACGCGCTGGGCAGTCATCATCTTCGGCGTCATGGTCATCGCACAGGCAGTCCTCGGTATCGCCGGCAGACGCGCCTGGCTCGCGAATGACCAGCGCGGCGTCAGCGGGTTCTTCTGGTCGGTCAACATCCAGATCGTGCTGGGGCTCATCCTGTACGTGTTTCTCAGCCCCGTCGTCCAGGGCGCACTGAGCGATCTCGGCGGCGCGATGCGGGATGGGCGGGTGCGCTTCTGGCTGGTCGAGCACATGACGATGATGATCGTGGCGCTGGGGCTGGTGCACATCGGCGTCGCACGGATCCGGCGCGCCGCCGAAGCGCCCGCGAAGCACCGCGCCGCGCTGATCTTCGTCGGCATCGCTATGCTGCTCATCCTGGTCTCGATCCCGTGGCCCGGTACTGGCGCCGACCCGCGGCCGCTCTACCGCCTGCCGTGGTGATCCGGCGGCACACCGCCGGAGTGCTGCCCGGGTTCTGTCGAGGAGCGGACGGTGGATGAGCGCTCGACGGAGCTGGAGCTGGTCCTCGATGGCATCGCCCAGGGTGGCGAGGCGGTCGGCCGGCATGCCGGAATGGTCGTGTTCGTCGCCGGTGGCCTGCCCGGCGAGCGCGTGCGGGCGCGTCTGGTGGCGCAGCAGGCCGGCTTCGGCCGTGCCCGCGTCCTCGAGATCCTGAGCGTATCGCCCGACCGGGTGGCGGCGCGCGAGCCGGACGCAGCGCATATCGACTGGCAGCACATCGCTCCGGTGGCCCAGCAGCGGTTGCGTCAGACGATCGTGGCCGAGCAGTTGACCAAATTCTGTGGGACGGATCCATCGCTGGTCGGCGCGACGGTCGCCACGGCGGCGCCCTGGCACTACCGGAACACGCTGCGGCTTCACGTCGCAGGGCGGCAGGTCGGGTATTTCCGACGCGGCAGCCGATTGCTGCAGCCGCGTCGCGGCGATCCGCTGGCGCAGCCGCTGCTGAACGCGGTGCTGGAGCGACTCGCCGACGCGCTGTCTGTCGCGCCTGCCGACATGACCGGCGACATCACGCTCCGGCTGAGTGAGACGCACCAGTATGCTGTGGCGGCATGGCATGGCACCGATGCCGCGCGGCCGGCCCTGGCGCGCTGGCGTGCGGCCACGCCGGCGCTCGCCGGGATCGTCATGGGCGCCGGGGACGCGATCATCGGGGCGACCGACGTCATCGAGCGGCTGGATCCGGTCGTCTGGGCATTGCATCCGATGACGTTCACCCAGCCGAACCGGGCGGTGGTGCGGCACCTGGTGGCGCTGGTGCATGCCGGCCTGCAGTTGCGCGGCGGCGAGCGCGTGCTCGACCTGTATTGCGGTGCCGGTACGTTCGCCTTGCCGCTCGCGAGCCGTGGCATGCGCGTTACCGGCATCGAAGAGCAGCATGAGGCAGTGCATGATGCCCGACGCAGCGCCGGCTACAGCGGAATCGCCGGGGCGCGATTTCATGTCGGGCGCGTCGAGGATGGCATCACGTCGCTCACCGGGCGCTTCGACGCGGTCGTGCTCGACCCGCCACGCCGCGGGTGCCATCCGCGGGCGCTCGCGGCGCTCGGGCCGCTTGGCGCCAGGCGCCTGGCGTATGTCTCGTGCCATCCCGGCACGCTCGCCCGCGACTGCCGGCAGTTGATCGATGCGGGCTATCGGCTGTGCCAGGTCACGCCGGTGGAATCGTTTCCCCAGACACCGCACGTCGAGGCGGTCGCGATCCTCGAGCGCGACTGATCCCGATGCTTGCGCGCGGTCGGTGCGGCACGACCATGCAGGCAGATGCCCTTGCTCCTGCGGGGGCTGTGCCATGCGCGTGGTCGCTGCGCTGTCGAAGCAGCCGGCATTGGGTCCGGCAGCGCGCCGGCACGTGCGGGCCGGATTGTGCAGCGGCGCTACGCGACGACGGAACCGCGCCCGCCCTGGACCCGTGCCCGCGCCGCACGGGAGCGCAGAACCCGTAGGCATGCCCCTCCCCCGTTCCTCGAGGCAGCGGTTGACAGCACCCGCGAAGCACGATATAGTGGGCACGCGTCACGGTACGGCAGATACCTGCTCAACCCCGCCAGGGCCGAAAGGCAGCAACGGTCGGTGGGTTCCTCTGGGTGTACCGTGGCGTCATGCGCTCCGCGCTGCCGCGATGGCACGGCGCCCCAGCACCCGCACGTCCTCGGCAATCTCCGGCGCCGCAAGATCATCGGACGAAAACCAGCGCAGGGCGTGTGCCTCACGTTCGGCCGCGCGCGGCACGCCGCCCGGCGCGCGTGCGAAGTAAATCAGATCAATGTGCTGATGATCGGCAGCGATCGTCTCGAGCAGGATGCAGTGGGGCTGCGGCAGCACCGGCACCGTGCCGAGGCGTGAGCCAGCGTCGAGCAGCAGCACCTCGAGACCAGTCTCCTCGCGCACCTCGCGCAGTGCCGCCTCGTGGGGCAGTTCGCCCGGCTCGATATGACCACCGGGCGGGAACCATCTGCCAAGTTTGCGGTGGAGCAGCAGCAGGGTCGCGTCATGGCGCACGACGAACGTCGTCGCGGTAAAGTCACGGGTCATCGTCTCTCTCCGTACCGCAGCCTGCATTCGCTCGCCGGGCGTTGCGCTGCCGGCCGATCAGATGGCGCGCCGCGCAGCCGCGATCGCTGTGGATCCGGCGCGGGTGGCCCGCCATCCCACGCCGTCACGAGACGGCCGAGCCGTTCCGGGGTATAATACCGCAGAGTGATGACACGGGAGCCGGTGCATGAAGATGACCATCATCGGTCTGGCCAACAGCGGCAAGACCACGGTGTTTAACGCGTTGACGCGCAATACCATCGAGACGACGACGTACAGTTCGGGGCAGCTCGAGCCCAACCTCGCCACCGTGAAAGTTCCCGACGCGCGGCTCGAGGCGCTCGCGCGCATCTTCCAGCCGCGCAAGGTGACCTATGCCGATGTCCAGTACATCGACATCGCCGGAATCGGTGGCGGAACCCCCGGCAGCGGCCTGCCGCCCGCGCTGCTCAACTACCTCGGCGGCGCCGACGCGCTGCTGCACGTCGTCCGTGGCTTTGCTGCCGACGACGTGCCGCACCCGGAAGGGCGCGTCGATCCGGCGCGCGACATCGAGGCGATCGACCTCGAGCTCGCCTTCTCCGACATGGCGATCATCGAGCGGCGCCTGACCCGGCTCAACGCCGAGATCAGCAAGATGCCGCTCAAGGAGCGCGAGATCCGCACAGGCGAGCGCGATCTGCTCGTCAGGCTGCAGAGCCAGCTCGAAGCCGGCATTCCGATCCGCGACATCGCCCTGAACGACGACGAGGCACGCCTGCTGCGCGGCTACCAGTTCCTCACCGCGAAGCCGATGCTCATCGTCATCAACATCGGCGAAGCACAGCTCGCCGCGCCCGCTCCCGTCATCGGCCAGCATCGTATCGTCGCGTTGTGTGGCAAGATCGAGGCGGAGCTCGCCCAGCTCGACGACGACGACGGGCGCGTCTTCATGGACGATCTCGGCATCAGTGCGCCCGCGCGTGACCGTGTGATCGCACAGACCTACGAACTGCTCGGGCTGATCAGTTTCCTGACCGCCGGCCCCGACGAGGTGCGTGCCTGGCCGATCCGGCGCAACACGCCCGCCGTCGAAGCTGCCGGAACGATCCACACCGACATCCAGCGCGGCTTCATTCGCGCCGAGATCGTCGCCTATGAGGATCTGATGCGCTCCGGCAGCATACCCGAAGCGCGCAAGGCCGGCACGGTCCGCATGGAAGGCAAAACCTACATCGTGCGCGATGGCGACGTGTGCCATTTCCTGTTCAATGTCTGAGTCGGACGGCAGGCGATGATGATATTCCGACGCGTGTTGGCACGCTTGCGGTTACGTGAGCTCCAGTTGATCGTCACCGCGTTGTTATTCTTCGCGTGTGGCTACATCCTGGTCGCCGCCACCACCGGCAGCCGCGCCGTCGTGCTCGATCGCGTCGGCATCGCCGACCTGCTCTGGCCGTCGATCGTTCCATCGCTGCTCTTCATCGGGATATCCCTGATGTTGAGCTGGCGCATGCCGAACGCCGATCAGTTCGTCCTGCCGCTGGTAGCATTGCTCGTCGGGCTCGGGCTGCTGATGATGGCGCGGCTCGCGCCGGCGCTCGGCAGCGACTACGCCGACGTCGACTCGCGGCAGTCGCTGTGGGTCATGATCGGCATCATCGCCCTGGGCAGCGTGCTCTTCGTGCCATGGGATCAGCTGCTGCGTCGTTATCTGCGCACCAGCCTGATGGACTGGCTGGCGCACTACCGATACGTCTGGCTGGTCACCGGCATCATGCTCATCCTGTCGACATTCGCCCTCGGCGTCGATCCGAACGGCAGCGGCGTGAAAGCCTGGTTCAACCTCGGGTTCTTTCACTTCCAGCCCTCAGAGCTGCTGAAGATCATCCTGGTCATCTTCCTGGCCTCCTATCTCGACGAACACCGCGAACTGGTGACGCGCAGCTATCACCTCGGGCCAGTCCGGCTGCCCCCGCTGCCCTACCTGGTGCCCCTGACCGGAATGTGGGGGCTGGCGATGGGTCTGATCATCTTCCAGCGCGATCTTGGCGCCGCACTGCTGCTCTTCTCGGTCTTCCTCGCCATGCTGTACGTCGCCACCGGTCGGGGCAGCTACGTCATCGCTGGCCTCAGCGCCTTCGCCATCGGCTCGTTCGCGCTCTACACCGTCGTAGCCGTCGTCCGCACGCGCGTGATGATCTGGCTCGACCCATGGATCGTCGCGCAGAGCTCGGGCTATCAGATCGTCCAGTCGATCTACGCCTTCGCATCCGGCGGCCTGTTTGGCAGTGGGCTAGGCCGGGGCGTGCCCACCGTCATCCCGGCAGTGCACACCGATTTCATCTTCAGCGCCATCGGCGAGGAGCTCGGGCTCGCCGGCAGCATTGGCGTCCTGATCGCCTACCTGCTGCTCATCGGCCGGGGGTATCACATCGCGCTGCGCATCCCGGGTCGATTCCGCGGATTCGAGCAACTCATGGCGGTCGGTCTGACGACCATCCTGGCGATGCAGACATTCATCATCATCGCGGGGAACGTGCGGCTGATCCCGCTCACCGGAATCACGCTGCCATTCATCTCGTACGGTGGCTCGTCGATCCTGATGAACTTCGTCATCATCGGGCTCCTCCTGCGGATCTCGGCGGGCGAGCGCCGCAACTGACGCAGGCCCCATCCGGTGCATGCCAGGCGTGGTGTGGTATAATCACGCATCGGGTTCCGATTGCAGCGGGGCAACTTGTGAGCTACACCTTGCCACTCGGCCCATTCCACCCAGGGCTGCTTGCCCCACAGGCGTTCGTCTTTCGCGTCACCGACGAGCACATCGTCGACGTGGAATACCAGAACGGGGTCAACGAGCGGAACTGTGCCGAGCGCATGGTGCGCCTTGATCCCGCATCAGCCTTCTTTCTCGCCAGCCGCGTGTGTGGCGAGTGTTCATTCGCCCACGCCGCAGCATTCAGCACTGCGGTCGAACAGCTCTGCGGCCTGACGCTCTCGCGGCGGGCGCAGCAGCTACGCGTGGTCGCCGCCGAGCTCGAGCGCAGCATCGCGCATCTGCGTGGCAGCGCCGGCGTCCTCGAGGCAGCCGGCATGACGGTGCGGGCGCGGCCGCTGCTCGCCGTACGCAGCGAGCTCATCGGGTTGTTCGAGCGGCTCACCGGCGCACGGATCGCCGCCGACTACTGCGTGCCCGGCGGGCTGAGCCGTGATCTCGGGCAACTCCAGCGCAAGGAGATCCTCACCGGCCTGTCCGGCCTGGAGCGCACGCTCTACACCGAAGTCGATCTGCTGATCGATCACCAACTCCTGCTCCTGCGCACCATCGACGTCGGCACGATCCTGCGCGCCGCCGCCGAGCAACTCGGCGTACGCGGGCCGCTGGCGCGCTCTGCCGGCGTTGCCCGCGACACCCGGAGCGACATGCCCTACTGGATCTACGGCGAGTACGGTTTCAGCCCGGTCGTGCAGGAAGGTGGCGACGTCTACGCGCGCCTGGTCGTCCTGCTGCTCGAAGCCTACGAGAGCATCAAGCTTGCGGAGCGCTGCGTCCGCGAGCTCGACGACGCGCCCTCGCGCGGCACCTTTCCCGCCGAGGTGCCGTCGGGCAGCGCCAGCGCCACCATCGAGGGGCCGCGTGGCCGGATCCGGTATGCCATCGAAAGTGACGGAACCCGCCTGACGACGGTGCGCATCGATACGCCGCGTCAGTTCGACCGACTGCTGGTGCGCACATTCTTCAGCGGTGCCGCCATCGACAACGCGGCGTTGATCGCCGCATCAGCGTATCCGTGCATCGCCTGTGCCGAGTGTTGATGTGAGTGTAACGTTCATCTTCATCGTGCCACTCATCGTCGCGATCGTCTGCATCGTCGCCAGCGCGCGCGTCGCGACGCGCGTGCTCGGGCTGGCATCGGCGGCGAGCCTGCTGCTCGCCGCGCTGACGGTCGTCGCCATCCGCGTCGTCGGGCCCCTGCCGCAGACGCTGGTCAGCTACCCATGGGTCACGATCGCCGACCGGGAACTGCAGATCACGGCAGTGCTGAGCGAGACCACCTGGCTGCTTGCCCTGCTGCCGCTGATCGGTGGTGGCACCACAGCGCTGCTGCTGGCGCTGGCGATCGCACCGGCCCTGCGTGGCTTCGGCGCGCTGTTCGCCGCCGTGACCGCCGTCTCGGCGGTCGCCGCCGCGGGCATCCTGGGCGGCGACAGCGCCGCCGTACCGATCGCGTGGTCGATCGTCGCCGGCGGGAGTTTCATCGCCCTGCGCTCGAGCGGCGTCTTCAGCGAGCACGAGGCGCCGATGAGCATCGCGATCGGCGGGCAGACCGGCGCGCTGATGATCCTGGCCGTCGCCATGCTGACTCCACTCGCCAGCAGCGACCGATCGATCGACGTGTTGCGTACCGCGCTGCTGTTCATCGCCGTGGGTCTCACCGTCGGCGTGCTGCCGCTGTGGCGCGCTCCCGACGCGCTCGCCAGCGCGCCAGCCGCGCTCGCCGGCACGCTGCTCGCCTTCGGCACCCCGCTGCTGGGCGCCTCGGCGCTGGTGAGCTTCCTCGCCGACTCGCAGGTCATCGCCGAGCGGGGCTGGCGCGACGGCACCGCGGCAGTCGGCATCGCCATCGCGCTGCTGAGCGCATTCGGCGCCCTGGGTGCCCGTGGCCTGCATCAGACGATCGGCCGGCAGCATCTCGCGCACATTGGCTTCATCATCGCCGCCAGCGCCACCGAGATCGGCCGCGAGGTCATCGCGCCGCTGCTGATCGTCAACGCCGCGCTGAGCAGCTTCGTCATGATGCTCGCCCTCGTCCCGCTCAACCGGCGTGCCGATGACGACCGGCTGGAATCGATCACCATCGAGCAGGCCGCCGCCGTTCCCGGCGTCCTGTTCTTCATCGGTGCCGCCTCGGCGATCGGCATTCCCGGCACGCTCGGGTTCTGGGGGCGCCTGTGGTGGCTCGACGAGATCCGCACCGTCATTCCATGGCTCGTCGCGCCGGCCCTCGCCACGCTCGCGCTGCTGCTGGTCAGCTCGCTCGCCCCGGTCGCGGCGGTCATCCGCCCGCTGGCGGCGCGCCAGCGGCGGGGCCGGATGGCGTTCACTGATGCGGCCCAGGCATCCGCCGCCATCCTGGCCAGCCCGCTGATCGTGCTGGGCATTGCGCCGAACATTGCCTGGAACCTGTGGCTGACGACGCCGCTCGGCGCCGGCGTATCGATCGCCGACCTGGTGCGGTTGCCCGATGTTCCCGGCATGATCGCGGCGGCCACTGCGGCGACGGCCAGCATTGCGATCATCGTCATCGCCCGGCGCGCGCCACGGCCGATGCCCGAGCTGGATGCCCGGATCGCCGATCATGGCATCATCGCGCCGCGCGCCATCGCGGGCGGCGTCAGCACCACGCCCAACCTGGCGCGGCGCCCGCAGTCGTGGTGGGAGTGGCTGCGGCGCATCGGCGAATGGCTCAACCGGCTCTCGCCGTTCGAGCAACGATACTACATGGCCAGCCTCGTGATCTCGCTGCTGGTCATGCTGCTGCTGTTCTTCTGATGACGACGCAGATGATCCGGCATGCTGCGGGGGAGGCGCCGCGATGAACGACACCAACTGGGTTCTGGTCGGGATCGGCATCTCGGGCGGCCTGATCCTGCTGCTGCGCGACTGGCGCCTCACCGTGCCGGCGCTGCTGATCAACTATGGCTGCATTGCGGCATTCCTGGCACAGCAGCAGTTCCTCGCCGCCGATCTGGTCATCTCCGGCGTCGAGCTCAGTTCGACCGTGCTGGTCAAGGTGATCACTGGCTTTGCCACGACCAGCATTCTGGCGATCACCGCGCTGACGTTTTCGCGCGAGTATAACCAGGAGAACCTGGACGAGTTCTCGCTGGCCGAACTGCGCCGCGCCGCGCGCCGCGCCCAACGCGAGCGCGCGTCCCAGCCGTTTCATCTCGGCGACTATGTGGTGCCGTTCTGGTCGCTGGTGCTCGCGGGCATCGCCAGCCTGGCCTTGCCGCGGCTCTATCCGATCGGCAGCTACGAGGTCGACTTTGTGTGGTACTGGTTGGGGTTCACCGGCTTGTTCACGCTCGTCACTGCCAACGATATGCTCAAGATCGGGCTGGGTCTGCTGCTGATCGCGGGCAGCATCGATATGCTCTATACTGCGATCTCACGTACGGTGCAGATCTTCCCGCTGGCGATGCTGAGCCTGATGACCATCGTCCTCGCACTGGCGATCGCTTACTTGAGCGGCTTGCTGTTCAGCCGGCTCAAGACGCTCGAGCTCAATGAACTCTATAAACCATAACGCACGGTGGTGAGATGCCGTATCTGTTGTTGATCGCCTTTCCGATCATGATGGGGGCCAGCCTGTTCATGATCCGAAAGCAGACGCAGTTGACATTAGGGTTAGCGTGCGTGATTGCGCTGGCGCAGATCGTGCTGGTGACCCAGTTGCCGATCGACACGCCGTCGCGGCTGCTTGGTCTGACGTTGACGCTCGATCCGCTCGGCAGGCTGTTCCTCATCACCTTCGTCGCCATCAGCGCGCTGGCATTCGTCATCGCCTGGATGTTGCCGCATGGCGAGCACTTTGCGCCGATCACGCTGGTGATGCTCGGGCTGATCAGCTCAATCATCGTCTTCCTGCAGGAGCCATTTGTCGTCGCGCTGTTGCTCGTGAGCGTCGGTCTCGTCGCCGTGCTGGCGATCATCGATCTCCCGACCGGCAGCCGGCAACTCGTCGAGCGCACAGCGCTCGCCGCTGCGCTGAAGTACCTGGTGATGATGACGCTCGCCGGCGTGATGATGTACATGGGGTTCGTGCTGGTGAGCATCTACACCCCGGGCGAATTCCCCGGGCGCATTTCGCCGGCGCATCTCGTGCTCGGTCTGCTGGCGATCGGCTTCGGGCTGCGGCTCGCGATCCTGCCATTCCACTCATGGCTCCCCGATCTGGCCCGCGAGACCTTTCCGATGGTGTCGGTGCTGGTGATCGGCGTGATCAACGCCACCAGCCTGTTGTTCCTGGTCAGCGCGCTGCAATTCTTCCCGGTGATCGTCCTCGAGAATGCGCGTGGCCTGACGGTGCTGATGTGGATCGGCGCCATCACGGCGGTGTATGGGGCGCTGCTCGCGCTGGCGCAGCCCGAGATGCGGCGCATGATCGGGGCGCTGCTCGTCTCGAACTCGGGGATGATCATCTTCGGCATCGCGAGCACCAGCATCAAGGGGCTCACCGGCGCGCTGTTCGAGAGCTTCAACCAGTTGATCGTCCTGGCGCTGCTGTTCGTCGCGATCGCGCTGCTCGAGCGCCCGGACGGCCGCCCGACCAATGTCGTGCGGCGTGATCTGCTGTGGCGCTGGCCGATCGCCGGCGCCGGCCTGATCGGCGGCGTGATGGCGCTGCTGGGCGTCCCGCCATTCGGCGGGTTCGCCAGCAAACTGCTGCTCTACGAGGCGGCGGCGCAGCTTGATGGCCGGTACCTGGCGCTGTTCCTGGCCGCCACCTCGCTCGGGCTGGTCGCGCTGGTACGGCTGGCGCAGAATCGGCTGCTGGGCCCACCGGAGGAGCAGCCGGTCGACGAGCAGCCAGTCCTGCTGGGCACCACCGAACTCGACCGGCCCGCCGAGCGGCGGCTGGATCCCGAGCCGCGCGGCCTGGCGATCGTGACGCTGGTGCTGCTCGGGGCGTGTCTGGTCGTCGGCGTCTTCCCCCAGCCGATCATCGCGACGATTGCCGAGGTCGTGCAGGGGCTGACGTTCGTGCGTGCGTGAGAGATGACCGTGATTTCAGGCGGCGAAGGGCGATGAACTGATCATGATCCGTATCTTTCGCGTCAACAGTGGTTCATGCGGTGCATGCGATCTGGAGATCATCGCCACCGTCGAGGCGACGCCCGAACTCGCGTGGGCGGTCAGCCCGGCCGAGGCCGATGCGTTGTTGCTGACCGGGCCGATCACTGCGGCGGCGCGCGCTACGGTGCTGGGGCTGCTGCGCGAGTATGGCGAGCGCATCCCGGTGGTTGCCGTCGGACGGTGTGCCATCGATGGTGCACCATTCGGTCGCGGCGGAGTCGCGGCGCACCCCGATCTGAAGATCGCCGTACGCATCCAGGGGTGTCCAGTCGCGCCCAAGACCATCGTCGCGGCGGTCCGTACGGCACTTGAGCGACAACGCGAGGGGATCCAATGACCAATGTGTTGCTCGCTGCCGCGCTGTATCCCGGGTTGGCGTCCGTGGTCGTGCTGGTGGTGATCACCGCAGTCCTCGGCGGCGAACGCCCGGTGCTGCGGCTGGTGTTCCAGCGGGGATCACGTCCGGGGTTTGATGGGCTGGTGAACGCAGCGAGCATGATCATGGCCCTCGCGGCGGTGATCGTCGCGCCCTGGCCGCTACATCCCGCACAGGGAGATTCGGTCGTCGGCGATCTGGTGGTGCTGTTCTTCTGCATCGAAGCGGCATCGCTGCTGCCGGTGCTCGCCGGAACGATCACCCGGTCGCCGCTGGCGATGCGGGCTGCGAGCCGCACGCTACAGCTCGGCGTCGCCGGGCGCGCGGTCATCTGGCTGGCGATCGGGGCGACGGCGATCGATGTCGGCGACGGGCCGGAGTACTGGATCGCACGCGTCATGCTGGCGGTCGCATCGGTGCTGGCGCTCCCGGCGGCGCTCGGCGTCGGGCCGTTCGCCGTCGAGTGGGGGCTGACCCCAGCGGGGATGGAGGAGGGGCTGGGCGCGGGCGAAGCCGAGCGCGCGCGGCTGGCGCGGCTGATGCGCAATGCCGCGATGATTGCGGTGACGCTGGTCTATCTGGTGCCGCGCGATGCGCCGATCATCAGCGCGGGCGTCATCGTCGCCTGCTTTCTTGTCCTCACGGTCGCGTTCAGCCGCCTCACCGCGCTGCCGCGGTTTCCACTGCCTGCCGGATTGCGCTGGTGCTGGTTCGTCGCCGCGCCGCCGGCCGTGCTCGCCACCCTGTGGCTGGCATGGCTGGCGGTTCAGCAGTGATCGCCGATGACCCTCGCGATTGATATTGATCAGCTGAAGAAGTCGGTGGCGGGCATGCCGGTCTTGCAGGAGTTCGCACTGCAGGTTCCGGCACATCTGTCGTATGGGCTGCTGGGGCCGGCGCGCAGCGGGAAGTCGCTGGTGCTCCAGATCATCCTGGGGCTGGTGCGCCCGGATCGTGGCATGGTGACGGTGCTGGGGCACCGCGTGACGCACCGCCGGCTGGAGCATGTCGGATACGTGCCGCCACGCCAGCCCTACCATCCGCACATCACCGGTCGCGAGTATCTGCTGGAACTGGGCGCATTCAGCGGGCTGCGCGGCGCCCTGCTGCAGCGGCGGGTCGATGACCAGCTTGATGCGGTCGAGCTCGCCGACGACGGCGATGCACCGATCTTCATGTACAGCCGCCTGATGCTGCAGCGCCTCGGTCTGGCCCAGGCGCTGCTGAATGACCCCGAGCTGATGCTGATCGATGAGCCGCTCGGCGGGTTGAACGCCGATGAGGCCGCGCAGCTGCTGCCGACGCTCCAGCGGCTGCGCAGCCGCGGCATCACGACGCTGGCGGTGACGCGGGCGCCGGCGTTCGCCGAGGCATTCTGCGATCGCGTCGGCATCCTGACGGACGGGCGGGTCGCTGCCGAGTTCACCATCGCCGGGCTCCATGATGTCGGGCAATCGGTGACGATCCATCTGGGCGGGCTGCCGCCGGCGGTGCGCGGTGCGCTGCGCGCGCTCGGGCCGGCGGTGCGCTGCGAGGATCTGCGCGTGACGATCGAGCCAAATACGGCCGAGCTCCAGGCCGAGGTGCTGCGGACGCTGCTCGATGCCCGCGTGCCGATTCTGAGCCTCGATGGCCAGCGCCGGCCGCTGGAAGAGCTGTATCGCCGGGTCCTGAGCCATGATTACGTCCCGTCGCGGCGCAGTGATCCGCGCGCGACGCCGATCGAGACGCCGGTGGAGGCGCGCAGCGCCGCTGCCCGCGCGCGCCGTGCGGCGCTGCGTGCCGCCAATCGTGGCGAGACGCTGCTGCGCGATCTGATCCAGCGCGCGCCGGCGTCACCACCGGATGATCCTGCCACGCGCGATCAGGGGTAGGGGCTCCGCACACACGAGGGGATGGCTCCGGGCTGCACGGTTCGGTCGGTCCGGCAGCAAGGGGCGCCGCACACACGAGGGGATGGCATGCAACCGGCTGCATTGTTCACGCAGTTCACCCGCTTTACGCTGATGGAGTATCTGCGCTCCGGGCGCGCGCTGATCGAGTTGTCGGCGACAGTCGCGATGTTTCTGGCAGCCATACGCGGTCGCGCCCTCGATGCGGAGAGCTTCTTCGCGAATGCTGCGCTGTTCTCGCTGGTGCTGGCACTGTATACCGGATCGACGATCATCGGGCTGGGCGATCGTCCCCATGGCTATCTGCTGGTGATCCGGCCGCTCGGGCGCACGGGGTACCTGGTCGGGCTCTACAGCGCCATCCTGATCGTCGTCGTCGTGTGCTACGCGCTGCTGTGCCTGCTGACGGCGATCGCCGCACCGGTGGAGGGCATGGGCGTGCGCGGCTGGCTGGCGGGGAGCGTGCCGCTGCTGCTGAATGTCGCGCTGCTGAGCGCGCTGCTGAGCCTGCTGGCGCCGTTCGTGCTGCCACCCGCCTGGCGCCTTGCGGTGCTGGCCCTGGTCGCCCTGGCGTTCTCCAGCAGCCTGCTGGGCGGTGCCACGCTGCAGTCGCTGCCGACGGCCGCGGTGCTGGTGCTCGAGGCGCTGCGCACCATCTCGGGGGCGCCGCTGATGCCGGCCTTCGCCGGCTATGCGCTGTCGGTGAGCCGCGACTACAGCGGCGTCGCGCCGCTGATTCCGCTGGCGCAGCTCACGCTGACGACGGGCATGCTCGCGATTGCGGTCTACTCGTTCAATCGGCGCGATCTGGCATTTGACGCCCCGTGATCGGGCCGGCCGCCGGGCGGGCGGTGCGCTCAGCGGCGGCGTGCGCCGGTCGTCGGCGGCAGGCGCATCAGCAACACCAGCCCGGTGACCAGCGCGAAGAGCACGGCGAGCCGGATATCGCTCTTGGCCTGCCAGATCTGGTGAACGACGGCCAGCGGCACCGCCAGATAGACCATGCGGTGCATCCGGCGCCACTGCCGCCCCAGGCGGCGCTGCCACGCTGCCGTCGAGGTCAGCGCCAGCGGGATGAGTATGGCGAACGCCAGCGCGCCGACGATCAGGTAGCGCTTCTCGGCCAGTTCGGCCATGATTGCGCTGCCATCGGCGGCGTAGTCGATCACGACGAAGATCAGCACGTGGATCAGCGCGTAGCCGAAGCCGTACAGCCCCAGCGGCCGGCGCCAGGCCGCCGCCCGGCGCACCCCGGCGATGCGGTTGGCCGGCGTACACGCCAGCGAGGCCAGCAGCAGCGCCAGCGCGCTGAAGCCGCTGCGCTGGGTCCACGTCTGGATCGGGTTGATGCTGCGCTGGCCCGTCAGTTGATCGAAGACGATCCAGACGAGTGGCGCGAGGGCCAGCACATGGATGAGCCCATCGCTGCGCCGCATGATCGCGCTCAATAGTTCGCTCGCAGATCCATCCCGGCGTACAGGCTGGCGACGTCGGCGGCGTATCCGTTGAACGGCAGCGTCTCGCGCCGCGACAGCTCGCCGATGCGGCGCTCGGTCGCCTGCGACCAGCGCGGGTGGGCGACGTCGGGGTTGACGTTGGCGTAGAAGCCATACTCGTGCGGCGCCGACGCCATCCAGAGCGACGTCGGCTGGGCCGCGGTGAGCTCGATGCGAACGATTGACTTGATGCTCTTGAAGCCGTACTTCCAGGGTACGACCAGCCGCAGCGGCGCGCCGTTCTGGGGCAGCAGCGTCTGGCCGTACAGCCCGGTGGCGAGGATGGTCAGGTCGTGGCGCGCCTCGTCGAGCCGCAGCCCCTCGACGTACGGCCAGGTGAACCATGGATCACGCTGGCCGGGCATGCGCTCCGGATCGTGCAGGGTCGTGAACCGCACATAGCCCGCCTCGGCGGTGGGCTCGGCCTCGGCGAGCAGCCGGTGCAGCGGAAAGCCCTGCCATGGAATGACCATCGACCAGCCCTCGACACAGCGCAGCCGATAGATGCGCTCTTCCTGGTCGAAGCGGCCGAGCAGATCCTCGATGGCGTAGGTCTGCGGGTTGCGCACCAGGCCGTCGACGGTGACCTGCCACGGCGTGGCGACGAACCCGGCCGACGCGCGTGCGACGGCCTCTTTGTCCATGCTGAACTCGTAGAAGTTGTTGTAGTTGGTGACTGAGTCGAAGTCGGTGAGCGGATCACCGCGCTCATCGGCCGTGCCCGCAGCCCGTGGTGCGGGCACGGCCGGCTGCGTCGGCGCGGGCATGGCGGGCTGTGCCGGCGCACCGCAGGCGACCAGCGCCGCGGCGGCCAGGCCGAGCGCCCCGGTGCTGCGCAGGAACTGGCGCCGCTGTCGGTAGAGCCATTCCGGAGTGATCTCGGAGGCGGGAATGCGATTCATGGCGGTCTCCATCCGTGTGCTGTGGGCCGCTGGGCCCGATGTGCCCATGCCCGGGCGCATCGCCGCACCATCAGCATGTCACTGGTATTATATAATCAGCGACGGCGACGCTGCGACTGCGGGAGCGACCGATGAATGATCTGATGCGTGCGGTGGTGTACCGTGGGCCACGGGCCGCCACGGCGCTCGAGCTCGTGCCACGCCCGACGCCGGCACCCGGCGAGGTGCTGCTGCGCGTCGCCGCCGTCGGCGTCTGCGGCACCGACGTCCATGTCTGGCAACATGGCATGGGTGATGCGCCGCCGGTGGTGCTCGGGCACGAATTCGCGGGCGTCGTCGCCGCCGTCGGCGCCGGCGTGGCAGGTGTGCGCCCGGGCGACCGCGTCGTCTCCGAGACGGCGTCGGCGGTGTGCGGGCGCTGTGTCTATTGCCTCGGCGGCCACTACAATGTCTGCCCGCAGCGTCGCGGCTTCGGCTTCCAGGCCGATGGCGCGATGGCCGAATATGTGTGCAGCCGCCCCGCGATCCTGCATCATGTGCCGCCGGGCCTGCCGCTGGCGCTGGCGGCGCTGACCGAGCCAGGCTGTGTCGCATACAACGCCATCGTCGAGAAGAGCCGCCCGCGCCCCGGCGATCATGTGGTGGTCATCGGCCCCGGGCCGATCGGCCTGATGTCGCTGGCGGTCGCACGCCTCGGCAGTCCGTCACGCCTGACGCTGGTCGGCTTGCGGCGCGACGGCATCCGGCTCGAGCTCGGCCGCCTGATGGGCGCCGACGACGTGATCATCGCCGACGAGGACGATGCCGTCACCCGGGTGATGCAGGCGGGCGACGGCTTCGGCGCACATCTCGTCATCGATGCGGTCGGCGTCTCGACAACGCTACAGCAGAGCCTGGCGATGGTCAGGCCGAACGGCCAGATCACCAAGATCGGCTGGGGGCCGGCGCCGGTCGGCTTCAGCCTGGACGCACTGATCCGGAAGGCGGCGACGCTCCAGGGCTCGTTCAGCCACACCTATGGCACCTGGGAGCGCGTCGTGGCGTTGCTCGCCGGTGGCCAGATCGATGTGCGGCCGCTGGTCAGCCCGTTTGCGCTCGATGAGTGGTCGGCCGGGTTCGGCGCGATGGAGTCGCTCGACGTGGCCAAGGCTGTGCTGCTGCCGCACGGTCGCGCGTACGCCGAGATCTGAAGCGTCATCACGAGGTGCTCATGCCACTCATGCTCGGCCCCAATTCGATCGGCATCGCCGCGTACAGCATGCCGTGGCGCTGCGGCTTCGCCGGCGCCGGGACGCCGCGCGCCTGCGCGAGCCCGCTGCGTGCCGGCGATCTGCTCGATCTGGCGATCGATCACGGGCTGGCGACCGTCGAGTTGCCGCTCGAGATGCTGGCCGATGCGCGCCCGGACGCGCTGCAGCGCGTTCGGGCGCGTGCCGCGGCGCATGGCGTCGGCATCGTGGTCGACACGCCGGTGATCGACGAGGCCCGCCTGGCGCAGGCGCTGCCGCTCGCCGCAGCGCTGGGCGCGCGCGTCGTGCGCGTCATGCTGAGCACGGTCCTCGAGGGCGCGCGCCACACCGTCGCGGGTGGCTGGCCGGCGCACCTCGAGGCGATGATCGCCATCCTGCGCCGCCTGCGCCCGCTGGCCGAGCGCTATGAGCTGATCATCGCCCCCGAAAACCACCAGGACGCCACCGGCGACGAGCTGGCATACCTGTGCGACGCCGTGGGCGGCGATTCTATCGGCATCACGCTCGACGCGGTCAACCCGCTGGCGGTCGCCGAGGATCCGCTGGCGACCGCGCGGCTGCTCGGCCGGCGCATCGTGAACGTCCACCTCAAGGACTACCAGTTGTATCCGAGCGCCGAGGGCTATCGGCTGGTGCGCTGTGCGCTGGGCGATGGCGTGCTCGATCTGACCGGGCTGTTCGCCATCCTGGCCGAGCACGCGCCGCATGCCCGCTGTTCGATCGAGCTGGCGGCGCTGCATGCGCGCCACATCCGGATCTACGACGAGGCATGGTGGCAGGGGTTTGGGCCGCGCGATGTGCGGAGCCTGCTGCCGGTGCTGGCGCTGGTGCGCCGCCACGGCCGCCCGGCCGATGCCGACTGGCGCACCCCCTGGGAGGCCGGCGCCGACGCCGGGCGGCTGGACGATTACGAGACCAGCCAGGTGCTGCAGAGCATCGCGCGTCTCAAGCAACTGGCCGATGAGCGCCTCGCCCGTGCTGTCACAGAGGAGTGAGCCGATGACCACGCCTTCGTCACTGTTCGATCTGACCGGCCGCACCGCACTGATCACCGGCGCGGCCGGCGGCCTGGGCACGGTGTTCGCTCACGCGCTGGCCGGCGCCGGCGCGGCCGTCGCGCTGGTTGGCCGACGCCCCGAGCCGCTCGCGCGCCTCGCCGCCGATGTCGCCGCCGCGAGCGGCCGCCCGGCTGTGGCGCTGGCCGCCGACGTCACCGACGAGGCGGCGGTGCATGCGCTGGTCGGCGCCGCCACCGCTGCGCTCGGCCCGGTCGACATCCTGGTGAACAGCGCCGGCATCAACATCCGCCGGCCGGGCGTCGATTACGATCTCGCCGACTGGCAGCGGGTCCTGCAGGTCAATCTCACCGGGCCGTTCCTGTGTGCGCGCGCATTCGCACCGGCGATGCTGGCGCGTGGCTGGGGCCGGGTGATCAATGTCAGTTCGATGCTCGGCCAGGTCGGCCTGGCCGAGCGTTCGGCATACACCGCCACCAAGGGTGGCCTGCTCAACCTCAGCCGCACGCTGGCGCTCGAATGGGCCGGCCGGGGCGTGACGGTCAATACGCTGGCGCCTGGGCCATTCATGACCGAGCTGAACCGGCCGCTGCTGGATAACCCGGTAGCCTATCAGGCGTTCGTCGACCGGATTCCGCTGGGGCGCTGGGGTGAGCCCGATGAGCTCGCCGGGCCGATCCTGTTCCTGGCCTCGCCGGCGTCGAGCTTCATGACCGGCGCCGTGCTGACGGTCGACGGCGGCTGGACGGCGCAGTGAGCAGGAGGCGATGATGCGCACGGTCTTGATCACGGGTGCGGCGGGCCGGATCGGCACGTTCCTCGCCGGGCAACTGGCCGGGCGCTACACGCTGCGCCTCAGCGATCGCGTGGCGGCGACGACCGACGTCGCGCCGTTCGTGCCGGCGGATCTGGCGGTGTATGACCAGGTGCGCGCGGCGTGCGACGGCATCGACACGGTCGTCCATCTGGGCGCGGATCCGCGGGTCGACGCGCCGTGGGAATCGCTGCTGCCGGCCAACGTCGCCGGCACCTACCATGTCTTCGAGGCCGCTGCCGCGGCGGGCTGCCGCCGGGTGGTATTCGCCAGCAGCATCAATGCGATGGGCGCATATCCCCACGATACCCAGATCCGGACCGACATGCCGCTACGCCCGGCGAACCTGTACGGCGCGACCAAGGCCTGGGGCGAGATCCTCGGCCGGCTGTACGCCGATACGCGTGGCCTGTCGGCGCTGTGCCTGCGCTTCGGCGCCGTGATCACCGGCCCGGTGCACCACTGGATCTACCCCGGCAGCCCGTTCATGAGCGCAGTCCTGACGCTGCACGACCTGACGGCGCTGGTCGCTGCCGCCATCGACGCGCCCGACCGGCTGCGCTTCGGCATCTACCATGGGGTGAGCGCCAATCGCTGGCAACGCATGGATCTGAGCGATACCCGCGACGAGCTGGGCTACGCCCCGCAAGACGATGCGTTCGCCATGCTGCCGGCGCCGGAGGCCGAACCATGACGACCGACACCATCGTGATCGGCGGCGGGCTCGGCGGCCTGGCGGCAGCCATCACGCTCGCCGCGGCCGGCCATTCCGTCAGCATCATCGAGCAGCTCGACCGCGTCGGCGGCAAGCTCAACCTGGTGGAGGTCGCCGGCTTCAGCTTCGACACCGGACCGTCGCTGCTGACGATGCCCTGGGTGCTGCGCGAGCTGTTCGCCACCGCCGGCACCAGCCTCGAGGCCGAGCTGACGATCGAGCCGGTCGATCCGCTGTGCCGCTATGTCTGGTCGGATGGCACCGTGTTCGACATGACGCCGCATCTGCCGCGGCTGGCAGCCGAGATCGCGCGCCTCGAACCGGCTGATGTCGCCGGGTTCAGCCGCTTTCTTGGCTATACGGCACAGATCTATGATGCGGTCGCCGAACCGTTCCTCGCGCGGCCGTTTCGCGGGCTGCGCGACATGGTCAACCAGCGGATGCTGCGCGATTCCCTGCGCATCGATCCGCTGCGCACGGTCGATCAGTCGCTGCGCACGTTCTTCCGCAGCCCACGGCTGCGCCAGGTGTTCGGCCGCTACGCCACCTACAATGGCTCGTCGCCGTTTCGTGCGCCGGCGACGTTCAATCTCATCAGCTATGTCGAACTGACCCAGGGTGGCTGGCATGTCCGCGGCGGGATGTACCAGATCGCCCGGGCGCTGGAACGCACGGCGCGCCGGCTGGGCGTCGAGATCCATACGGGCGTCGCCGTCAGCCGCATCGTCGAGCGCGATGGTGCGGTGGCGGGCGTGCAACTGGCCGACGGGAGCAGCATCGCTGCCCGAACGATCGTCGCCAACGTCGATCCGCGGATCGTCGCCGAGCGCCTGCGCGCGACGCCACAGCCGCGGCCTGCCGGCGAGCTGTCGTACAGCGGGTTCGTGCTGATGCTCGGCGTGCGGGGCGTCGATCCGCTGCTGCGGCACCACACGATCTTCTTCAGCGATGACTACCGGCGCGAGTTCGACGCGATCGTCGGACGGGGCGTCCCGGCCGAGGACCCTACGGTGTACGTCTGTGCGCCGTCGGTGAGCGATCCGTCGGTCGCGCCGCCCGATCACAGCAATCTGTTCATCCTGGTGAATGCCCCGCACACCGGGCAGTACGCCCGCTGGCCCGCCGAGGCCGCGCGCTACCGCGAGCTGGTCCTCGATCGGCTCGAGCGCAACGGGCTGGCGGGATTACGCGGGCGCATCGTCGTCGAGCGCATGCTGACGCCCCATGATCTCGAGCAGCGCTACGCCGCGCCGGGTGGAGCGATCTACGGGCTGGCGTCGAACAACCCGTTCGCCGCGTTCCTGCGGCCGGCACAGCGCGCGGCCGGGCTGCGCGGGCTGTACTTCGCCGGCGGCGGGACACACCCTGGCGGCGGGATTCCGCTGGTGCTGCTGTCGGGGCGCGCCGCCGCACAGCACCTACTCGCCGATGCCGGCCAGACGCCCTGAGGCTGCGACCGTCGCGGCGAGCAGCGCCTCGGTCGCATCGATCATGGCCTGGTGGCTGAAGCGCGTCAGCGCCGTGGCACGCGCCGCCGCGGCCAGCGTCGCCCGACGCTCCGGCCGTGCCAGCAGCGTACGCAGCGCGGCGGTCAGCGCCGCCGCATCGCCCGGCGGCACCAGTTCACCGTCGTGTCCCGGCGTGATCGCGTGGCGCGCCGCGCCGCCATCGCTCGCGATCGTCGCCAGGCCGGCCGCCATCGCCTCGATGATGCTGAGCGGGAACGCCTCGGCGCACAGCGACGGCATCACGAAGACGTCGGCGGCGGCCAGCAAGCGCGCCAGTTCGTCGCGGGTCAGGTAGCCGGTGAGGCGCGTGCCACCGACAGCGAGCGCGCGCCGGGCGAGGTGCGTCGCATCGCTGCCGGCGCCGGCGATCAGCAGGCGGGCCTGCGGGAATGCGGCACGCACGCCGGCGAAGGCCTCGAGCGCCACGCGGAAGCCCTTCTCGGGCTCGAGCCGGCCGGCTGCGACCACCAGCGGCTGGCGCTCGGTCAGCTCGAGCGTGCGCCGCTGCGCGCTGCGCAGCAGGGCGTCGGGGCGGAAGCGCGTCGTGTCGATGCCGTGCGGGATGATGGTGATGCGCTCGGCGGGCGCGCCGGCCTCGCGGCGCCAGGCGCGTGCGAGATGCGGCGAGGGGACGATCCAGCGCGCCACGCTGGGCACCGACTTCCGCCAGAGCACCAGGTGGAGCGGCAGCTGGCTGAGCAGGCGCCCGAGCCGGTACATCCCGCGCGGCGACCATGCGGCGCGCAGATGGTTGTGCAATTCCCCGAGCGGCGTGCCGTGGAGCATCACTACCAGCGGCACCTGCAGGTCCTGCGTGATCCACTCGACGATGCCGAGCGCGCCGGCGCTGTGGCTGACGACCACATCGAACGGCTTGATGGCGTGCTGCCGCCCGAGCTCGGCGCGTATCGCCTGCCACCAGCCGCGCTGGTAGCGCCGATAGCTGCCCGGCGCCACGTACCAGGTCGGCATCGGATCGTTCGAGATGGCATCGCGCGCCGTGAGCGGGGTGGTGAGCGTGCGCACGTCGTGGCCGCGATCGCGCAGCCCCAGCGTCAACGCCTGCGCCTGTGCCTCCATGCCGCCACGCACGCCGTGGGCCATGGTCAGCCGCTGGACGACGGCGACGCGCATGCCGGCGCTGTGCTGCCCGTCACTCACTGGAGATGATGCCGCGTCATCGCCGCGTCGAGCCGCTGACGCACGACCGCGTACCAGCCGAGCGGCTCGAGCCGCACCTGGTTCTCCTCGGGATAGTAGGCGAACACGGCCCGCTCGAAGCGCTGCATGATGCGCCGCTCGCCGTCTGCCGCCAGGTCTTCGTACTCATCGCTCACCGGCAACCCGAAGACCCGCGCCGCACCCGCGCGCTGCCAGAAGGTTGCGAACGCGCCGTAGAGCGGCGCGCCGGTCTCCTCGAAGATCCGGGCGTCGGCGGGTGTCGGCAGCAGCGTGATGTCGTGTGGCGCGACATCCAGGCCGAGCGGTAGCGCCCGGATGTATGCCACCGTGTCGATCCGCGCCGGATCGAGCTCGAGCACCATGGTGGTGAACGGCTGCCGCGTCACCCCGGCGTCGTCGGTCGCGGCGGGCGCCAGCGGCCGGCCAAACCGCTCGTAGCCGCCATGCATCCGCCAGAAGCGCCAGATCGGCTCGGGCAGCGTGATGCCGAGCACGACGCGCTCGCGCGGCAGCGGCACCAGCGCTTCGGCATTCGCCAGGACCGCCAGGACGCCGCCCAGATTCTCCTCGAATTCGGGCAGGTCGCCGGTGATGAACTCGGGGATGATCGCGGCGATGTCGAGGCTGCCGGCCCAGTCGTGCATGCCGCCGGTGATGTTGTAGGGCTCCCAGCGACGGGCGTAGGCGTAGCTCGAGCCGGACGCATAGGCCTGCGCCAGCGCGATCGACGGGGCGTGCTCGCATGCTGCCGGAAACACGTTGCCGGCATTCGAGTGGAAGAAGATCGCCGCCGAGGCGTCGACCAGGAAATCCCGGATGATCTGCGACTCGATCTCGGAATCGGCATACGCGCCGCCGGTGTCCGACACGATGCCATACGCGCCCTGCACGGTCACCTGCCAGTCGTTCTCGGGGCAGGCGTCGAAGGTGGTGTTCATGTTGCGGTTGAGGTCGACGCCGCGCGCGTTGAATCGCGAGCCGAGCGCCAGCCCGTCGGGGTTGAGCGTGGGGATGATGTAGAGCCGGACGCTCGCCGGCACCAGCGCAGGGTCGGCGCGGAAGTGCTCGATCAGCAGCATCGCCAGCGTGTAGGTGTTGGCTTCGGGAAAGCCGTGGGTGTTGCCCACCAGCACGAGCTTGCGCGGCCCGTCGCCGAAGCGCCACGCAGTGATCGGCCGACCTTCGCTCGACCGGCCGATCTCGAACTCGCTCACGGTGGCCTGGCGCAGCGGAGCCGCCGCGACCGACTGGCCCAGGCTCGCGAGCCCGGCTATGATCAGCACGACCCAGACGTACACCTGCCGCCAGTCCATCGTCATCTCACCCAGTGCCGAACTGCCGGTCGCCGGCGTCGCCCAGCCCCGGAACGATGTACCCACGCTCGTTGAGGCGCTCGTCGAGCGCGGCCAGGAAGATCGGCACGTCGGGGTGGGCGGCCTGCAGCGCCTGCACGCCCTCGGGCGCGGCGATCAGGCCGAGAAAGGCGATGCGCTGTGCTCCCCATTGCTTGAGAATGTCGACGGCGGCACACGCCGAGCCGCCGGTCGCCAGCATCGGATCCAGCACCAGGCACAGATCGACGTCGACCTCCGGCGGCAGTTTGTTGTAGTACGTCACCGGCATGAGCGTGGCGTGATCCCGGTAGACGCCGAGATGCCAGACGTGCGCCGTCGGGATCAGGTCGAGGATGGGATCGACCATGCCCAGGCCCGCCCGCAGGATCGGCACCAGGCCGATGCGCTCGGCGATGCGCGCGCCGGTGAGCGGTGCGAGCGGCGTCGTGATCGCCCGTGGCTCGAGCGGCAAGTCGAGCGTCGCCTCATAGATCAGGAACTGGGTCAACTCGCGCACCAGTTCACGAAACTTCTTCGGCTCGGTCGCCGTGTGCCGCAACAGCGTGAGCTTGTGCTGGACCAGGGGATGTCGGGAGATGTTCACCGCCGCCACGCATGCCTCCTCATCAGGATCGCTCCCTGCATTATACCGCGAGTCGGCGTGGCGATCTGGCGCACGCACGGACGGCTGCGCGCTGGCGCGGCCAGCCGGGCGGCGCCGGCGGCTCACGCATGCACAGGCGCCGGATCGCCAGGGGGTGTGCGGCTCAGGTGCCGGCGAGTTGCTGCAGCGCATCCTGCTCGAGCGCCTCGAGCCCGGCAGCATCGACCGCGGCCAGCACTCGCTGGCGTTCGTCGGCGGTCAGCGGGCGCTGCGGACGGCGCGGCGCGCCGCACGGGTAGCCCCAGCCCGACAGGATGACCTTCAGGCCGGCGATGACGGGCACCTCCAGCAGGGCGCGGATCACCCGGTTGGCGCGGAACTGCAGCGCCTGCGCCTGCGCCAGGTGCCCGCCGCGCCACGCCCGATACAGCGCGGCGAAGGTCGCCGGCATCACGTTGTAGGTGCTGCCGATGGCGCCGTGCGCGCCCATCACCAGCGCCGCCAGGCAGACCTCGTCGTTGCCCGAGAGCACCGTCAGTTCGTCGGG
Source organism: Chloroflexota bacterium (assembly GCA_018969485.1). Lineage (GTDB taxonomy): Bacteria > Chloroflexota > Chloroflexia > Chloroflexales > Roseiflexaceae > CAIQIY01. Next base: position 30,025 of record JAGWYG010000033.1, read on the forward strand.
GAGCAGCTCAATGATGTTGCGCAGATCGAACAGGTTGTACGATGAGTACTTGATGCCGCGCACGGTGGGAATGGTGATCAGCCGCGCCATGGTGCGCGCAGTGATCTCGACGCCCGTCGCCGACGGAATGTTGTACAGATAGACCGGCGTGCCGTCTGCCGCGTCGGCGATGCCCTGGTAGTGCGCGAGCAGGGCGTCGTCGTCGACGCGGAAGTAGACGGGCGGCACGGCGGCGACGGCGGCGACGCCGCAGCGCGCGGCGTGCGCGGCGAGCTGCCGGGCGCTGGCGCTGTCCAGCGCGCCGATGTGCGCGATGATCTGCCCGCGCCCGCCGTTGGCCGCCAGCACCGTCTCGAGGACGGCCTGGCGCTCGGCGACGCTGAGCAGCAACCCCTCGCCGCTGCCGCCGCACACGAAGAACCCGGCGGCACCACGCTGCAACTGCACATCGACCAGCCGGCCGAGCGTCGCGTGGTCGATGACTGCGCCGTCGTCGTCCATCGGCGTCACCAGCGCCGGGAAGATGCCGTGTACCATGCCCAGACCTCCCTTCATTGAGGTGCCGCCGGCGCCACTGCCGCGGCGCGCCCAGTATAGCATCGCCGCGCCGGCGCTCCTCACCCGCCGATCAGCGCGGCGAAGCGCGCCCGGGCCGCCAGCCACGCATCGCGGTCGCGCGGCTCGTAGCCCGCCAGCGGCAGCGACTCGCCGAGGATGCGGCGGCCGGCGGCGACGTCGGGGATGGCGCCGAGCGCGATGGCCTGCATCACGACGTTGCCCAGCGCGGTGGCCTCGACCGGGCCGGCCACCACCGGCCGGCCCGCGGCATTGGCGGTGAACTGGTTGAGCAGCGCATTCTGGCTGCCGCCGCCCACGACGCGCAGCACCCGGATGGTGCGGCCGGTGAGACGCTCGAGGCCATCGAGCACCACGCAGTACTTCAGCGCCAGGCTCTCGAGGCAGCAGCGCGCCAGCGCCCCGACACCCTCGGGCTGCGGCTGGCCCGTCCTGGCGCAGAAGGCGCGCAGCGCCGCCGGCATGTCGGCCGGCGCCAGGAACTCGGGCGCGTCGGGATCGACCAGGCTGGCGAACGGCGGCGCCGCGGCGGCGGCGGCGAGGATGTCCTCCCAGCGCTGGTCGGCGCCGGCGCGCTGCCAGTGCCGGCGGCATTCCTGCAGCAGCCACAGCCCCATCACGTTCTTGAGCACGCGGGTCGTCCCGGCGACGCCGCCTTCGTTGGTGACGTTCAGCGCCAGGGCTGCCGCATCGACGATCGGCTGGTGCGTCTCGATGCCGATCAGGCTCCAGGTGCCGCTGCTGATGTAGGCGCTGTGCCCGTCGAGGCCCGGCACGGCCACCACCGCATTGGCGGTGTCGTGGGTGCCGGTGGCGATCACCGGCACGCCGGCGCGCAGGCCGAGGTGTGCCGCGAGCGCGTCGCGCAGCGGCGCCACCACGCTGCCCGCCGCGATCAACTCGGGGAACAGCCGGCGCGGGATGGCCAGGGCATCGATCAGGTCGTCGGCCCAGACGCCACGGTGAACATCGAGCAGTTGCGTCGTGCTGGCGTTGGTGCGCTCGGCGGTGATGCGCCCGGTGAGCCAGTAGTGCAGCAGATCGGGCATCAGCAGCAGGTGCTGCGCCGCCGGTAGCCACGGGTCATCGCTGATGACCATGCTGGCCAGCTGATAGATCGTGTTGATCGGCATGAACTGGATGCCGGTCCGCGCGAAGATCGCCTCGCGCCCGAGGCGCGCCAGCACCGCCTCGAACGCGCCGCGGGTGCGCGCGTCGCGATACGCCACCGGGTTGGCCAGCAGCCGCCCCGCGCGGTCGAGCAGGCCGAAGTCGACGCCCCAGGTGTCGACGCCGATGCCGGCCGGGGCGCTGCCGCGCGCGTGGGCATAGCGCTGCACGCCGTGCAGCAGCGACTGCCAGAGCTGCAATGCGTCCCAGTAGAGCGTGCCGTCGAGCGCGATCGGCTCGTTGCCGAACCGGTGCAGTTCGCTGAGCGCGATCCGCTGGCCGTCAAATGCGCCGCACAGCACTCGGCCGCCCGAGGCGCCGATGTCTACCGCGATCAGGTCGAGGGTCGCAGCCATAGGGGGTGGCCTCCTGTCGCTTCGCCCGGCCTGGTTCAGATCAGCATCTCGGTGATGGCGCGCCCTTCCCAGGCTGCGTCGGGGCCGATGCCGAGCAGGTGAGCGATCGTCGGCGCGGTGTCGAGCAGGCTCACCGGCCCGGCGATGGTGTAGCCGGCGCGGATGCGTGGGCCACAGGCCATCCATGGGATGGTCATGTCTTCGGGGCTGGCGGTGCCGTGGGTGCGCTCGTGGCCGCCGTGATCCGCCTGCACGATCACCGTCGCGTCGGCCGGCACGGCCGCGATGATGGTGCCCAGGTCGGCGTCGAGATGGCGCAGTTGCTCGAGATAGCCGGACGACATCCAGCCGAATGCATGCCCGGCGACGTCGACGCCGCCGAGGTAGGCGAACACGAAGGTATGCCGACCATCGGCGATCACGCGCGCCGCCTGGGTGGCCACGTCGTTGTCGTACTGGTGTGTGTAGGGAGGCTCGACATAATATGACAGCGCCAGGGTCTCGGGGCGGTTCAGATCGCGCAGCGGTTCCCAGTTGTGGATGAACGCGCTGCGGTGCCCGTGGTGTCGCAGCCGTTCGACCAGCCCGGTGACGGGCCGGGCCATCGGCAGATACAGGTTGTCGGTGATGCCGTGGCGCGCCGGCGGCACGCTATGGAAGATCGACATGTGGCACGGCAGGGTCACCGATGGCATCACGCTCTGGGCGTGCAGCGTGCTGGCGCCGCGGGCGCGGAGGGCGGCGAACGTCGGGCAGGGCGTTGCGTCGAGCGCGTCGGGGCGGACACCATCGACCATGACGAGGATGATCATGGGGGGCCTTTCTCCTTCGGCGGGAACCGCTGCCATTATACCCGGCTTGTCTGCGCGCGGCGCCGTGTGCGGCACGAAGACACGAAGGGGCGGGGGACGGGTTCACACGAAGACACGAAGGCACGAAGGGGCGGGAGACGGGAGACGGGGGACGGG
>JAGWYG010000145.1 GCA_018969485.1 Chloroflexota bacterium
CGTCCCTTCGTGTCTTCGTGTCTTCGTGTGAGCCCGTCTCCCGTCCCTTCGTGTCTTCGTGTCTTCGTGTGAGCCCGTCCCCCGTCTCCCGCCCCTTCGTGCCTTCGTGCCTTCGCGCGGCACCCGCGCCCGGTTGCATCCAACGGAGCAGACGGCTATACTGCCACGTACGAGAATCGTACCAGTACTGGTGGTATTGTGAGCGACGAGACCGAGGCGCCGATTGCGCCGACCCCTGACGCCGGCGGCGTCGGCGTCTTCCACAATTACCGCCTCGACCAGCGGCTCGGCCACGAGGAGCTGGCGCTGGTCTATCTGGCGACCCACATGGCGCTCGACCGGCGCGTACAGATTCGCATCCTGCGCCGCAGCGACTGGGTGTCGGTGAGCCGGTTCCAGCTGGCCGGGCGGCTGGCGGCGCGGCTCAGCCACCCGCATCTGGTGCCAGTGATCGATGCCGGCCACGATCCGCAGGTCGGCGACTTCATGGTGATGCCGGATCTGGGCGCCCGCCCGCTGGACCAGTTGCTGGCGAGCGGCCCGCTCGAGCCGCTGGCGGCGGTGCGGATCGCGGCGCAGATCGGTGCGGCGCTCGACTATCTGCATACCCAGGGCATCATCCATCGTGATGTCCAGCCCTGCCACATCGCCGTCAACGACCAGGGCACGGCCTATCTCGGCAATCTCAGCCTGGCGGTCGCGCCCGATGGCCCGGACCTGAGCGAGCTGATCGATGCGGATGTGCTGACGCCCTACGCCGCACCGGAGCAGACGCTGCAGTCGGGCCATGCGACGCCGGCGCTCGACATCTACGCGCTCGGCGTGGTGCTACACGAGATGCTGTTCGGCACGCTGCCGGCGCCGGATCTCGCCAGCCGACCATTCGCCAGCGAGCTGCCGGACCTGATCGAAATCGAGCAGGTGATGCGGCGGATGCTGGCGCACGCGCCGCTGCAGCGCTACGGCAGCGCGGCGAGCGTCACGGCTGCGCTGCGCCACTGCCTGCGGCAGCTGCTCGACGCCGAGCAGCCGGAGATGAACGAAGAGCGCTGGGACGCGACGGCCGAATGGCTCGAAAATCCGCTCGAGACGGTGATGGAATCGTTGCTCGACGGCGATCTGCTGCGGCGCAGCCGCGCACGCGCCGACATGATCCACCGCACCGGGGCGATCAGGCGGCTCCTCGATCGCTGGAGCCGCCAGGGGCTGTGGCGCCGGCGGCAGCTTGGCCAGCTCATCCAGCCGGAACATGTGGTCAGCTATAACGCCTATCGCTATCGGCTGGAGGTGTCCTACGACCGCCGCGAGCCGCCATTCAGCCGGCTGCGCCCGATCGGCGACTCGGTCGCCGACGACACCGGGGCGCCGCTGCCGGATCGCTGGTCGGTGCTGGTGCCCGACACCGAGCCATTCGCAGCAGTTGTGCCGACGCCCTGGCCGATCCCCGGCTCGCGGCGCGTGGTGTCGTGCGCGACGTGCGATGGTGCGATCACGCTGACCTGTGCCGCCTGCGATGGCAGCGGCGTGGGGCGGCCGCGCCGCAGCGGCGCCACTGGCAGCTGCACGCCGTGCGGCGGCAGCGGGCAGCTCACCTGCACGGCGTGCGAGGGCCACGGCAGCCAGATCGAGGAGGTCGTGTTCCTCTGGTCGCGCCGCGCTGTGCGCCACCAGGCGGCCGATGAGACGCCCGGGCCGCCGCAGCACAGCATGCACGCCCAGGATGTGGTGATGTTCGCCGGGCCGATCGAGCTGCGTGATCCGCGCTGGCTGCAGATCGCGCCGCTGCGCGGGCTGGTCGAGCAGGCGATGCGCGCCGCCGAGGCCGATGAGCGCCCGCTGGCCGCCCACCTCGAGGTGCGCGGCGTGCCGGTCACCGAGGTGAACTATGTGCGGAACCAGCACCGCGGCACGATGTGGCTGGTGGGGTTCGACAATCGCGTCGTCGGCGACCGTTGGGTGTATGATTGGGAGCGCGCGGCGCTGTATGGCGCGGTGCTGGCGCTGGTGGTGGTGCTGGTGGCGCTGGTGCTGGTGTGGCGCGGTGTCTGAAGGGATGGTGCTGATGTGATGGACGCGACCGATCTCGCGGCGGCGTTCGCGGCAGCCGCCGAGCGTGCGACGCAGCTGCCGGTGCGGCCCGATCCGGCGACGCTCCTGCGCCTGTACGGGCTGTTCAAGCAGGCGCGCAGCGGCGATGCCGCCGCCGCAGCCCCCGCCCTGACCGATCCGGTCGGCCGGGCGAAGCATGCGGCGTGGGCCGGATTGCGTGGCATGCCGGCTGATGCGGCGATGCGCGCGTACATCGCGCTGGTGGATCGCCTCGCCGGGCGTGGCTGAGCCGATGAGCCGAAAGGAATGCCGGCGGCTGCGCCGGCGCACACGATGGAACTGGTGAGCTGGTATCAGGACACGTCGCGCAGCCGGCCCTTCGCCAAGGATCCAGCGGTCGTCCGGTTCGGCCAGCATGCCTGGCTCTACTACTCGCTGCCACCGTTCGGCGATGGCCACGCCGACGACGGCTGGCGCATCGGCATCGCGCGCAGCGCTGACCTGCGCCATTGGCAGCGCGTCGGCGAGCTGCAGCCTGCGGATCCCTGCGAGGCGCGCGGGCTGTGCGCGCCCGGGGTGCTGCTGCTCGATGGTCGCATTCACCTGTTCTACCAGACGTACGGCAATGGCCGCGCCGATGCCATCTGCCATGCCGTCTCGGACGATGGCATCACCTTCGTGCGGCATCCGGCCAATCCAATCCTGCGCGCAACCGGTGCGTGGAATGCCGGCCGGCTCATCGATGCCGATGTCGTCCGCGACGGCGACGACATCGTGCTGTATGGCGCGACACGCGACCCCGCGATGGCGCAGCAGATGCTGGTCGTGGCGCGGGCGCCGCTGCGCTCGGGCTTCGGTCGCGAGCACTGGCGGCAGCATCACGCGCCCATCCTGCGCCCCGAACTGGCCTGGGAGCGCGACTGCATCGAGGCGCCGGCGGTCTGTCGGCGCGCTGGCCGCTGGGTGATGTTCTATGCCGGTGCATGGAACAACGAGCCCCAGCAGATCGGCGTGGCGCTGAGCGACGATGGCATCGCCTGGCGGCGGCTCGACGACCGCCCGTGGCTCGCCAACGGCGCGCCGGGCCAGTGGAACGCCAGCGAGAGCGGCCACCCGTTCCTGTTCGCCGCGCCCGACGGGCGCGACCTGCTGTTCTTCCAGGGCAACGCCGACGGCGGTGCCACCTGGTCGCTGGCGGCGATCGAGGTGCATTGGATCGACGGCGTGCCGACACATGCCGGGAGGCACTGAATGCACCTCACGACCCACGAACTGCTCATCGGCGGCGTCCGGCTGCGGCTGCACCGCGGCGGCAGCGGCCCGGCGCTGGTGTTCGTCCACGGCCTGACCGACCACGGGCTGGACTGGTCGCGGCTGATGCGCGCCTGCGCGGCCAGCCACACCGTCGTGTGCTACGACTCGCGCGGCCATGGGCAGAGCGATGATTCGCCGACCGACTACCACCTCGAGACGCTCGCCGACGACCTGCTGGGGCTGGTCGATGCGCTGGCGCTCGAGCGGCCGGTCGTGATCGGCCACTCGATGGGCGGCTCGACGGCTGCAGTCGCGGCCGCACGGGCGCCCGGCCGCTTCGGCGGCGTCGTCCTCGAGGATCCGGTCTGGGGAAGCAGCCGGGCGACGCCGGACGACCTGGCGGCGCTGATCCCGGCGTGGGCCGAGCAGGTGGTGCGCCGCCGCGCCCAGGATCGTGCCACGCTGCTCGCCGAGGTTCTGGCCGAGTCGCCCGAGTGGGACGCCGAGGATCACCAGTTGTGGATCGATTCGAAGCAGGCGGTGCGGCCGGCGGCGCTCGGGGTGCTGCCGAGCTTCGCGCGCGACTGGCTGGCGGATGCGCGCGGCATCGCCGCGCCGCTGCTGGTGCTCACCGGCGAGCCAGAGCGTGGCGCGATCGTCGATCTGGCGGCCGGGCAGGCGCTGCTCGCCGCACGCCCGGCGACGACGGTGGCGCGCTTCGCCGGGACGGGCCACCAGGTGCGCCGCGTGCGCTTCGCCGATGTGGTGGCGCTGCTGCATGGCTGGCTGGCGCACCCTGGCGCCGGTGGCGCGCTGGCGCTGTGAGCGCCGGGCTGTTCGCCATCAGCGACCTGCACCTCGGCCATGCGGCCAACCGCGAGGCGCTCATGGCCCTGCCGCCACATCCCGATGACTGGCTGATCGTCGCCGGCGACGTCGGCGAGACGCTGCCGCTGGTCGAGTTTGCCTGGCGCGTGCTGGTGCCACGCTTCGCCCGCATCATCTGGACGCCCGGCAATCATGATCTGTGGACGCTGCCGCAGCGACCGGCGGAGCCGCGTGGCGTGGCGCGCTACGAGCACCTGGTGGCGCTGTGCCGGCACTATGGCGTCATCACGCCCGAGGATCCGTTCCCGCTGTGGCGGGGGCAGCTGATCGCGCCGATCTTCACGCTGTACGACTACTCGTTTCGCCCGGATACGGTCAGCGCCGATGATGCGCTCGCGTGGGCTGCGGCGACCAGGGTGGTGTGCGCCGACGAGACGATGCTGCATCCGGATCCGTTTCCCAGCCGCGCGGCGTGGTGTGCGGCGCGCTGCGCGCTGACCGAGGCTCGCCTCGCGGCGCTGCCGCGCGAGCAGCCGCTGATCGTGGTCAGCCACTTTCCGCTACATCGCGAGCTCGCGGTGCTGCCGCGCATCCCGCGCTTCTCGCTGTGGTGCGGCACCCGGCTCACCGAGCCGTGGCTGGCCCGCTTTCCGGTGACCCGCACGATCTATGGTCATCTGCACATCCGGCGCCAGCTCATCCACCAGGGCGTGCGGTGCGATGAGGTGTCACTCGGCTACCCGACCCAGTGGGACGCGACGCGCGGCCTGATGGCGTATCTGCGGCGCATTGATGGCGGGGAGTGAGAGAGGAGTGAGGAGAGGCACAGGATGCGACGTCGCTCCCGCGTCGCCCGACCCTGCGCATGCCTGTTGCATCATCCAAGAGCGACGACCGGACGATCGTTGGACCAGGTGAGCAACGGCGGGATTTGGATCGGCCCAGGCTGCGGTTGATGAGCATGCAGAGCGCGGCCATGGCCGCAAATCGCGCCAGAACGCCATCGAGGGTATGCGGCGGCCCGTCACTCAACCGAACCTGTTCCGTCCATGTACCGTGGACGATCTCAACAATACGGCGTATCCGTGCGTGCCGGCGTCGCCGGTCGTGTGGTCAGGCATGCGCGTGGTCGTTGCGTGGCGGCGCCAACACGGTCACACCATGTTTGCAAGTCACATCATCAGCATAAAGAGTACAAGCCGTTGTCTGACGCCAATACATCAACACTCAATCTATGGTACAGCTTCATTGCGTCGAATCGAATCGACGAAGAATCCGTTCCGTTGTTCGCGTCTCATGGCGACTTGGCGGTGACGATGCCGTACGGACGAGACGGTCGCCTGGTCCTCAGGCGGTCAGTAGCGATGGACAGCCTCATGCGACGGCTGGGTCAGGAATTGATCAGCGAGTTTCACGAAGGAAACGTTAGACATGACGGTATTCTCTATCTGATGTTTCGTCGTGAGCCGTCCGGTGTTGTCCCTCTCTATGTTGGCAAAGCTGAGATTTACGGAAAAGGCGACGCAAATCTGTCGGCCAATATCGCTGATCTGGCTTCTGGCGAAGGTATGTTCGGCCGTTGGGGGTACAACTACGCCTATCATATCGGCGATCTCAGCGCGGTGACGCTCAAGGGACATCCGGACTCCAAGCGCACTCAGAAATACGAGCATTGGCGCCGTGCCTTGTTTGATGATGCAAATGATTCGTTGCGCATGAAGGGCGATGTACGATTTTGGGCATGCCTTTGGGGGCCGGATCGGCAAAGCGTATGGAGAGAGTACGGCGTGACGCGCCTGGCATTCGAAGAGTATTTGCTCATCGAAGTGGCGAGCGATCTTTATCCGCATGATCTGTTGAACCGCACAGGGCGTGCGGTGCGATGAGGTGTCGCGAGGAGAGAGGAGAGAGGAGTGAGGAGGTAGAACCTTGTCTCCCGGCCCTTCGTGCCTTCGTGGCTTCGTGTGCGCCCGTCCCGATCTCTTCGTGCCTTCGT
>JAGWYG010000002.1 GCA_018969485.1 Chloroflexota bacterium
GGCGCGCGCCCACCGTCACCACACCACCAGATGCACCGCCAGGGCGCCGGTCATGCCCACGCGAGCCACGGCGCGACAGCGCCGCCACGCCCCGGGGCGCCGTCGGCGTCCCGGGGCGGGTGGATCCGGATGGACCACGGCGCCATGCGGAGCGGCGCCGTCACGCATTCCAGCGCGCCTCATCGTAGGCCGGCAGTTCACAGCGCAGCGGCGGATTGCCGCGCAGGTCCAGCGCGAAATCCGCCTGCAGCAACTCCTGCAACTCCCGCGTCCCCTCATAGATGATCGCCCCGCGCGCATTGCGCAGATAGCGCTCGACCGGATATTCGTCGCTGTAGCCATACGCCCCATGGATCTGGATGGCGTCATCGGCAGCCTCGAACGAACTGACCGTCGCATGCCACTTGGCCAGCGTCGTCTCGCGCGTGTTGCGCCGCCCCTGGTTCTTCATCCAGCCCGCGCGATACACCAGCAGCCGGCTAGTGTCGAGCTTGCGCACCATGTGGCTGATCATGCGCTTCACCAACTGGTGTTCGGCGATCGGCACACCAAAGGTATGGCGCTGCAGCGCATAGCGCAGGCTGGCCTCGAGCGCAGCCTGCAGCAGGCCGGTCGCCCCGGCGGCGACGGTGAAGCGGCCGCTGTCGATGGCCGACATCGCGATCTTGAACCCCTCACCCTCGGCGCCGAGCCGCCGGTCGGCCGGGACGCGGACGTCCTGCAGCACGATGGAGCCGGTATTGCCGGCGCGCACGCCCAGTTTGCCGTGCAGCGGCGCGCTCGAGAACCCGGGCATGTCACGGTCGACGATGAAGCAGGAGATGCCACGATTGCCGGCATCGGGATCGGTACGGGCGAACACCAGGAACGTGTCTGCGATGTCGGCCAGGCTGATCCAGATCTTCTCGCCGTTGAGAATGTAGTCGGTGCCATCGCGCCGCGCCGTCATGCGCAGCGCCCCGGCGTCGGTGCCGCTGTCGGGCTCGGTCAGGCCGTAGGCCGCGATGCGCTCGCCGGTCGCCTGCGGCACCAGGAAGCGCTGCTTCTGCGCCTCGGAGCCCCACTGGAACAGCGTCATCGAGTTGAGCCCGGTGTGGACGCTCATGACCACGCGCAGGAAGCTGTCGACGCGCTCGAGCTCCTCGCAGACCACCGCCAGCGCCAGGTAGTCCATGCCGGCGCCGCCGAGGCTGGTGGGGAAGCAGATGCCCAGCAGACCCAGATCGGCCATGCGGCGCAGCACCGGCCGGATGTGGCCGCGCGTCTCGGCGCCGTCGGCATGGGCGCCGCTACGATCCCACTCGCGGATGAAGGGCGCCACCTCGCGTTCGGCATACTCGCGGACGGTACGGCGCAGCAGTTCGTGCTCGTCGCCGAGAAACATGTCGTAGTTGGCAGTGAAGTCCATCGCTCTCCCTCAATGCTGTCGGCAGCGGGCGGGCCGGGCGCGTCAGGCACGTTCGTCGTCGCGCTGTAGTTGGGCGGCGCTCTGGTGCAGCACCCACAGCGGCGGCACCGCATAGAACGCGCGCAGCGCATCGCTCACCGCAGGATCGACCGGCGCCACGACCCAGCGCGCGCCCTGGCGGACGAACTGGGTGCCAAATCGTTGCTGCTGGCCACGGGCCAGCCGTCCACGATCGACGGCTGCGGCGATGATCGGCCACGCGCGATCCTCGCCGCGCCGCGCCGCGCTGCGCGCCAGCGTCGCCGCGAGGTCAAAATGTGCTGCTTCGATGCTGTACAGCAAGACGCATGCCGCGTGGTACGCATCGGCACGCGAATCCACCGCGCCAGCGGCGTAGAGCGCGAGCACCCGGGCGCACCGGCGCGCGCGCGCCGCGCCGCCTCCGGCATCGGCACCGTCGGCATCGTTGGCATCAAGCTGTTCATCGGCAAGACGCTCGAGCTCGGCGCTCGGGTCCTCGGGATTCCCTGGATCCATTCCAGCCCTCCGTGCTGTTGTCTCACCGAGTATACCACGGGGGGCGCACGGCGCCGGCACGGCGGTGTCGTTGCGCGCCGGCCGAACCGCAGCTATGCCACAGCCTGGCGGCGGCAATCGATTCCGCGCGCCTGCCGGCGCGGGAGTTTCGCATACGCGCCTGTGGCGCATCAGGCTCATGGATCGCATGCTGCTGCGGAATATCCAATGACAGCGTGCCGCTGGCAACCACTGGCCAACGCCCTTGCGGGGCAGGTTTTTTTGGATAACGCGGCGAGCCTGGCCAACCGCGGCGCCTGGCGCCCGAGCCCTGGCCGGACATCCCGCGGCACCTGGACGTGCGCTTGCCGCATCGGGAGACCGTGTCCTCTGCCACTCTGGACAACCCTATCCCCGAACCGGGGATCATCCCGGGCACCCGCACGGTGGGTGACCCGCGTTCGGGAGCTGTTGGGATCACGCGGCGAGCCTGGCCAACCGCGGCGCCTGGCGCCCGAGCCCTGGCCGGACATCCCGCAGCACCCGGACGTACGCTTGCCGCATCAGAATGCCTTGCTTTCTGTATCGATGGGAACACCTGCCCCCGAACACGGCCGGCGCCCCGGGTGGTGCGGCAGGGGCTGTCCCATGCGTGCTGGTGCGGTATGCTGCGGGGCGCCCAGTGCCACGCACACCGTGATTATGATACCCCGGGGCATGCCCGTTCGCACCAGGCTCCATCCGGCACCGTCTGCTGCGCCGTTCGCCGTTCCGCAGCCCTGGCCCTGCTCTCGTGGGGCGCGGTCAACGTTCCTGACGCTCTGCCCCCGAGCCCCTGCCGGAGGTGCCGTCGGCGTAGCCCTATGCCCTCGTGGATCGATTGACATTACGCCCGCGCACGTTACAATGGGAATGACCCAGGAGATGGCAGGTTCGTGGGATCAGGTGAGGTTGGCATGCTCGCGACGACACGCTCCTCCTCATCGCTGACTCTGGTGGCCGACGCGGCTCGGCTGCTGGCGACCGATGGGCCGATCAGCACCCGCGTCGACGGCGTGCTGAAGATCATGCGTCGTGCGCTGGGATTCCACGACGGCCGCGTCAGCCGGGTCGCCGAAGGGACCGGTCGCGGCGTCCGCGAGCAATGGGTGATCACCAATGGCTGGGACGAGCCGTGGGTCGACGACGTGCTCGATGCCGCCATCGCTGCACGGGCGCCTATCCGTCGCGTCGTCCGGCGGCGCGGCAGCGACGTGGTGCCCGATGGGCTGATCACGCACTATTGTGCGCCGATCGCCTGGGACGGCCAGTTGTGGGGCGCCGTCGAGGTGCGGGCCGCCGGTGGTTCGGCGATCGGGCTCGTCGAACAGACCTCGATCGCTGCGCTGGTGCCGCTGCTGGCGGTCGCGCTCGCCGGCGATGCCGGCAATGGCTCGGCGATGCTGGTCGGCGAACTGACCGGTCGGCAGCGCAACTGGCTGCAGTCGCTGCGCGAGACGATGGAGGCGCCGCTGGCGCTGACCGCGCTGCTCAACCGGCTGCTGGAATGGGCGCTCGAGGCGACGGGCGCCGAGGCCGGCTCGATCAGCCTGGTCGACCACCAGCGCGGCGAATTGATCCTGCAGGCGCACCAGGGGTATGGTCGCGATCCGCTCGGCTTCGATAGCTACGGCGAGCCACGCCGCGCCTGGAGTTGGGATCATGGCATCCCCGGGCGGGCCGCCCGGACCGGGCGGCCGCTGGTCGTGCGCGATGTCGGCAGCCTGTCGGACTTCCAGACAGCCAATCCGGCTGTTCGCGCCGAGCTCGCCGTGCCGATCACCCATGAAGGGCGGGCACTTGCGGTGCTGGTCCTCGACAGCGCCCGCTCCACCGCCTTCGCCCCGCGCGAGGTGGCCGTCATCACGGCGCTGTGCGAGGCGGCAGTCCAGCCGTTGCGCCGGGCGATCGCCTATCAGGAGTCGCTGGAATCGAGCACCCATCTGCGGCAGGTGTTCGACAACCTGCCGATCGGCCTGGCGCTGGTCGACAAGCATGGCCGCGTGCTGCGCCACAATGGCGCCTGGCTCAGCGTGTGGGGGCTGGGGGCGATCAGCGGTGGCGAGCCGTTTGTGTTGCAGCTCGATCTGGTCGAGCGCCTGCTCCAGCGCATTCCCGATCCGCTGGCATTCACCGACTTCTGTACCAGCGGGCAACATGCCCCCGCCGACGTCAAGTCGCTGGCGGTCCGCCTGCATGCACCCCACCAGGACATCCACGTGCTGTCGGTGCCGACCCGCGACAGCCTCGGCCAGTTGACGGGCCGCGTCTGGATGGTCAGCGATGTCACCCGCGAACGCGAGGCGGATCGCGTGAAGTCGGAATTCATCTCGGTGGTGTCGCATGAGTTGCGGACGCCGCTGACGTCGATCCTCGGCTACACCGAACTGCTGCTTGAGCGCCAGTTCGCGCCGGCCGAGCAGCGCGAGTTCGTCCAGACCGTCTATGACGAGGCCAGCCATCTGGCGACGATCGTCGAAGACCTGCTCGGCGTGACGCGTCTCGAGGCTGGTACGATGCGGCTCAACCAGTGGGTGGTGTCGACCCGCCAACTGATCAACGAGGTGATGAGCCAGATCAAGATTCAGCTCACCAATCGGCATCGGCTGGTGGTCGACATTCCGGCACAGATTCCTCCGGTGTATGTCGACCGCGATAAGGTCAAGCAGATTCTGTTCAATCTGCTGACCAACGCCGTGAAGTATTCGCCGGCGGGTGGCGAGGTGACGCTGAGCATCCGCGAGCCGGCTGCGCTGCCGCCCGATCATCCGCCGGGATCGTTCCTGCTCGTGAAGGTGACCGACCAGGGGATGGGCATTCCGGAGGTCGATCTGCCGCACATCTGGGAGCGGTTCTATCGGGTGGATAATTCCAACACGCGGCGCATCGGCGGCACGGGGCTCGGGTTGTTCATCGTGAAGGGCCTGGTGGAGCTGCACGGCGGCCGGATCTGGGTTACCAGCGCGGTGGGCCGGGGCAGCGTGTTCACCCTGACGCTGCCGGTGGCGACCGAGTTCGTCCGCGCGTGAGCCCGGGCGATCGCCGGTGTGGGTCGCGCGCGGCATGCGCACGAACCGCGCGACGCTTGCCAGGATGCGCGTGGCGCCTGTGGCGCCGCCGGGCGTGTGGGCAGACGCAGACAAGGAGTTGGCATGATGCAGACATCGCTGTTCATGTTTGCCTACGATCTCGTCGATGAAGGCTATGATCAGGTGCTCGAGACGGTGCAGCACCGCGCCGGCGCGAGCGCCGTCACGCTTGCCTGCAGCTACCATCACGCCCGCGATGTCTTTCCGCACAATCCCCGCCGCAAGGTACGGTTCCTCGAGGGTGGTGCGTGCTTTTTTCGGCCAGATCCGGGGCGCTACGCCGGATTGCGCATCCAGCCGCAGGTCAGCCGCCTGACCGACGGCGAGGATCCGCTGGAGCGCTGCCTGGCGGCCGCGCAGCGGCGCGGCATGGCCGTCCGTGCATGGACGACCAATCTCCACAACACGGCGCTCGGAACGCGCTATCCCGATGCGGCGCTGCAGAATGCCTTCGGTGATCCCTATATCACGTGCCTCTGCCCGGCGAATCCCGATGCACGGGCGTATCTGTGTGCGCTGAGCGCCGACCTGGCGCAGCGCGGTGTTCAGGCCATCCTGCTCGAGTCCATCGGCTATCACGGATTCGATCACGGCTATCACCACGAGCGCACCTTCGTTCCGTTGAGCCCGGCGATCCGGTTCTTGCTCGGCCTCTGCTTCTGCGAGCACTGCTGCGCTGCGATGCGCGTCGGTGGCGTCGACGCCGACGGCCTGCGGCGCTTCGTGTGCCACGAGCTCGAGCGCGTCTTCGACGGCGCATCATCGACCGTCGAGCATCTGCCGGTCGAACGCGACGTGCTCGGGGAGCTGGCGGGCGGCGAGCTCGGCGGGCTGCTCGCCGTCCGGTGCGAGGTGGTGCGCAGCCTGGTGCACGACATCACCCGGGCGGTGCATGCGGCGGGGCCGGCGCAGTCGATTGCGATGGACATGTCGGGCGCAGCGCTCGGTTACGCGACCGGCATGCCCGCCGGCCCGCTGGCGCACACGCGGGCCTGGGAGGATGGCCTCGATGTGCCGGCGGTGGCCGCGGCGGCCGACGGACTGGCGGTGCTGGCGTACGCCCGCGATCCTGCGCGGGTGCAGGCGGATCTTGCGGCGTACCGCGCGCTGCTGCCGCCGGATCGCTCGCTGACCGTCGGCGTCCGCCCGATGCCGCCGGACTGTCTGTCGGCCGAATCGTTTGCGCCCAAGGCGGCAGTGATCGCCAGCGTGGGTGCGGCGTCGATGGATGTCTATCACTATGGCCTGATGCGCCGGCAGCAACTTGACTGGGTGGGCGCGGCGCGGCACGGCGCGCCGCCGGCGTGAGCCGTGCCGGGCGCACGGCACTCGCCGATGTGGATCACCGCCGCCGGCCACGCGTGCTGCTGTGGCGAAGGGCGGCGGTGCGCCCGCTGGTGCGCGATCCGGGATCGCGGCACGCCGGGGCGTGCTCCGCGCGCCGCGCTGTGCCCGCCCGGCTCGGCCGTGGGCGGCGCGCGGAGCCGTCGGCGGTACTGGCTCACGGATTGGCTGAGGCTGGCGGAGCGATCATCTCATCAGTCGGCACGACATCGACGACCGGCACCCAGCCGATGGTTCGCCAACCCCCGCGTACCACCACCTCGTACCAGCCATCGCGGGCGCTGAACACCACCAGCCGGGAATCTTCGTCGAGCGGCGCCAGGACGCGCGCGTCGTCGCGCGGGGCCGCACGCACCACCACCCCGGCGCGCGCCGGACGCTGCATCGGGTACTCGACCGGCAGCAGGGCCGCGCCGTCGTTCGGATCGCGCTGGCGCAGATATGCGAGCACGCCCTCGGCGATCGCGCCGGCGACGACATCGGCCTGGTCGATCATGAATGCGCGGTCGGCCGGATTGGTGAGAAATCCCATCTCCAGGATCACCGCCGGCGTGGTGCGCGCGATGGCATGCACATGGCGCCGGTAGTTGAACGCGTAGTAACCGCGCATGTTGATCGTGATCGCGTCATCGCGCGGCAGACCGGTCACATCGCCGTAGACCTGGTCGAGCGCGGCCATCAGCGCCGCCGATGCACGCGACGTACGCCACGACGTGGCGAGTTTGTAGCCACGTGCCGCACTCCCGGCGACGCCATCGGCGTGCAGCGCGATGAACGCGTCTGCGTCATACGCCGGCGGCACCGTGGCGGGCAGCACGTCGACGGTCACCCCCTGCGCCGTGAGCAGGGCAGCAGTGCGCTGTGCGATGTCGAGATTGACCTCCCACTCGGCGATGCCGCCGGCAAATGCCCCGGCGGACGTCCGCAGGCGCTCCAGTTCGTCGGGCAACTCCCGCGACAACCAGTGCCCCGCCTGGAGCCCGACGCGCGGCGCCGTGCCGGCGGGCCGCGGCGTCGGGGTCGGCTGGATGATCGCTCCGGAGGGGTCGAGCAGGATCGGCTTCATCAACGGCCGCGGCGTGGCGATGGCGGTGGAAGCCAGGACGCCGGCGGCGATGCACGCGATTGCGCAGATCCGGGCGGCAAGCGATGTCATGGTGCGATTCTCCCGGACGTGGCCGCGGCACGTGTGCGGCGATGGGCGTTGCGACGGACGATGACGGCATATCCGACGGCAAAAATGATCGCGAAGGAAAACCACTGGATGGCGTAGCCCAGATGGGGGCCGGCGCCCAGATCGCTGACGGCTATCGGCCGCGGCAGCGCGTCGGCGCTGGCGGCGTCTGGTTCCTGAACCACATAGAAGGCGGTCAGCGGGTATGGCATCTGCTGCTGCATGCGCTCGAGGTCCATCCAGAACCAGCGCTCCAGCCGCGGCCGGTCGGCGGTCAGCGGCGGATCGGCCGGCCGTTCGCCACGCTGGGCGATGCGCGACACCCCGGTGATGCTGACGTCGCCCGCTGGCGCCGGCAGCAGCGCGCGCTGCGCCGGGTCGGCGAGCGCCAGCGGGATCCAGCCCCGGTCGACCAGCACGACGCGATCGCTCCCGCTGAGCCGCAGCGGTGTGACCAGATGGTAGCCGGTGGCGCCATCGAGCGACCGGTTGCGCAGCAGCACCTCGTGTGCCGGATCGAACGTGCCGCGCACCGTGATCCGCCGATAGTCGAGCGCCTGGTCGAGTTCGGACGATTGTGGCGTCAGCACGAGCGGCGCCTGCTGCAGCCCGGCCAGGATGCGCTCGTTCTGCTGCGCCCGTTCGGCGTGGCGCTCCAGTTGCCAGATGCCCAGCCGGCAGAGCACGCCGATCGCCAGGATGACGACGATGGTGACGGCGCGGCCGCGCCAGCGCCCCGCTCGTGTGATCATGCAGCCAGTATACCATGCTGCACGGGCGGCTGCCGGCAGGGTGTGCCGACGGGCGCGCCGGCTCCGGCAGGCCGTGCGTCAGCCGACGGATGCAATCATAGCCTGCCGGCACACCCCGGCCGTTCACGCTATACTTTCTGGCTACGGCTCGTTGGCCCAGCGAGGGAGGAACAGATGCAGATCGGCATCGATTTCGGCACAACCAATTCGAGCGCCGCGGTGTATGACGGCCGGCAGGTTCGCCTGCTGGAGATCGATCCGCGCCATGCCACGCCGACGATCATGCGTTCGGCATTATTCATCACCCGCGATGGCGTGCCAATCATCGGGGCCGAGGCGATCGACCGATACCTGTCGGGCAACGTGGGTCGCAGGATCGAGTACGTCTGGCGCTATGTCGGCGAGGCCGAGATGACCCTGGCGGATGTTGGTACGGTCATGCAGGCGCTCTACGCCCCGGTCGATGCCGATGTGCCGGGCCGGCTGTTTCAGTCGCTCAAGTCGCACCTGCGCGACCGGAGCTTCATCGGCACGAATGTCTTTGGAGTGCACTACACGCTCGAGACGCTGGTCGCAGTCGTGCTGCGCGGCATGCTGGAGCGGATTGAGCGACAGCTTGGCGCGCCGGTCGAGCATGTCGTGATGGGGCGCCCGGTACGCTATGCGGCGGACGCGACGCTCGACGCGCTGGCGCTTGAGCGCATGCGGCTCGCGTGCCGCGCGGCCGGCTTGCCGTCGGTGTCGTTCCTCGCCGAGCCGACGGCTGCGGCCTATGCGTTTGCGGCCGATGCTGTCGGGCCCAACTGCGTGCTGGTGTTTGATGCGGGTGGTGGCACGATCGATGTGACGGTGATGCGCATCGACGCCGAACGCCACGTCGAGGTGCTGGCGACCGATGGCGTGCCGATCGGTGGCGACCTGCTCGACCAGCGGCTGGTGATGGGCCGCTTGCTGCATCATTTCGGCGATGGCGCGACGCTCGGCCCGCGCCGGCTGCCGCTGCCGGCGGTGCTGCTCGAACACCTGGGCGAATGGCAGAGCATCATCGATCTGACGCAGCCGCGCTATCTGGCGATCATTGAGGAGGCGATCCGCACCGGCGATCGCCCGCGCGAGTTGCGCCAACTGCAGACGCTGGTGGCGGAGAACTATGGCCTGACGCTGTACGCAGCGGTTGAGCAGGCCAAGGTGCAACTGAGCAGCGCGCTGGCCGCCGACGTGCGCATCGCGGTGCCTGGCATCGATGTCTGCGAGCGGATCACCCGCCGCGATGTTGAGCGCCTGATCGGCCCCGATGTCCGCGCAGTGGCCGAGTGCGTCGACCGGGCGCTGCGCACGGCCGGTGTGACGCCGCAGCAGATCGATGTTGTGCTGCGCACCGGCGGGTCATCGCGAGTACCGGCGTTTGTGCGGATGCTGGAACAGCGCTTCGGTGCGGCGCGCCTGCGCGAGATGGACGTCTTCACCGGCGTGGCGTCGGGTCTGGCGATTGCGGCATTCGAGGGGTATCGCGGCTGAGCGGGCCGCGGCAGCATGTGCGGCGCGCCGCGCGAGCATACCCGCGCCGGGCATGCGATCCGGCGCGTGCCGCCCGGCCGATGCCGCAGCCGCGCCGGGCATGGCGCGCAGCGGTCGTGCGCCGGGCGCCGACGCGGGGTTTGCGTGTTTTCCCATCGAACAGACGCACGCAGCGCCTGGCGAGCTGTGTTGCCTACCACAATCCCAGGGTATCAGCAAGCGTCCCGCATGCCTCGCAGTGCCGGACGCCTGCCGCGATGGGATCGCCACATACCGCACAATACACGGGGCGCTCCTCTGGTGGTTCCGTGGGCGACGCGACCTGAAGCTGCCCGAGATTCGGCGGCACGATGCGCCTGATGGCCATGCCATCGGCATAGACGAGCTCCATGCCATTGGGCGCGACCGCGATCGCCTGATCCAGACCGCACATCTCGCTGGACACAAGCCACTGCCTGCTCATGTATCGCCAGAGCCGCATCCGGCGATCGCGCGAGGCACAGGCGAGCCACTGGTCGTCGAAGATGAACCGCAGCTGCATCACCCAGCCGCCAGGCAGCTTGATCACGTTGATGGCCATGCCGTCGATGACGCGCCAGACGGCGATGTTCCCCTGTTCGTCGCCCGCCGCCAGCGTGGTACCTGCGCCATTGAATGCCATGCTGGTGACCGGCGCCTTCAGTCGGTGCAGCACCTGCACAGGCTCGCTTGCCCCCCATTGCCACACGCGCACGGCGCCGTCGCGGCTGCCCGTCGCAATGCAGCCCCGGTCGGGATCGATGGCCGAGGCGCTGAGCCCGCCGTCGGGCGTGATGTGCGCGGCAGTCGTGCTGCCGTCGGCGGCGAGCGCGATGCGATGCAGCGAGTGCTCACCACACCAGAACACGATCCTGCCGTCACTGGTGACGGCCGCCTGGTCACATGGCATGATCGTTCCGGGCGCACTGCAGCCGAGCAGCGCGCCGTCGCCCAGCGACCACCAGCGGATCGCGCGATCGCGCGAGATGGTCACGGCCAGCGTGTCGGCAGCGCAGATTATCAGCTCGGTGATCCAGCCGCCGCGCGTGCCGATTGCCCGTCGGCACGATCCCGCCGCGTCCCAGACGCGCAGGACGCCGTCGTCCGCCGCCGAGTACGTGCTGCCGTCGCCGGCGACGGCGACCCGACGCACGCGGGATTGATGCACCAGGCGTCGCGCGTGATCCTCCGGTTGATCGGTCGACCAGACGCATACGCTGTTGTCGCTGCTGGCGCTCGCGATCCAGCGCCCCCCACTGTCGTAGGCGAGATGACGGACGGCTGCAGTGTGCACGCCGAGCGTCTGGCTCGGGCATAGCTGCACGGAAGCGGCGGCTGGTGCTTGCGCTTGGGTTGGCCGGGAAGGCTGCTGCGCTTGCTCATCGTTCATCAACGATGGCAGATCGTCCATGTCATCATCACAATGAATCAGATTGCCTGGTTGAATGCTCGAAATATCAATAGTCGCTTCAATCGTATCAGATGAGATATTCCAGTACATAATTACGCCGGATGATGTGCCAATATAGACTACTTGACCTGACTGGTCGAGAGCCATCGATGTTATCCGATTATCTGGGATAGTTCGCGAGAGACATCGTTGTCCACTGCTGATCGACCATCCTTCGATCGTATAGTTCGTCGTCTTGAGGAAATACATGGAGCAATCGTGAGAAAACACAACATCGATCGTTTCACGAGATTGATGCGGCTTAGTGTAGAGAACAGTATCTTTTTGTAGATCAATGACTTTTACCTGACTTTTGCACTGACTTATCAGATATCGACCATTTGGCGCGACATTACTCCGCATGACCCAGCCATCATGCGATGTTATCGTACGTACGATCAGGCCTGTTTCTATGTACCATCGGTCAACTTTACGCGTATCAGCCGCTGTGATGACATATGTATCGTCAAGTGTGAAATCAACATCATTGCAATCAGATGCATGGGATAAGTTGGCAATGATGGTTTCACTCGCAATATCGATCACATGCACACGATCATCCCATGATGCCGTTGCAATCATCTGATCATTATGTGAAATTGCAGCGCCATGCACTTTTCCTGTATGATGGTGTCTGATAATGTGCTTTACTGAACCATTTTGCATATCGACGATTTTGATGTCCCGTCTGTCGATACAAGCCAGGAATTGCTGGTTGTAAGCGCATTTGACGAGAGAATCAGGACAATCGACGGTCCAGCGTGCAACATAATCACTGGTTGAGAAGTGAGTAATTTTTCGGCTATTGACTTGAATAATCATACTTTGATGATCAGTAGCTTTGATGAACGTAATGCTGCTTGACATTGTGATTCCTCACTACAATGATATTTTTATGCTTTATCGATCAGGTAACCGCCAATACAAATGTGTGGTGCACCAATGTGAAACATTCTGTATTCAGGTGAATTTCTGGCGCATTGTAGTTTGTATAGTGTATTTCACAACATTTAAGCCGGTAAATCTCATATATGAGGCATTATTGAATAGATAAGGCATGAACTGCCGAATGAAACCGAGCCGGAAGTGGATGGCACAGCAATCATGTCAATGACATCGATCCGGCGCTACCGATCGGAGGGGCAGGATCGTTCACAGCGATCTGGTTGGGCCGTACTGCATACGGCTTCATTCTACCCGACCCGGCTGGCGATTGGTACGCCTCTGCTGGAAGATCTGGCACCAATTGAGCAATTATTGCATGCACAGCGTACCAGCGATGCCGTGGGGGAGTGCGCGAGCCACGCGTGTGCGGGGCAACGCGCTGCCGGTCGCCAGAATGACGGAGTGCTGCCGCGCAAGCCACGCGTGTGCGGGGCAACGCGCTGCCGGTCGCCAGAATGACGGAGTGCTGCCGCGCGAGCCACGCGTGTGCGGGGCAGCGCGCTGGTGCGGGCGCGGGCGGCCGCGTGCTCAGGCGGATACGCGCTATAATAGTGGTGGGAGTACAGCGAATGAGGCATGCGATGTTCCTGCGCCTGATCCGTCGTGGGCTGCTGCTGGCAGCACTGATCCTCACCTGGAGCGGCTGCGGCAGCCCGCAGCAATCGCGCGCCATCGTCCAGGCGGCCGAAGCAGCGCCGGCGCGCGCATCGCACGGCACCCGGGCGCCGACGCCGCCGCCAGCCGAGCCAGCGCCGACGGCGGCACCCGAGCTGCCGGCGCGCATCGCCGAGCACCGGGCCGCCCTGCGTCCGGCGTTTGCCGACGACCTGTGGGGGATGCTGAACGCGCCCCAGTACCTGATCGAGGCGACCATCGATCCAGACGCGGCGACCATCGCCGGAGTCCAGCAGATCATCTACACCAACCGCGAGCCAGACGCGCTCACCGAGATTCCGCTGCGCCTGTTCCCCAATCTGCCCGACCTCGGCGGCAGCCTGACGCTCGGTGACATCACCGTCGACGGCGTCGCCGTCACGGCGGCCTCCGGCGGCGACGGATTTCTCGCGATCGTCCCGCTACCGCAGCCGCTGGCGCCCGGCGCAACCACCACGCTCGGCATGCGCTTCGTCGCGCAGGCGCCAATCAATGGCCAGGCCGACTATTACGCCGCCTACAACCGTGGCGGGGACATCTTCGCGCTGGCCAATGCCACCCCGCTCGTCGCCATGCGGCGTGCGGGCGCATGGGATCTCGAGGTCCCCAGCATCACCGGCGATCTCGTCACCAGCGAGACATCGCTCTACACCGCCGTCCTGACCATCGCCAACGGCTGGAAGCCAGTCACATCGGGGAGCATCGTCGCGCAGGATGCGCTCGGCGAGCAGGTCGCGTGGCGCATCGTCAGCGGGCCGCAGCGGGACTTCACGATCGTGGCCACGCCGTGGAGCGTCATCGAGGCCGATGTCGACGGCACGATGGTGCGGATGCACGTGCCGCCATCGGTGCGCGACGGCGCTGGACGCGCCGGGCTCGACGCCGCAGCTCGTGCCTTGCGGCTCTTCAACGAGCGCTTCGGCCCATACCCCTTCAGCGACCTCGACCTGGTGCAGATCGATGCGCAGTTCTTTCTCGGCGTCGAATACCCGGGCGTGCTGCTGCTCGACCGTCGGCTCTTCCGCGAGCTGCGCGAGCTGCTCGATGTCATCGTGGCACACGAGGTAGCCCATCTGTGGTGGTACGCGCTGGTCGGCAACGACGTCCAGCGCGCCGCCTGGATCGACGAGGGCCTGGCGACATACGCCCAGGTGATCTACCGCGAGGCCTACGGTGGGCCCGACGCGGCGGCGGCCGAGCTCGCCGACATCCGCCAGGAGTATCTGCGGGTCGCCTCGCGCGGATACGACATGCCGCTCGACCAGCCGGTCGCCGCATTCTCGCCCGGCCTGTACTACCAGCTGGTGTACAACAAGGGCGCGCTCTTCTTCGCCGCGCTGCGCCGCCAGATCGGCGACGAGGCTTTCTTCGCCGCATTGCGGCAGCTGGCCGCCGCGCGACGCTACCAGATCATCGATGGCGCCGATGTGGTGACCACGGCCGGGCAGGCCTGCGCATGCGATGTCACCGGCCTGTACGACCAGTGGATCCGCCAGGCCGGGCCAGTCGACGTCCCGTGAGCGAGTACATGAGATCGGAGAGCATGCGATGAAGATTGTGGTGATCGGCGGCGGCAGCACCTACACTCCCGAGCTGATCGATGGATTGATCGCGCGTGGCGCGGCGCTCGGCCTCCGCGAGGTCTGGCTGGTCGACCCAAACGTCGAGCGTCTGCGGATCGTGTCGGCATTTGCCGAACGCATGGTGCACCACGCCGGCGCACGGTTTCGCATCGAGGCCCGCACCGATCGGCGTGCGGCGCTGCCCGATGCCGACTTCGTCCTGACCCAACTGCGTGTCGGCGGCCAGGCGGCGCGGCACAACGATGAACTGCTGGGCCGGCGACACGACCTGATCGGGCAGGAGACGACCGGCGTCGGCGGCTTTGCCAAGGCGTTGCGCACGGTGCCGGTGATGCTGGATATCGCCCGTGACATCCGCGAGCTCGCCCCGGGCGCGCGGCTGGTGAACTTCACCAATCCCGCCGGGATCGTCACCGAGGCGCTCGTGCGCCACGGCGGCGTGCCGGTGGTGGGCCTGTGCAATAATGCGATCACGATGCAGCGCGGCATCGCCCGCATGCTGCAGGTCGATCCGGCGACGGTACGGATCGAGCAGGTCGGGTTGAACCACCTGAACTGGGTGCGTCAGGTCACCGTCGGCGGCGATGACGCGACCGATGCGGTGCTGCAGGCGTACATGGACGTGTTGCGGCACGACGAGGACCCGATCCACCTGCCGCCCTGGATGATCTCGCTGTTGCACGCCATTCCCAGCAGCTATCTCGAGTACTTCTACCTCGAGAGCCAGATCCGGGAGCGGCAGCGCAGCGGAGCGCCGACGCGTGCCGAGATCGTGATGGACGTCGAGCGCCGTCTGATGGAGCGGTACACCGACGTCCATCTGTGCGAGAAGCCCGCCGAGCTGATGGAGCGTGGCGGCGCCTACTACTCGACCGCCGCCGCCGCGCTGATCGAGTCGCTCTGGCTGGGCGATGGTGCCGAGCATGTGGTGAACACCCGCAACGCGGGCGCCATCCCCAACCTGCCCGATGATGTGGTCGTCGAGCTGCCCTGCCGCGTCGACGCGCGGGGTGCCGCGCCGCTGGGGGTGGCGCCGCTGGCTGCCGAATTGCACGGCCTGACGTCGCAGGTGAAGGCCTACGAGCTGCTGACCATCCAGGCCGCCGTATCGGGAGACGAAGCGGCCGCGCTCAAGGCGCTGCTGGCCAATCCGCTGGGGCCCGACGTGGCGCATGTCGAGGCCGTCTGGCATGACCTCAAGCGCACCAATGCCGGATTGTTGCCGACGTTCGGAGGGCACGGATGATGGGCGGGGAGCTTTCGGCCGGCGTGGCGACGCGCGACATCACGCCGCGGCCGGATGGCCGGCCGGTATTTCTGGCGGGGTACGGCCGCGATCGGCGTGCGACCGCCATCGAATCGCCGCTGCTGGTGCGCGCACTCGCATTGTGCGACGGGCCGCGACTGGCGGTGATCGTCGCATGCGACCTGATCGGACTGGATCGCTCGGACGTTCTGCTGATCGGTGATGCGCTCGCCGCGCGCGGCATCGACCGCGACGCGGTGATCGTGGCCTGCACCCACACGCACAGCGGCCCCGACACGCTGGGACTGTGGGGCGCCGACGCAGCGGTCAGCGGCGTCGACGAGGCCTACCTCGCGCAGGTACGCCACGCGGTCGTCGAGGCCGTCGTCGAGGCGCTGGCATTGCGCTGCCCGGTCACGGTGCGCGGCGGCACGGGCCGGCTGGCCGGCTGGGTCGCCAATTACCGCGATCCGGCGATCGTCGACGACGAGGTCGTCGCACTACAGTTCATCAAACCGGATGGCGCGGCGCTGGCGACGCTGGTCAATCTGGCATGCCACCCCGAGGTCTTCGACGGCACGAGCCTGGTGGTGTCGCCCGATCTGGCCGGCGTAGCCTGCCGCACGATCGAGGCCCAGGCCGGCGGCATGGCGCTGCACGTGTCCGGCGCGCTCGGCGGCATGCTGTCGCCGCGGACGCCCGACCGCAGCCACGACTCGATGGTGGCGATGGGGCGGGCGTACGCCGCAGCCGCGCTCGCGGCCCTCGCCGGCAGCGAGGCCGTGCCGGCAGCATTACGCCGGCGCCGCAGCAGCTTCCGGCTGCCGATGAGCAACCCGCTGCTCCGCCAGGCGCACGCCGCCGGCATCCTGCGGCCGCGGCGCCTGTACGGCGACGACGTCGAGACGACCTGCAGCGTCATCGACCTCGGGCCCATCCAGTTGGTGACCGTACCGGGCGAACTGCTGCCGGCGCTGGGGTTCGTCCTCAAGGCGGCGATGCCAGGGCCCTGCCGCATCATCATCGGCCTCGCCGACGACGAGATCGGCTATATCCTGCCCGACGACCAATATGTTGCGCCGGTCGATTATAATGATCCCGGCAGTCAGTACGAGGAGAGCGTGTCGCTCGGCCCGCAGACGGGCTCGCGCGTCGTCGCGGCGGCGCTGGCGCTGCTGGCCGCGACCGTCGGGGCAGAGCCAGGTCGCTGATGCCGATGAAGCCGCGAGCATGAGGGAGTGCACACACGATGGGACAGCTGGCAGTCACCGGCGGTACGCCGGTCCGCACGCAGAAGTATTCGCGCTGGCCGATCTGGGACGAGCGTGAGGTCGAGGCGGTCACCGAGACAGTGCGCAGCGGGCGTTGGGGCGGTTACCCCGAGCCAGGGCCGCGGGCAGCGGCGTTCGCCAGCGCATTCGCCGAGTTCCACGGCGCGAAGCACGGCATCTGCATGGCCAATGGCACGATCACGCTGATCATCGCGCTGCGCGCCGCCGGCATCCAGCTCGGCGACGAAGTGATCGTCCCGGCATACACCTTCGCCGCGACCGCCCTGGCGCCGATGGAAGCGGGCGCCATCCCGGTGATCGTCGACATCGACCCGGAGAACTACTGCATCGATCCCCGGGCGGTCGAGGCGGCGATCACGCCGCGGACGCGGGCGATCATGCCGGTGCATCTGGGGTCGCAGGTCGCCGACATGGATGCGATCATGGACATCGCGCGGCGCCATAACCTGATGGTGATCGAGGACTGCGCCCATGCGCACGGCGCGCGCTGGCGCGATGCCGGCGTCGGCGCCGTCGGTCATCTGGGCTCGTTCAGCATGCAATCGTCGAAGCTGCTCACCTCGGGTGAGGGTGGCATCGTGTTGACCAACGACGATCGCCTGGCGCAGCTGTGCCACTCGCTGATCGATTGCGGCCGGCCCAAGGACCCCGAGGGCAAGGAGTACACCTTCGGCGCGAACTATCGCCTGAGCGAGCTGCAGGCGGCGATCCTCGGCGTCGGCTTCAGCCGGCTCGCCGAGCAGACGGCGACGCGCGAGGCGAACGCGGCGTATCTCGACGAGGCGCTGTCGGAGATTGATGGCGTGCGGGTGCTGCGCCGTGATCCGCGGATCACCCGGCGTGCCTGCTACGAGTACATCTTCGCGATCGATCCGCAGGCCTTCGCCGGGGCAGCCCATGATCAGGTGTGCGATGCATTGAGCGCCGAGGGCATCCCGGTGTGGCAGGGCTATCCGGCAATGCACAACTACGATCTGTTCCAGCCGGGGATGTCGCGCCATCCGATCGCACAGCTGTATGCCGACCGGTTCGACTTCTCGAAGCTGCGCCTGCCCGAGGCGACGCGCGCCGCCGAGTCGGAGGCGGTGTGGCTGAACCAGCGCGTGCTGCTCGGCGACCGCGCCGGCGTCGACCAGGCGGTCGAGGCGATCCGCAAGGTGCAGCGCCACGCGCGTGAGCTGACGGCCTGAGCGGTCACCAGCGCGGGCGGCACGTTGCAGAGCCGCAGCGTGCCGCCCGGTGGGTCAGGTCACCACGCAGATCACCAGGTCGTTGACATTGGTGAGCGTCGGCCCGGGGCGGAGCAGGTCATCGAGTGCGGCGAAGAACGGATACGAGTCGTTGGCGGCCAGCGCTGCGGTGACGTCGAGCCCGGCCAGCGCCGCCCGGGCTCGGGTCGTACCGTCCACCACCGCACCGGCAGCGTCGGTCGGCCCGTCGCCGCCGTCGGTGGCCAGCGTGATCATCAGTGCGCCGGCGATGCCGTCGAGTTCGGCGGCGGCGGCGAGCGCCAGCTCCTGGTTGCGCCCACCCCGCCCGTTCCCCCGCAGCGTGACGGTCGTCTCGCCGCCGAGGATAGCGCAGAACGGCCGCGGCAGCGCCGGATCGCCGGCGATCAGGCGCACTGCCTGGCCGAGCCGGCGGCCGCACTCGCGCGCTTCACCGGTGAGCGGCGCGCCGAACGCCTGCAATGCCGGCGGAACGGCACATGCACCGGGCGGGGTTGCATAGCTCACCACGCAGGCATGCAGGCCGCGCTCGCAGGCTGCGTGCCAGGCGCCCAGTGCCGCCGACTGGTTGTTGGCGATCACCACCGCCGCCGCCGCCGCGAACAGCGGATCACCCGGCTTGGGGGTCTCGGCGCGGGCGCCCGCCAGGCCGGCGCGCAGGTGCGCAGCGATCGAGGCCGGCAGATCAGGCAGCAAGCCATGCCGTCCGATCACCCGCCAGGCATCGGCGAACGTCGTCGGATCGGCGACCGTCGGCCCGGATGCGATGACATCGAGCGGATCCCCCAGGACATCGGACAGCACGATGCTCACGACGGTGGCCGGCGCCGCGGCGCGCAGCAACCCGCCACCCTTGATCCGATCCAGATGCCGGCGCAGCGTGTTGATCTCGTCGATCGACGCGCCGCATCCGAGCAGCGCCGCCGTGAGCGCCCGCAGATCGCCCAGCGTGATGCCGGGCTCGGGCGCGCTGACCAGCGCCGAGCCGCCGCCCGAGAGCGCCACCAGCACCAGATCGCGCGCAGTGGTGGTCGCGAGCCGGGCGAACACCGCCTCGGCTGCCGCAATGCTGCTGGCATCGGGCTGGGGATGCGCCGCCTCGTGCAGCTGTAGCCGGCCATCGACCGGCACCGCGCCAGCATGCCCCACCTTGGTCACGATCAGCCCGTCGCTCACGACATCGTCGAGGATGGCCACCAGTGCGCTCGCCATCGGGACTGCCGCCTTGCCGATCGCGATCACCACCACGCGCTCGTAGGCGGTGAGCACGCCCTGCCACGCGCCGATCGCCAGCCGGTCGCCGGTGCGACGGACCGCACGCTGCACTGCTGCGGCCGGGTCGGCGGCCCGCAGCGCCGCTGCCAGGATGGCCCCGAGCGTCGCGCCGAGCGGATGCGCCCGCAGGGTGGCGCTCTGGAGCCCTGGCGCGCTCTGGCTGCTCATCGCTGCTCCGGGCCACGGCGCATCATGCGGAACGGAAACGTCAGGCCGAGGATGATGCGCTGGATCACGGCGGCGACGAACGCGAACACCGCCAGCACCGGCCGCAGCGTCCATGGCACCCAGCGTAGCCAGCGCAGCCGCGCCACCGCGATCGTCAGCACCAGGATCCCGGCCGAGATGGCGAACTGGGCGAATTCGCCGATCTCGAGGTGGACGAACTCCTCGAGCAGCAATTCGGCGCCGATGGCGAACAGCAGCAGATACGCGCCGCTCGACAGCGCCGGCTCCCAGGCGATCATGCGCGTGAAGATCGTCGCCGCGAACCGCATGATCACGATGCCGATGGCGACGCCGAGCATCACGACCCACAGCTCGTTCGACAACGCCACCGCCGCGACGACGTTGTCCACGCTGAATGCCAGATCGGCCAGTTCGATCGCCGCCACCGTCGCCCAGAAACCGCCGAGCACCCGGCCGCCGGCCGAGCCGTGATGCGCGTCGGCGTCGCCGCGCATCGCATGGTACAGACCGGCGAAATGCTCGACTGCCAGGTACACCAGATAGCTCGAGCCGAGGATACGGACCCACGGGTTGTGGATGAGCGCGCCGGCAATCACCAGCATCAACGCGCGCCCCAGATATGCGCCCAGCAGGCCAACCTTCAGCGCTGCCTGGCGCTGTGGCCCGAGCACGCGTGCCGACCAGCCGGCGAGGAACCGGAGCGGACGCGGCCAGGGGATCGGCTGGTCGGTCGGCAGATGTGCGACCATCGCACCCAGGACGGCGGCATTGTCGATGGAGAGGATGCCCTCGAGGAAGATGAGCTGGATGACGATCCCGACTGCAGACAGATCCATGATGTCTCCTGCACCATGCCGATGCATGGCGCGATAGGCGCGGGTGTCGCGGCGATCCGGCCACCGAGGTGGTCCCAGGCACCATCGCCGCGCGTTTACAGTATAATCACATTCGGGAGCCGTGCAGCACGAGGGCGTGCCGATCGGCCCGATCGTGCGGGGACCGGCGCGCCGGCCCACCAGCCATCATGTGCCGCGGCGTCCGATGCGTGGCACCAGAAAGGGAAGCCTGATGTCGGTCGTGGCGGTCATCGGTGCACAATGGGGCGACGAAGGCAAAGGCCATATCGTCGACGTCCTGGCCGAGCGCGCACGCCTGGTCGTGCGCTACGGCGGCGGGAACAACGCAGGTCATACCGTCGTCAACCGGCGCGGAACATTCAAGCTGCACACGGTGCCGTCGGGCATCTTCGACCCATCGACCGTGAATGTCATTGGCAACGGCGTGGTGATCGATCCGGCCGTGCTGGTGCGCGAGCTCGACGAACTCCAGGCGCGCGGCGTGTCGGTCGACGGGCTGTTCATCAGCGAGCGGGCGCACGTGGTGATGCCGTACCACGTGCTGCAGGATCAGCGCGATGAGGCGCAGCGGGGCGATGCGCGCATCGGGACGACCGGGCGCGGCATCGGGCCGGCGTATGCCGACAAGATGGCGCGGACTGGCATTCGCGTCGGCGATCTGCTCGACGAGGCCGGATTGCGCGACCGCCTCACGACGGTGCTGGCGTTGAAGCGCTGGCTCTCGGACGACGATAGCACCGCCGCAGCCCTTGATCCGGTGACGATCGCCGCGCGCTACGCCGCGTATGGCGTGCGGCTGGCGCAGCACATCACCGACAGCTATCCGATCGTGCAGCAGGCGCTCGAGCGGGGGGCGCCGATCCTGCTCGAGGGCGCGCAGGGTGCGCTGCTCGACATCGATCACGGCACGTATCCCTACGTCACCTCGTCGGCGCCCGGCACCGCCGGCGCCGCGCAGGGCTCGGGCATCGCCCCGACCGCGATCGACACGGTGCTCGGCGTGTTCAAGGCCTATGCCACGCGCGTCGGCGCCGGCCCGTTCCCCACCGAGGTCGACGGTGATGCGGCGGCAGTGCTGCGGCAGATCGGCACGCCGTGGGCGGAGGTCGGCACGACGACCGGCCGGCTGCGCCGCGTCGGCTGGTTCGACGCGGTGCTGGCGCGCTACGCAGTGCGCCTGAACGGCATCGATACCTTCGCGCTGACCAAGCTCGACGTGCTGGATACCCTGGCAGAGATCCCGGTGTGCGTCGGCTATCGGCTCGACGGTGCGCCGGTGATGCATCCGCCGATGCGCGCCGGCGAGCTCGCCCGGATCGAGCCGGTCTATGAGGTCATGCCGGGCTGGCAACAGCCGACGACGGCGATCCGGCACATCGGGGCGTTGCCGGCGGCGGCACAGGCGTATCTCGGGCGGATCGGCGATCTGATCGGCGCCCGGCCGGCGCTGGTCTCGGTCGGCCCGGCCCACGATCAGATCATCGAGCTCCTGCCGCTGCTGCCGGCGACCGCCGGGTGAGGTGCCCGGGCACGCCACGCAGCGATCCCGGCGGGCCTGCCGGGATCGGGATCGCTGGGGGTGATGGCCGTACGGGACGTCGTGGCCGGAACGTCAGAGGCCGAGCGCGTCGAGATGTGCGCCGAGCACCGCGTTCGATGGTTCGACCAGAACTGAGCCATCGGGGAAGATGATCGTCGGCACGCTCTGGTTGCCCTGATTGATCTCGATGACCCGCTGCCGTGCGGCGTCGTCGGTTTCGATGTCGATGTACTGATAGGCGACCTGGCGCTGGTCGAGCAGCCGGCGCGAGCGGCGGCAGTCGCCACACCAGGGCGTGCCATACATGATGGGGGTCGGTGCATTCATCGCAGTTGGAGTCCTTCGGTTCAGATCAATGGTTCGTCGCGCCATACGGGCGCCCGATCAGTGTACACGGATGTGGCGCCGCTGGCAATGGCGCCGGTCCAGCGGAGGGGTGGCATGGGAAGTGACGACGGACCGCCGGCGTTGAGTGCGGCAGAAGCCCTGTCGGCCTACACCGTCATGGTGCAGGCGCGCGCCGTCGATGATCGGCTGTGGCAACTGAGCCGCCAGGGTCGGGCGCACTTCGTCATCACCTCGGCAGGCCACGAGGCGACGCAGGTCGGCATGGCGCTGGCGATCCGCGCCGGTCACGACTACGTGGTGCCGTACTACCGCGACATGGCGCTGGTGCTGGCGCTGGGCCAGACGCCACGCGACCTGCTGCTGCATGCGATGGGCCGGGCCGCCGATCCGGCGAGCGGTGGCCGGCAGATGTACGGCCATTTCAGCAGTCGCGCGCGGCGCATCGTGAGCGGCTCGAGCAGCGTCGGCAGCCATCTGGTCCATGCAGTGGGGCTGGCGTTCGCCCTGCGCATCGGTGGCGAACGCGACACCGCGGTGGTGACGAGCTTTGGCGAGGGCGCCACGGCCGAGGGGGCCTGGCACGAGGCGCTCACCATCGCCGGCATCCAGCGCCTCCCGGTCGTGTTCGTCTGCGAGAGCAACCAGTACGCCATCTCGATGCCCCATCACGCCGAGGTGCCGGTCGCCGATGTCGCGCTCAAGGCGGCAGGCTACGGCATGCCGGGCGAGGTGGTCGACGGCAATGATCTGCGCGCCGTGGCGCTGGCGATGCGGCGCGCGATGGCGCGGGCGCGCGCCGATGGCGGGCCGACCCTGCTCGAATGCAAGACGTACCGACTGCGACCGCATTCGAATGCCGACGATGATCGCCGCTACCGCGCCGCTGCCGAGGTCGATGCCTGGCGGGCCCGTGATCCGATCGGGCGCTTCGGCGAGGTGCTGGTCCGCGAGTATGGCGTCGCGCCGGCGGTGCTCGCGCAGATCGCCGGGCAGGCGCGCGCCGAGGTCGATCAGGCGACGCTCGATGCGGACGCCGCGCCGGCGCCGCATCCGGCCACGATCGCCGATCATGTCTTCGGCACGGTGGCCGGCGCCGCGCCGCGGAGTGAGGATCAGCGGCATGCCTGATGGAACTGTGGTGGCGCTGTCGGGCGCCGCGTCATGCCGGCGCGGCGTGGCGCGGTGTGGTGGTCCGGCGCGCCGGCGCTGCCGGGGCGTGGCGCAAGGGGGCACAGCGAGATGACGACGACCGAACAGACGCTGCTCGAAGCGATCCGGGGTGCGATGCACGACGCGCTGGCATGGGACGCGCGGGTGGTCGTCCTGGGTGAGGATGTCGCGGTGAAGGGCGGCGTGTTTCTCGCCACCGATGGCCTGCTGGAGCGCTTCGGTGCGCTGCGGGTGATCGACATGCCGATCGCCGAGGCGGGCATCGTCGGCGTGGCGATCGGCATGGCGTTGCATGGGCTGCGCCCGGTGGCCGAGATTCAGTTTGCCGACTACCTGTACCCGGCGATCGATCAGATCCTCAACGAGGCGGCGCGCATGCGCTATCGCTCGAATGGCGACTGGAACTGCCCCCTGGTGATCCGCGCCCCGTTCGGCGGCGGCATCCACGGCGCGCTGTACCACTCCCAGAGCGTCGAGGCGCTGTTCACCAGCACCCCCGGCCTCAAGGTCGTCGTGCCGGCGACGCCCCACGATGCCCGCGGGCTGCTGCTCGCCGCCATCGCAGACCCCGATCCGGTCCTGTTCCTCGAGCACAAGCGGCTCTACCGCACGCTGCGCGGTCCGGTCGCCACCGGCCAGGGCGCGACGGTGCCGCTCGGCGTGGCGGCCTGCCGTCGCCCGGGGCGCGATGTCAGCATCATCACCTACGGCGCGATGGTTCACGAGAGCCTGCGCGCCGCCGATGCGCTGGCGCACGAGGGCGTCGATCTCGAGGTGATCGATCTGCGCACGCTGGTGCCGCTCGACCGTGATGCGGTGCTGGCGACCGTCCGTCGTACCGGTCGGGCGCTGATCGTGTCCGAAGACAACCTCACCGGCGGGTTCGCCGGTGAGATCGCGGCAGTGATCGCCGAGCACGGATTCGCCGATCTCGATGCGCCGGTGCGCCGGCTGGCGGCACCCGACGTGCCGGCCGTCCCCTTCAGCGAGACGCTCGAGGACGCATTCATGGTCAGCGCGGCGAAGATCATGACGGCGGCGCGTGAGCTCGCACGCTACTGACATGACAGGCGATGGTGCGAAGATCGGAAGCAGACGCATGCGACGAGTTCCCTGGTCGGCAATCCTGGCGGTGGTCGTCATCGGAGCACTGGGCCTGCTGGCATATCAGAGTCGACACGAAGTCCTGGCGGCGCTGGCGCTCCTGCGTGGTGCCCAGCCGGTGTGGCTCGCCGCCGCGCTGCTGCTGGTCATCGCCGGCTTCGTCTGCGCCGGCCAGATCTACGGCCGGGTGCTGGCGGCGCTGGGGCACCGCGCCAGCGTCCTCTGGCTCTCCGGCACGGCGCTGGTCGCCATTCTGATCAACCAGGCGCTGCCCGGCGGCAGCGTCGCCGCATATGCGTTTCTGGTCGCCAGCCTGCGGCGGCGTGGCTTCCCGGTCGCGAGCGTCGCGATGGTCGCCGGCACGGAACTGCTCAGCTGGAACGGTGCGGTGCTGATCGCCTTCGGCTACGGCCTGATCTATCTGATCGCGACCCACGGCCTCACCGGGGCGTCGGTGAGCTACGGCGCCGCCGGCCTGGCGCTGCTGATCACCGGCGCGCTGCTCTACGCCGGATCGCGGCCCGATGCCACGCTGCACCGCTGGGGACTCTGGCTGAAGGGCATCGTCAACCGGGCCTTCGGCCCGATCTGGACCCAACCCCAGGTCGCGCAGGTGGTCGACGAGATCGTGGCCAGCCGGCGGATGCTGCTCGAGCAGCCGGGACGCATGGCCGTCCTGGTGGTGCTGCAGCTCCTGGTGTTCGCGTGCCACAGCCTGGCCCTGCTCGCCATCCTGACCGGGCTCGGCGTCGCTGTCACGGCGCCGGTGGTCGGCGCGGCGTATGGCCTGGCGCTGATCGTGAGCACCTTCGTGGTGCTGCCCGGCGGCGGCGGTGCGGTCGAGACCGCGCTGGCGGTGGCGCTGGGCGTGCAGGGTGTGCCGACCGAGGCGGCGATCGGCGCGGCGGTCGTGTTTCGCCTGCTGAGCTTCTGGCTGCTCTTGCCATTCGGGGTCGTCCTGTCGCGTCGGCTGACGCGCCGGTGATGCGGGAGATGCGCCATGACGTTCTGGATCGTGCTGGGTGTGGTGATCGCAGTGGCCGCCGCCATGGTCTTCGCCGGCGTCGGTGGGCTGGTGCTGCTCGGAGGGTGGGACGCCACGCGCGCCGAATTGCTGCCGGGGCTGGCCCGTGACCGGGCTGGCCCGGCGTGGCGTCTCGGCGAGCTCGTGCTGATGTGGGGCCCGCTGCTGATCTTGGCTGGCTTCGCCGTGGCGACTGGTGCGCGCTTCGTGGCGCTGGCGCTGGCGGCGCTGACCGCGGTGCGCTGATCCCGATCCGCCCCCCACACCATGCGCGGCCGCGCCCCCATCGGGGCGCCGCAGCGTACCGCGACCGTCCATGGGGGCGGCGTGGCCGTCGTCACACCATCGCCGCCGCGGTGCGCAGCGCTGCGACGTAGCTGTGATCGATGCCGAGGAGTTGCACCTCACGGCCGAGCAGCGCGGCGGCATCGAGCACATCGAGGCGTGCCGACTGACGCATCTGGCGGCGCCCGCCAATCTGCACCGACACCGTCGCGCGATCGGGCAGCGCATCACCGAAGACGCCGAAGCGCGCGCGGGCGCACGAGAGCTCCAGCGCGACGATCGCCGCCGACGCGTCGGCGCGCGGCCGCAGTTCGACGCGGACCGGCTGGCGTTGCTGCCGCATCCAGATCACGCCGCCGTGCTCGTGACTGACGATCTGCCAGTCGAGGCACGACGCCAGCCACCCCGCCAGCAGCAGCGCCTGGGCATGCGCGGCGTCGTCGCCAGCATGATCGATGGTCACCCGATAGATGCCGCCGAGATGCTCGCGGTGATCCGCCGCATCGAACAGCCCCGCCATCAGTTCGCGCCACGCGGTCAGCCGGCCCCAGGCGATGTCGCTCAGCGCCATGCCGCGCGCCGTCAGTTCGGCCAGCGTGCGGAGCCGGTCGAGCGGCCGGGATGCCGTCATGCTGTCGACGATCACCCGATCCGCCAGCCGCTGCACGCGCTGGCTCAGTGGCTGGTCCAGGGCATCGCATGCTGGCAGCCACAGCATCACCGGCAGATCGGGAACCAGCAGCGGCAGCATCAGCCCGCTCAGCGCCTGGCCGGCTGCCGCACCACGCGCCTCGATCGTGATCTGCTCGCCACATACCTGTGGCCGCCCCGGCGCCGGCAGTTGGCAGTGCGCCTGCACCCAGGCATCGAGGTACGGCACAGCCGCCTGGGCATCGACGCCGACGACGACCGCACGGTTCGGGTGCTGCGCCGTCAGGCGGTCGATGACGGCCGTCGCCGGCTCCACCCCGCGCATCCCGTCGAATGTCAGCACGACCAGGTTCAGCACGCACGTGCGCGTCACCGAGGTGCGCGCCGGCTCGCGCTCGTCGGCGGCGCTGCGCCAGATGGCCGACAGTTCGCGTTCGATCGTCCGCACATCGACATGGATCTGGTCAAGTGGCAGGCGGTTGGCAGTCATCACATCCTCCGGCTAGAGTCGCCGCCACTTCGCACCGATCCGCCCGATGAAGGCATCGGCCTCCGCCGGTCCCCAGCTGCCAGCCTCATACCGTGGCAGCGGTCGCGCATCGCCAGCCCATCCATGCAGCACCGGTGTGATCAGCGACCAGGACGCCTCGACCTCGTCGCTGCGGGTGAACAGCGTCGAATCGCCCAGCAATGCATCGAGCAGCAGGCGCTCATAGGCTTCGGGCGACTCCACGCCGAACGAGGCGTTGTAGCGGAAATCCATCGTCACCGGGCGGATGTGGGTCGTCTGGCCGGGCACCTTGGAGTTGAACCGGAGCGTGATGCCTTCTTCGGGCTGAATGCGGATCGTCAGCATGTTGGGATCGATGTCATTCAGCGGCCCGGCCTCGAAGATCATCAACGGGACGGAGCGGAACTGGATGGCAATCTCGCTGACGCGCTTGGGCAGGCGTTTGCCGGTGCGCAGATAGAACGGGACGCCAGCCCAACGCCAGCTGTCGATCAGGCATTGAAGTGCGACATATGTTTCGGTGCGCGATTGTCCCGCGACGCCCGGCTCGGCATGATACCCGGCGACGGTCTGGCCACCCTCGGCGCCGGCGGCATACTGGCCGCGCACCGTGAACTGGTCGACATGCTCGGGCGCGATCGGCCGGATCGCACGCAGCACCTTGACCTTCTCGTCGCGCACGGTGTCGGCGCGGTAGCTCGATGGCGGCTCCATCGCCGTGAGCGCCAGCAGTTGCAGCAGATGATTCTGCACCATGTCGCGCAGCGCGCCGGCGCCCTCGTAGTAGCCGCCGCGCCCCTCGACGCCGACGCGCTCGGCGACGGTGATCTGCACATGATCGACGTACCGCCGGTTCCACAACGGCTCGAAGATGCCGTTGGCGAAGCGGAACACCAGGATGTTCTGGACGGTCTCCTTGCCCAGGTAGTGATCGATGCGATAGATCTGGGCTTCCTCGAACACCTCGTGGATGGCGATGTCGAGCGCACGCGCGCTGGCGAGGTCGTGCCCGAACGGCTTCTCGACGATGATGCGCGTCCAGCCACCACGCGGCGAGCGATTGAGCCCTGCGGCGCCGAGCTGGCGTACGATCTCGACGTACGACTCGGGTGGCGTCGCAAGGTAGAACAATCGGTTGCCGCCGGTGCCACGCTGGGCATCAAGATCGTCGAGGCGCCGCGACAGCGCCTGGTAGCCGGCGGGGTCATCGAAGGGTGCACGGATGTAGCTGCATCCTTCGGCAAAATCGTCCCAGATCGACGACTGAATCTCGCTGCGCGAGTAGCGCTCGGCGCCTTCATGCAGCGTCTGGCGAAAATACGCATCGCTCCAGTCGCGTCGGGCAAACCCGACGACGCTGAACCCCGGCGGCAGCAGGCGCTCACGCTGCAGGTTGTACAGCGCCGGCACCAACTTGCGATGGGTCAGATCGCCGGTCGCCCCAAAAATCACCACGGTCGCCGGCGCCGGCGTACGCTGCATGCGCAATCCGGCCCGGAGTGGATTGACCGTCGTCGAATGTTCCATGATGTGCGACACCTCGATCGTCACGGTGATGGCAATGGCATCGTCGTCGGCGTCGCCGTCCCCGCGCGGCCGCCGAACGGCCGCGGGCGATCAGGGAGCGATCCACGGATGACCTCGCCGCCGTTGACGATATACAAGATCGGCCTGACGCTACTTTCGTCGACGTACAGGTCAATCATCTGATCAAGGACGATGCTATCCGTCGGTTGCGCGCGAATCTGCTGAATGAACGAGCCAGTCTCTTTGTCGAGCTGAATGATGCGCGAAGTGCCGCTCTCGAGCAGGAAAATCGATCCTGTCGTCGAGCTCGACACATAGAACCGTGAGGCGCTGATGACCGGCGGATCGACGGGTGGGATATCAAAGGCCCGATCAAAGACGCGTTCACCTGTCGGCAGCATCGCGAAGATCAGCACGCGCCCATCCGGCTGCAGCAGGTAGATCTTGCCGTCGACCGCCAGATCGACCACGCCCTCGAGATCGCGGCCGCCATCGTTCTGGATCCATGGCAGCGGAAAGTTGCCGTATTCGCCGCTCAGGTAGCGCAGCACGTTGTCGCGCGTCGCGCCCCACACGTACAGATTGCCCTGGTAGTTCGCGATCCGGAAGCGATCCGACACGCGGCCCCATTCCTCGCTGCCCGCGAGGATGCTGTAGCTCCAGCGCTCACGGTTCCGGAAATAGAACGTGAACGGGCCGTTATCGCCCGACTGCGCCACAGCGACGATATTGTCGAAGCGCCAGTCCATCCCGCGCACATTACCGACCGGCACCGGCCCGACGATATCCTCGGGGCGCAGGATCGGTCGCGCCTCGCGGCCACCCTCCTTCGATGCGCTGTACAGCACGCCACCATTCCGATCGAGCACATAGACCGCACCAAACGCGACGGTGTCGGTGATGTCGCTCGGGGGTGGTGGCACGACGACGCTGTCGAAGAGCCCGCCGGGCAGCGGATGGGTCGTGACGGACTCCAGATCCTCAAAGTAGGTCAGTTTCTGGATCGCCGCCTGGGCACGGACGAACTCGCGGTTGAGCTCCTCGAACCGACGCTGGCTCTCGACGGTCGCAGTGATCCGGCCGGTCGCGCGCACCGCATCGAGGGCATTCTCGGCGGTCTGCAGCAGTTCGCGCGCCGCGGCCTCGTTTGGGGCATCGCGCAGCGCGGCCATCGCCTGTTCGGCCGAGACCAGGATGTTGTCGGTGTTGCGGATCTCGGTCTCGCGCGAGATGTTGGTACCGTACAGGATCAGGACGGCGACGACGGCGACGATCAGCAGCAGGAGTTGCCAGGGAAACGGTGCCGACTGACGCCGATAGCTGAGGCCCTGCGGCCGGGCGACGCTGGTCACCGCATTGGTGGCGCGGCGGTCGTTGCGCCGCCGGCGGCGCAGCCGGTCGGTCAGGCCATCGCCGACGCGCTCGAGGATGGACTGCCGCGGCAGGTTGGTGCCCAGCGGGCCTTCGCCGATGCCATTGCGCGCCCCACCACGCTGCATCACCGGGGCGATGTCGGCGACATCGCGCACCTCGCTGCGCCGCTCGGGCATGCCATCGTAGAGATCCTCGCCGAGCAGCGCCGATGGCGGGACGCGCGCGGCGATGCGCTCGGGAATCGTCGGGCCGAGATCGAGTGGCTGCGGCGCCGGTGGTCGCGACCGGAAATCCGGCGGATCCTCGGGCAACTCCTGCAGCCGCTGTTGCTCGGCTTCCTCGCGCGCACGGCGCGTCTCGGCGCGGCGCGCGCTGGCCTGGGCGACCGGGCTGCGAACGATGTCGAGCACCCGGTTGGCCGCCTGCGCGAACTGGTGCGACAGCCGGCGAAAGCCCACGGTGAGGCGGGTGCCGACGCTGTTGGTCGCGGCGTCGGGCTCGTCGGCTGCTGCGGCCAGCGGCAGATGCATCGACAGCGTCAGCACGTGGGCGTCGAGCAGATCGTGCTCACGACAGCGGGTTCGCAGGACATTTGCCAGCGATGCGGCATCGTGATGCCGCAGCAATCGCAGCACCTCGGGCCGGTCGAGCGTGGCGGCGAGGTTGCTGCTGCAGCAGAACGCGGCGTCGCCGGGCAACATGCGCGAGCGGAAGAACTCGGGCTCGACCGTCAGGCTGGCGCCGAGCGCGCTGAGCTTCACCTGGCTGAGTTGTGGGACAGCCCCCCACGTGCCGCTGGCAGGGATCGCCCGCAGGCTGCCGCCGGCCAGCACGTAGGAGTGCGCGGGCGCGATCTGGGCGATGTACATGTCGTGCTCTTTCAGCACGATGCAGGTCAGCCCGATCAGCGCACGGCGCTCGGCAGGCGCATGGAAGTTCTGCTCGTACAGGACCCGGTTGGCCGAAATGATCGCCTTGCGCAGCGATGCCGTCACGCTGAACGACGTGTCCTCGTAGAATTGCCGCCGGATGGTTCGCATGATCAACTGGCAGGCCTCGTGACCGCGCAGCGCGTTCTCGAGCACCTCGGCGACGATGTAAAGCTGCCCTTTTCGCGATTCGGGGGAGAAGAGTGCGGCAGGTGGCGCGACCATCACGAGATCACTCTCGCTGCGCGCGACACCGCTGATGATCCCGAAGTGCCCGGCGCGCGTCTCGTACCTTGGCATGGACGAAGCCTCGTTCGTAGCCGTTATGCGGTCATTATACCACCGACCGGCGCGGCTGGCTGAATGGCAGATCACAGGTGCCGGCGTGGTGCGGCAGGGCACCGGCCCGCTGCGCCCCCCCCGCGCCGGATGCCCAGGCCTTCGCGCGAGCCGCCGGCCCCAGGCCAGCGATCACGCCCGGCCGAGGACGCCCGAGGCTGGTGCGGGGAATCGTGATGCGGATTGTGCTGAAGCCAGCGCTGTGCTACGGTTCGGCAGCGCTTGGTCTCGGGCGGTGTGCGTTCGCGCGCGTCACCCGACAGCATGGCACACGACAGTCGCACGGCCGCGCGGCTGTGCGCCGCAGCTGATTCTCGGCGTCGCCCGCAGCCGCGCGTCAGTCCCGGGAGCGAAACATACGGTATACTGGCGGGCAACCAACACATATGCAGTGGAGCACGACAGGCATGTGGGTACCTCGGGGCCGATACCTCCTCATCTACGATCTGGTCGCGATTCCGATCGCTGTCTATGCCAGCTTCATCCTGCGGCTGGAGGCGTGGGATCTCGGGCAGTTCACCTACGGTGGCATCGGGTTCGTCGCCAGCGCGGCGTTCATCGTTCCGCTCTTCCTGATCGGAAGCCACAGCTATCGGCAACACTGGGCGTTCGCCTCGGTCGCCGAGTTTGTGCGCCTTGCCATCGCCGTCACGTCGTCGGTCGCGCTGCTTGGCCTGGGCATCTTTCTGCTCGGCACCGAGGTCGACCTGTTTCAGATACCGCGCTCCGTTCCGCTCATCGCGCTCCCCACCGTCGTCGGCGTGGTCGCGGCTCCGCGGCTGCTGCTGCGCATCATGCTGCGCCGGCGGCCACAGCCAGCGCCACAGGACACGACGCCGGTAGTCGTCTATGGCGCGGGCAATGCCGGTGCGATGGTCGTGCAGGAGCTGCGCCAGAATCCGCAGCTCAAATTGCGGATTATCGGCATCATCGACGACAACCCGCGCACGCATGGCCTGACGATCCACGGTGTGCGCGTCCTCGGCGGTCGCGGCGCCCTACCGGAGGTGGTGCGGACGGGCACCGTGCGCAAGGTGATCATCGCGATGCCCCGCGCGCCCGGGAAGGAGATCCGCGCGATTCACGCGTTCTGCGCCGGGCTCGGCGTCGCCGCGCTGACAATCCCCGGGATGTACGAACTCCTCGATGGCAGCGCGCGGGTGAGCGAGCTTCGGCCGATCGAAGTGACTGATCTGCTGCGGCGTGAACCGATCGAGACAGATCTCGAGCGGGTGCGGACGTTGCTGACCGGCCAGATTGTGCTGATCACCGGCGCCGGCGGCTCGATCGGGAGCGAGCTGTGTCGGCAGATCTTTCGCTGCCAGCCGGCACGGCTGATCCTCCTCGGCCATGGCGAGAACAGCATCTTCGAGATCCAGGGAGAGCTGGAACGCCTCGGGCGACAGCTGTCGATCGCGACCGAGATCATCGCCGTGATTGCAGACTCGCGTGACCGCGAGCGCATCGATGCCATCTTTGCACGCCATCGACCGGTGCTCGTGTTTCATGCTGCGGCACACAAACACGTGCCGCTGATGGAGCAGAATGTGGTCGAAGCGGTGAGCAACAACATCCTCGGTACCCGCAACATCGTCGCGGCTGCGGCACAGCATGGCGTCGAGCGGTTTGTCATGATCTCGACCGACAAAGCGGTGAACCCGACGAGCGTGATGGGAGTATCGAAGCGCGTCGCCGAACTGATCGTGCATGAGACGGCGCTGGCGGTCGGGCGGCCATATGTGGCGGTGCGCTTTGGCAACGTGCTCGGCAGCCGTGGCAGCGTCATTCTGACCTTCCGCCGACAGATCGCCGCCGGCGGACCGGTGACGGTGACTGATCCCGAGATGCGGCGGTATTTCATGACGATCCCGGAGGCGGTTCAGTTGGTGTTGCAGGCGGGTGCGCTCGGGACGCCGGGCCTGATCTTCATGCTGGATATGGGCGAGCCGGTACGCATTGTTGATCTGGCGCGCGACATGATTCGCCTGTCGGGCCTGCAGGAGGGCCGTGATATCGACATCGTCTTCACTGGCCGTCGCCCGGGCGAGAAGGTGTTCGAGGAGCTATTTGCGCCAAATGAGCGCTACCGTCCGACGCTGCATCAACAT
This sequence comes from Chloroflexota bacterium, assembly GCA_018969485.1. Lineage (GTDB taxonomy): Bacteria > Chloroflexota > Chloroflexia > Chloroflexales > Roseiflexaceae > CAIQIY01. The sequence continues at coordinate 33,489 of JAGWYG010000002.1, forward strand.
GTGTTCATTGCCGAGCGCGTCGAGCCGCACGTGGGAATGACGCTCGATGCGGCGATCGCCGGGTTCGAGGCGGTGGTCCGCGCCAACGACGACGTGGCGGCGCGGGCGTTGCTTCAGCAGATCGTGCCGGAGTTCACGGGCACTGAGGCGATCAGCCAGGCTGTGCCACAGCGCTAGCCACGCGGGCCGCCCCCGCGGCGGCGGCTCCCGCCCGTTGCGCCGGTTGTCCACGTGGCGCCCACCCCTGCCGGCATCGCGGCAGGTTGCACGGCGATCGCATTGCCCCTAGTACGCCGCAGGGCCAGACGCAATGCGCCTGGCCCCGCGGGTTCCGACGTCCACCGCGGCGCGGGCTCAGCCCTGCGACGCAGCACCGGTCGCATCATCGGCGCGCGGCTCCTGGGTGCGACGCAGGCTCAGGCCCATCCGCTGGCGCTGCTTGTCCAGGCTGATGATCCGCGCAGTGACCACCTGACCCGACTGTAGCAGATCGCGCGGCTGCGTCTGCGAATCGCCATCGAGCTCGCTGGCATGAATCAGCCCCTCGACGGCGTCCTCGATCTGCACGAATGCACCAAACGGTGCCACATTCGTCACCGGCCCGCTCACCATCTGGCCGATCGAATAGCGCTGGTCGATCGTCTCCCATGGGTTGGGCAGCAGGCGCCGCAGGCTGAGGCCGATGCGCTCGCGGCTCGGGTCGATCTCGACCACCATCACGCGCACTTCCTGGCCCTTCTTGAGGACATCGTTCGGATCGTTGACGCGATGCCACGCCAGCTCGGAGATATGCGCCAGCCCATCTGCGCCACCCAGATCGATGAAGGCGCCGAACTTGGGCAACTCGCTGACGCGACCGGTGAGGATATCGCCCGGCTTGAGCTCGTTGAGCAGCCGCTGCTTCTGCGCCCGGCGCCACTCCTGCGTCGCACTGCGCTCCGACAGCACCAGCCGGTTGCGCTCGCGGTCGACCTCGATGACCTTCAGCGGGATGGTCTGGCCGACCATGCACTGCAGCGCGTGCTGCCGGTCGCCTGTGGCGGTACGGCCATGCAACTGGGCTACCTGCGAAGCGGGGACGAAGCCGCGGATACGGTTGAACTGCACCAGCAGGCCGCCCTTGTTGTAGCCGATCACCAGACCCTGCACCACGCCACCCTCGGTGCTGAGCCGTGCAGCTTCCTCCCAGTCGCGGGCGACCTGGACCATCGTCAGCGAGAGAATCAGCTCGCCTTCGCGGTTCTCGGGGTCCTGGATGTACACCTGGATGCTGTCGCCAACCCGCAGGTTATCGGTAACATCGGCGCCGATTGCACGCAGATCCTGCTGCGGAATGATGCCCTCGCGCTTGCTGCCGATCGATACGAGCGCCCCGCTCTCCTCGATCTTCATGACAATGCCCTCGCGTACCTCGCCGCGCTGCGGGCGCGCGTAATCGTACACGTCGAGCAGCTGTGTCCAGTCTGGTTCGGATTGATTCAGATCCGCATCGTGTGGTGTGGTGGTCATCGAGTGAACCTCCGACGGGTGAATGCTTGCCGACGAGCCGCCGCGCCGCCGGGCACGAATACGCTGCCCCATGTGGGGCTCGTGGCGTCGGCGGACGCCACGGGTACAGCATCGTCAGAGGACGTGGCTGAACACTGGAGGGGAATTATACGATCTGGCGGTGAGCGTGTCAATGCGCGTGCGAGGGGGGCGGGCAGGGCTCATGCAACGTCAGGGGCGGAAGAGCCATCGATCCACCGTCGCCGCCAGCGCGCGCTGGCGGGCTGTCAGGTTCGTCACACCGGCGCGGGCGGCGAGCGCACCGACGAGGTTGCTGGGGCGCGCGACGACCTGGGGCGCAGCGCCGCGTCGGACGGGCGAGGCGTCTTCATCCGGCGTCGCATCCCGGCGATAGTGGAGGCCGTTCTCAATCTGCCGGTGGCGCCGAACCACGGTGAGCACGTCGCCGGCAGGAAGCGCGGTGGCCGGTGCACTCGTGATGCCGTAGCGGACCTCGCGCGCGCAGCGGCGGGAGCGTTCGGTGGTCCGGACAACCTGGAAGGCCTGCGCCAGATACGGCCAGCCCTGATCGTCAGCCAACAGGCTGCTGGTCGTGATGACCCGTTCGTCCCATCGTCCGTGGGTGCGCTCGACCGTGCGGACGGTCAGGACGTCGTCTGGCAGCGGGTTGGTCCCGGGGAGCGCTTCCGGCTGTGGCCCGAAGAGGGGCCGCAGGTCATCGTACAGGGGCTTCTGGTTCTCCTTGACGATCCAGCAGGAGTCGCCACCGGCCTCGACAAGCTGAATGCTCAGGTCACGCCGGGCAGACATCGCATCGCCGGTGACGATGACGCCTGCGAGCGGGAGGCCGGTCAGGAGTATGGGCGCGACCGTCAGTTCGTTGGCTTTGCGCGGCACGGCGACCTGCTGGAGGGTGACCTGCCGCGTGACGCGATAGGCGCTCACCGGCTGGACACCCTGCCCGGTGCGGGCGGGGATGGTCTTTCCATCCGGTGCGACCTGCGGACTCGCCCGCGGCGCCACCGCGGGCGATGGCACGGGCTGGAGCAGCGGCGCCACGGCGGTGTCAATCGCTGCCGCCGCTACGCCAAATCCGAGCACCCGGCGCCACGTCGTCGGATGCGGCATCCGTGTGCGGGAGAGGCCAAACACCTGCGCCGGTTCGGCGGCGCGTTCGTGTGCCCAGTCGGCACTGTGATGGACCTGACTGGCGACGCTGTGCGGCGCCAGCACCGCCAGGGGATAGCGCACGCCACGGCGTTTGCGCGGGTCAGGGATGGCCTGCAACTGCACCCGCGGCGCCGGCAGATCGACGGTGATCGGCTGATCGGTCCCACGGGGCATACCCGTGAATGTGAGAGGATCCATGGTGAACACCTCGTTGCACTGATTATGTGGTTGGCGCCCCAATCATCGCAGTGAGGTGTTCTTCTTCATGTTCCCGACTGTGCATCAACCCTGTGTGACGTACAGCTGCAGCGCAGGCGCGAGCACCGGCCGCCTGGCGTGGCGAGATAGCGCAGCTGAATCGGTCGTTCGGGCTTTCATGGCCAACGCATCAATAATCCATGCCAAACCGATGTCGGGCATGACCGTGGCCGTTGGAGTTCTGCCAGACATCGTGGGCGCAGTGCGTGGGTGCGGATGGGTGCATTGGGCGCGGGCCGCCAAGCAACTCCACGACGAGACCTGGCACACTCCCGATAGATACATCAGGCGGGGAGCCAGAAACGACGCTCGGCGGCGCTGCATCTGACAGCACCCGCTCACCGTGGCACAGCGCCGGGGCCCATACGCATCACATGAAGCCCGTGATGGTCGTGGTCAGAGTGTGTATCAAGCGACGTCGTGGAGACAGCAAGCGGACCAGTCGTGTGCGCAGCACTGCCGTGAGTACCTGGCCAGACACAGGCGACCGCCGGGGCAGGAACACGCTCGCACGCGCCGTGTGGCGTGATCGTGGCGTCACGGTCGGCAGTCGTGCCGGCCAGTTGCTCCATCCGGGCGTCGGGATGCGCCAGCCAGGAACGAGCGATTGCACAAGCTACGCGCCGGTCTGGCGATACCGTCCATGCAATCCCGTATGCGTGGCAGACTGCTGGACGATGGTCGTCACGATCTCCCGCATCATCGCGGTAGTCGGTGGCATGCCCGGGATTGGGCGCCCCCGGCGGGCATCGTGATGTGGTACTCCCAGTGATGCCGGAGGTGCCTGCCGTCGTGATGCGCCCGGGCCTACGCCGTGCGAGCCGCAGGCCCACGCACCCAGGCCGGCGCTTTGCTGACCGAGCTAGGGCTGTCGCAGGACACCGGAGGCCCACGCACCCAGGCCGGCGCGGGAGCGCACCACGCCACGCCTGCGCCGCGACGCATGGCATGCGCCCGGCATCCGCTCGCGGTACCGCTGCCTGAGCGCGCCGCCCTGGTGCTGACTGGCACGGCGGCCGTCGCCGGCATCTGGGGGCATGGCGCGCCGGCGCGGTCGACTGGCTCCGCTGACGCTGCCTGTCCGTCGGTCTCACGTCGGTGGCATGCCCGGGATTGGGCGCTCCCTGGCGGGCATCGTGATGTGGTACTCCCAGTGATGCCGGAGGTACCTGCTGTACCGTGATGCGGATGGCGCAGGGGCCCCTGCCGGACAGGCCGCCCGGCAGGGGCCAGCGATCTCAGTTGCCGGCGTCGACCGCCACCGCGATGCGGCGCGGCTTGACATCGGCGGACTTCGGCACCTCGATCGCCAGCACGCCCTCGCGCAGCGTCGCGCGGATGCTCTCGGCGTCGACCCGCCCGGGCAGGCTCACCGCCCGACGGAAGCGACCGGCCGTGCGCTCGACCCGATGGTAGGTGCGCTCACCGGCCGGCGCCTCACGGCGAACCTCGCCCTGGATCGTCAGCACGCCCTGCTCGAACGTCAGTTCGAGGTCCTCGGCGCGCAACCCCGGCACCGCCAGCTCCAGATGATATGCCTCGCCGCTCTCGCTCACGTCGAGCGCCGGCGCGAAGCGGCGCGTCCCGCTGCGCGTCAGCGCGCCATCCAGCAGCTGATCCATCGTCTCGTGCAGCATCACCAGGTCCGACATGCCATTCCGGCGCATGATCGTGCTCATGGTTGGTTCCTTTACTCGGGTGCCGGGTGCCACCGCTCCGTCGGATGGCTCACTCGTCCGTTCACCCGTCTGAGTTCAGTATAGGCACACCGTGTTAGAATGGCATCAGTCGACTGCTAGCACGGCATTAGAGCATCATCAGCCGGATCGCAACGCCATGGACCGCGAGACACAACTGCGGCAGCGCGAGAGCCTGCTGCGCATCAGCCGGGCACTCACCGCACAGCTCGAACTCGACAGCGTCCTGGCGCTGGTCATCGACGTCGCCGTCGAGCTCCTGGCCGGCACCACCGGCCTGATCGCCCTGCGCGAAGACGATGGCCAGCTCCGGGTGCGCGCCGCCACCAACATGCCTGCGGCGTCCTGGCCGGTCTTCGACGCGCTGCTCGCGACGCCGCTCGATGACCGGCCACAGCTCCAGGCGGCGTTGCACCAGGTGAGCATCGGCGCCGGCATGCCGCTCCGCCACATGACTGCGCTGCCGATGCTGTTCCGGCACACCAGCGTCGGCGTCATCTACGTCTTCCGTGCCGCCGTGAACCTCGAGTTCACCGCCGAGGAGGGCGACCTGCTCAGCGCGTTTGCCCAGCAGGCCGCGATCGCCGTCAGCAACGCACGCCTGTTCCAGAGCGTCGTCCGCGAGAAGCAGCACCTCGCGGCGCTCATCGAGCAGAGCGCCGACGGCGTCATGATCATCGATGCGCGCTGGCGCATCACCAGCTTCAACCGGGCGATGGAGCAGCTCACCGGCACCGAGCGCAGCGCCGCCATCGGCCGGCCCTGCGCCGAAGTCGTCGGCATCACCAGCCCACAGGGCGTCAACCTGTGCCTGAGCGACTGCCCGCTGCAGCGGCGGCCGCTCGCCGGCGAGCCAGTCATCGCCGGTTGGGTCAGCGCCGGCGACGGTCGGCGGCGATATGTCCAGAGCCGCTATGCCGCCCAGATCGGCGCCAACGGCGAATTGCTCGGCGCGATCGCCAACGTACGCGACATCACGTCGCAGCGTGCCGAGGAAGAGATGCAGACCAGCTTCATCTCGGTGATGTCGCATGAGCTCAAGACTCCGGTGAGCATCATCAAGGGCTATGCCGAGATGCTGGCGCGTGAGGATGCCCAGTGGGACCTGGCGACGATCCGCGACGGGCTGCACGTAATCGTCGATGAAGCCGACCGGCTGACCCGGCAGATCAATGCGCTTCTCGAAGTCTCGCGCCTCCACGCCGACGGCATGCGCCTCGCGTTGCACGAGTGGGCGCTGCCGCCGCTGGCGCATCAGGTCATCGAGCGGCTCGCGCCACACGCCGGCCCGCAGTTCACCTTCGAGCTACGCTTCGCCGACGACTTCCCTGCGGTGGTCGGCGATGAGGAGCGGACGCGCACCGTGCTGGAGAATCTGGTGACCAATGCCATCAAATACAGTCCCGACGGTGGTATGATTCGCGTGACGGGGCGCGTCGCCGGCGACGAGGCGGTCATCGCGGTGAGCGACCAGGGCATCGGCATCGCCGCCGCCGACCAGGCGCAGATCTTTGGGCGCTTCTACCGCGTCGACAACCGCCTGCGTCGTGCGACCCAGGGCGCCGGGCTGGGGCTGTTCCTGTGCCGTGGCATCGTCGAGGCGCAGGGCGGCACGATCTGGGTCGAGAGCCAGCCTGGCCGGGGATCGCGCTTCTCGTTCACCATGCCACTGGCGCGTCGCCGCCTGACCGGTGGCGCACCGCTGCCACCGCGGCCCGCAAGCGGCGTGGTGCGCCTGCTCGAGGACCATACGAGCCACGGAACTGACCATGACTGATCTGAACAACCGACGCATCCTGGTCGTCGACGATGAACCCCGCATGGTGAACTTCATGCGGATGAACCTCGAACTCGAAGGCTGCCACGTGATCACCGCGACCAATGGTCGCGAGGCGCTGGAGCGTGCCCGCGACGACATGCCCGACGTGATGTTGCTCGACATCATGATGCCGGGGATGGATGGCTTCGAGACGCTCCGCCGACTGCGTCAGGCCTCGCAGTTGCCGGTGCTGGTGCTGACGGCGAAGGATGGCGAGGAAGATCGCATCAAGGGGCTGGAGTTGGGCGCCGACGACTACATCGGCAAGCCCTTCAGCCATCGCGAGCTGGTCAGCCGCATCCGGGCGGTGCTGCGCCGCCATTATGCACCGCCGCCGGCGATGCAGACGGCGATCCGGATCGATGATCGCCTGACGGTCGATTTCGCACGCCATGAGGTGCTGGTGCGCGGCGAGCGGATCAACCTGCGGCCCACGGAGTATCGGCTCCTGTACCACCTGGTCCAGAACGCCGGCTATGTGATGAATCATGAGACCTTGCTGACGCGGGTGTGGGGGCCAGAGTATCGCGACGAGACGCACTATCTGCGGCTGTACGTGACGTACCTGCGCCAGAAGCTCGAGGAAGATCCGGCCAACCCGACGTACATTCTGACCGAGCGCGGCGTAGGATATCGCTTCCGCGATCTCCCGCCCCGCACCGAGGGGTAGCTGATGCCACAACGACCGCTGGCGCGACTGCGGCGCACACTGGTGAATCACTGGCGTCGGCTCTGGCGGCGCGAACTGGGGGTCATCCGGCTGCGCATCAGCGCGCCGCTGCCGCTGGTCGGCGCGCAGCCGGTGTGGTGGCAGCGCCGCGTGCTGGGCCAGGCACCGGCGATGACGCTCGACTCGTGGCGTTCGCTGGTCGACCGGATCATCGCCGATCCGCGCAGCCACACGGTGCTGATCGAGATCGAGGCAGCGCCGGGCGGCTGGGCCACCATCACGAGCCTGCGCAGCGAACTGGCGCGGCTGCGCGCAGCCGGCCGCCGGGTGGTAGCGCGCCTGCACCAGGCCGATCTGCCATGCTACGCGCTGGCATGCGCGGCCGAGCAGATCGTGCTGCCCCGCGAGTCGCTCTTCGCAGCCGTCGGGCTGCGCCTCGAGGTCCGGTTCCTCGCCGCGGCGCTCGCCAGCGTGGGCATCGCAGCCGACGTCGCGGCGGTCTCGCCCTACAAGTCCGGCGGCGACACATTCACCCGACGGACATGCTCGCCCGAGGCCCGCGAGCAACTCGAGCGCCTGCTGGATGGGCGCTATGCCGCCGCCCTGGCGATGATCGCCGACGGTCGCGGCATGGCCGTCGCGCGGGTGCAGCAGTTGATCGATGGCGCGCCCTACGGCGCCGACGCCGCGCGTGACGCCGGGCTGGTCGATGCCGTGTGCTACGACGACGAGCTGCCCGCGCTGCTCGGCCGCGGTGGCCGCCCGGCGACATTCATCGCCGACGCGGCGCTGGAGCGCCAGTTGTGCCTGCCGCCGGTGTCGCGCAGCCGCCCGCTCGCCGTGATCAGCATCGCCGGCACCATCGCACGCGGCGCGGATCGCCGCATCCCGCTGCCGCTGCCGCTGTTCGGCGGCGCCGCGGCCGGTGCGCTCAGCGTCAGCGCGGCGCTGCGCGCCGCCGAAGCCGACCGCCGCGTCGCCGCGGTCGTGCTCGCGATCGACTCACCGGGAGGTGATGCGTTCGCCAGCGACCAGATCTGGCGTGAGGTCGAGCGCGTGCGCCGACGCAAGCCGGTGATCGCGCTGCTGGGCGACGTGGCGGCATCGGGCGGCTATTATGTCGCTGCGGCGGCCAACCACATCGTAGCGCAGCCCGGGACGATCACCGGCAGCATCGGGGTCTTCGTGCTGCGCCCGACGATCGCCGGCCTCTACCAGCGGATCGGCGTCGATCACGACGTCCTCGGGCGCGGCGCCAACCACGGCTTCTTCGAGCCGACGACGCCGCCCGATGCGACGGAGCGCGACGCCATCGCGCGGCTGCTCGACGACACCTACCAGGCCTTCCTGCGCCGCGTGGCCGATGGTCGGGCGATCGCCGCCGATGAACTGGCCACACTGGCCGGCGGGCGCGTCTGGCTCGGCAGCGAAGCCCACGCGCATCGCCTGGTCGACACGCTGGGCGGCCTGGCGGATGCCATCGCCGCCGCACAGCGCCTGGCCGGTCTGCCTGGCGATCCCGCGGCGCCGCTCCGGCTGGTGCGCGTGGCCGGAGCGCCGCCCGCTGCGCCGCCCTTCCCCGACGCCGCACGCCTGCTCGGCGAACTGGTCCGCCCGGCGGTCTGGCTGGCTGCGCCGATCGACCTGCAGTTCGACCATCCTGCATCCTGCGAGAGACCATCATGACACAGACTGGATCATCTTCCGGCACCACCGCCAGCACCTTCATCATCGATACCGGCGAGCGCGATTTCCGCCGCGATGTCCTCGAGCGTTCGCACGAGGTGCCCGTCGTCGCCGACTTCTGGGCGCCGTGGTGCGGTCCCTGCAAGACGCTCGGCCCGATTCTCGAACGACTGGCCGTCGCCGGCGACGGCAGTTTCATTCTCGCGCGCATCAATGTCGACCAGAACCAGCGGCTGGCGCAGACATACGGCGTCCAGGGCATTCCGGCGGTCAAGGCGTTCCGCGACGGTCGGGTGGTCGATGAGTTCACCGGAGCACAGCCCGAGTCGCGCGTGCGCGCCTGGCTCGCGAAGATCGCCGCACCGCCGCGTACGGCGACCGATCTGCTGGTCGAACGTGCGGCTGCGCTCGAGGCGACGGACCTGGCTGCGGCGGCAGATGCATATCGTCTGGCGCTCGGGCAGGAACCGGGGCACGCGGCGGCGTGGCTGGGGGCGGGCCGCACCGCGGCGATGCTGGGCACGGCGGATGCCGCCGAGACGCTGCGCCGGGTTCCGCAGGGCACGCCGCAGTGGGCTCAGGCGCAGGGTTGGCAGGCGCTCGCGCCGCTGCTGGCGGCCAGGAGCGCGCCGGCGCCGGCCGATGCGCTGGCGCGCGTGGCGCAACTGCCCGACGATGCCGCCGCACGCTACGCGCTGGCGGCGCATGCGGTGTGTGCGCAGCAGTACGCCGAGGCGATCGAGCACCTGCTGGCGATCGTGGCGCGCGACCGGGCGTTCGGCGGCGATGCGGGGCGGCGGGCGTTGCTGGCGCTGTTCGCCGCGCTCGGCGAGCGCCATCCGCTCAGCATCGACGGCAGCCGACAGCTCGGACGGCTGCTGTTCTGACGCGGCGCGCCCGCCCCCGGAGCACTCCGCCGTCACGCACCACCGACCGCGCGGTGGTACGCCTGCTCGACGCGGTCGAGCATCACGCGCCGGTCGAACTGCTCCAGCGCCCGCGCCCGCGCCGCCGTGGCCATCTGCTGGCGCAGCCCCGGGTCCGCGAGGAGCCGGCGGATGGCGTCGGCCAGCGCAGTGGCATCCCCCGGCGGCACGACCAGCCCGGTCGTGCCGTGCTGGTTGACCCACGACGTGCCGGTTCCCAGCTCGGTCGAGATGCACGGAACGCCCGACGCCAGCGCTTCGGCGAGCACGATGCCGAAGGCTTCGGCGCGCAGGTGCGACGGCAGGACGAACAGATCGAGGCTCCGGTAGAATGCTGGCAGCTCGGATTCGGCGACGTCGCCGACGAACCGCAGCCGGCTGGCGACGCCGCGCGCGTGGGCCTGGCGCTCGAGCGCGGCGCGCCCGGGGCCGTCGCCGGCGATCAGGCACTCGACGGTCTCGGGAAGCTGTGCGCACGCATCGATCAGCGTCGGCAACCCCTTGTAGTAGCGCAGTCGGCCGACGAATCCGATGCGCGGCGCGTGGTGCACGCGCGTACCCGGGGCGAACCGCGACACATCGACGCCGAGTGGGACGATGGCGCAGCGCTGGCGGTGCGGCGCCAGCCACGGCGATGAGTCCAGCAGGCGCGGGTTCGACACCATGATGCCGCGGGCGCGCTGCAGTGTCTGCTCGAGCAGCGGCCGATACCACGCCAGCAGCCGGCGCTGCCTGACGACATCGCTCTGATAGCTCACGACCAGCGCCGGCGCGCCGGCCACCAGGCGCGCCGCGAGGTCGCCCGGCGGATAGGGCATCTGCAGATGAACCACGTCGGCCGACAGCCGCCGCGCCCACCACAGCTGCATCAGGCTCAGCGGCGTCGAGGCCAGCGTCGCCAGCCCGGCCGCCGTGATCAGCCGCACGCCGCCGCGATCGGTGATCCGCGTGCGCCGACCCGGCGCCACCGTCAGGGCAGTCACCTGATGGCCGCGCGCCGCCAGTCCCTCGCACAGATCGCGCAGATGCTGCTCGATGCCGCCAAACACGGGCGGGTACGCCTTGTACAGATGCACGATGCGCATGCCGGCTCCCTCATGCCACCCGGCCGGTGACCGCTGCAGTATGCCACACCGCCACATCCAGACGCATGCCCGCATCCCGGCGATGGCGCCACTCGCGCACCGCGCGGCAGGGGAAGCATGATGCGATGCGCTGATGACGGGCAGCGGTGCCCTCGCGCGGGGCGGCGCGCCGGCGGATGAGCGCCGCGCGGGTACGCCCGCGCCGGTGGCGGTGCATTGGTGGGGCGCACGCGTACGCCGACGGGCCCGGCGCTCCCGCGCGGCGCGGCAGCGCGACCAGGCATGCGTGCCGCCGCCGACGCGCGGCATCCGTCTGCGTCACCATGCCACCGCACATGCATCGGCAGCATCCGGCACAGGGGCAGGTCGGGCGCCCTATGGCACCACCGTGCGAGCGACCGCGAGCGGCAGGGGCACCCGGCCGTGCGTCCAGCCGCAGCGCCCGCCGGGCGACCAGCGTTCAGGACGTCACCGCGTGATGTGCGGGGGCGCGCAGCGTGCGCACGATGGCTACGAGCGCCGCCACCAGCGCCACGCCGAGTGCGGCGGCCGCACCCCACCAGGGGAGCCGGGCCCGATCGTCGGCGACGATGCGAAACCCGATGTTCTGCTGCCGCACTGCAATCCGATGCGCCTGGCGGGATGCGCAGCCCGCCGTGACGCCCGGCGTGTCGAAACCACCGCCGCGCACAACATCGTCGCCCCCGGCATCGACCCACTCCCACACATTGCCGACGAGGTCGTAGGCGCCTTCACGGCTGGCGCCGCCGGGCAGCCGGCCGACGGCGCCGGCATCGGCGGCATCGAGCGTGGCGCGGCTGGCGTCCGGCAGCATCGCCCCCCAGGGCTGCGGCTGCCCGTCGCTCGCACATGCCTGCTGCCATTCCGCCTCGCCCGGCAGCCGCCCGCCCGCCCAAGCCGCGTACTCACGGGCCTGGCGGATCGTGACGTAGACCACCGGCCACCCGGCGTAGGCCGGATCATCGATGCGCGTGGCATCGTACGGCCGCGTGCAGCCGCGCGCCGCCAGACACGCGGCATATTGCGCGTTGGTCACCTCGGTGCGCGCAATGCGAAACGCCGCCACGCCCGCGCTCGCCGGCACCTCGACCCAGCCATGATCGACCGCCGGCGCGAGCGCCTGGCTCAGGGCGAACGCCAGCATGACGCCGAGCACGCCCAGCAACACGACCAGCGGCGCGACATTCGGACGCTTGATCCTCCGGGTGGAGTCGAGAGAGGGCTTGGTTGGTTCGTCAGGCAAGACGATCGTCGCCTTGCCGGCGGCACGCGGCAAGAGCTTCCGGAACGCGGCAACGTCCGCCGGGCGGTCATCGGGGCGCAACGCCAGGCCGGCGTCGATCGCAGCACGCCACGGTTCCGGGATTCGATCACGGTCCAGCGGCTCGCCACCTGCCCGCTGGCTCGCCATCGGCGGCGGCCGGCCGGTCAGCACGTGGTAGAGCGTCGCGGCGAGGGCGTAGACATCAGACCTGGCATCGAGTGACCCTTCAGGTGCATGATAGACAGTCGTCACGCGGCGCGGCACGCCGACGTCGAACAGGAGCAGCCCCCCGTCATCAGCCAGCCACAGATTGGCCGGCCTGAGCTCGCCGTGCCACCGCGGCGGTTGCTGCCGGTGCAGGTATTCGAGCACATCGCACAGGGCCGCGGCATAGCGCGCAGCAGCATTGGGCTCCGGCGGCGTGCCGTCACGGAGCCGATCGACCATCCGGCGGCCGCATACGTATGCGAAGACCAGATACTGCGATGATCCGACGACAAATGCCTCGATCATCCTGGGGAGGCTGGCATGGTGCAATGGCTCCAGATCCTGCCGCAGCGTCAGCGCCGACCAGCCGGCAGGCGGGTGATGAATCGCGTCGATGAAGACCTCTGCGCCGGCAGGATCGTGCGCACGATACAATGCGGCACCACGCGATGTCTCGAGAACCTGATCAATCGTGTAGCGGCCGAGAGAATCGCCGGGACCCGTCATCATGTCGCTCCCTTCGGATCAATCACCACAGCATCGCACAGCGATGATTGCTTCCATCATAGCAGACCGGTGATCGGATTGGCCATTGCGGCACATGCCGCGGCGTCGCCGACCGCAGCGGTGATGCGGCAGATCGCAGCGCCCGGCGCGCGACACGCGCCACACCGCGCGCTGCCGGAGTAGAATGAGTGACGCAGGGATGGCGCAGACGACAGGAGGCGACAGATGCCACAGCGCATTGGTGAGATCATCGAGGCATCGACGACCGGGTTCGTCAGCGGGGCATACGAGCTCCTGGCCGCGCCACCCTTCGGCAGCCTGGTGCGGGCGCAGTCGCGCGATCCCGGAACCGTCATCTACGGTCTGGTGTACGATATCCGCACCGGCAGCCGGGATCCAGGCGGCCGCGCGGCCGTCCGGGGCCGCAGCTATTCCGGTCGCGAGCTCTTCGACGACGAGATCTACCGTGAGCATCCCGACCTGGCCGAAGTCCTGCAGACCGAATTCACGGCGATCACCGTCGGATTCGGCGCGGGTGGCGCGATAGCGCACCATCTGCCGGCACAACCGCCGCCAGTGCATTACAGCGTGTACGGCTGCACGGTCGATGAGCTCTGCCGGTTCAGCGACGCGCACGCCTTCTACCGAACGGTCCTCGCGGCATCACAACTGCCGGCCGACGAACTGATCGCCGCAGCCGTTCGGGCCGCCGCCGCAGTCCACGCGGATGCCGCTGCGTACCGCGTTCGCGCCGGCCGTGCGCTGGCCGCCCTGCTGGCCGATGACCACGGGCGGCTGCGCGCGATCCTGCAGCGCATCGCACCGCTGCATTGAGCGACGCCAGCAGGGCTGCCGCCGGCGACGCCCGTCACGGTTCGGCGTCGGGCGCGGTCAATAGCTATCCACCGATCGCGGCAGTCGGCGTCCGGAGATGGGCGCGGGGCGCCGTGGCCGAACGCCGGCGCGGGGCGAGGCGTTCAGCGGGCGAGGCAGGCCCGCACAGCACGAGGAGCACCGTGGCCGCACCGACGCTGATCATCGTCCATCCACAGCCGCTGGTCCGCACCGAACTCACGGCGCGCGCCGTACGCAGCGGCGCCGCGCGCGTCGTCGGATCGGCCGGGCACGCGCATCACGCCATCCGGCTGGTCCACCGCCATGCGCCCGACGTGCTCGTCATCGCCGCGGCGCTGCCGGGCGTCAGCGGGCTGACCGTTGTCAATGCCGTGCGGCACGACCTGCCGGCGCTCCGCGCGATCCTGTTGCATCAGCAGCCGACGCCGTGGGAACTGGCGGCAGCCGCGCGTGCCGGCATCGCCGCGTGGGTACCGCCGCTCCCGGGCGACGCACTGCCAGCAGCGATTCAGACCGTCATCGCCGGCCGCTGGCCGATCCTCGAGAACCTGCGCGTCGCGCCGTGGGTGCTCTGGCAGCTGTGCATCACCGCGCGCGACGCGCCCGATCCGCTGGCGCCGCATGAACGGAGCATCCTGTGCGGCATCGCCGCCGGGCAGAGCGACCGACAGATCGCCGCAGCGACGGCGCTCAGCCTGGCAGCCGTCAAAGTCCGCGCCGGCACCCTGCGGCGGCGTCTGCAGGCATCAAGCCGGCGCCGCGCGATCGTGCACGCCAGGGCATGGGGCCTGCTCGGCAGCGAGGCAGCCGAACGAAGTCAGACAGGAGGATAGTCATGGGCGACATGCTCGGCATCGATATCGGCGGCACCTTCACCGACTTCGTGTTGGTACGGGCGGGGCGCATCACCATCTTCAAGCGGCTCAGCAGCCCCGACGACCCGGCGCGCGCCCTGATCGACGGCGTCGCCAGCATCGGCGCGCCGCCGCTGGTCATTCACGGCACCACCGTCGCCACCAACGCACTGCTCGAGCGTCACGGCGCCGCCACCGCGCTGGTCACCACCGTCGGGTTTGCCGACGTCCTCGAAATCGGCCGGGGAGATCGTCAGTCGCTGTACGATCTGGCAGTTCATCGTGCGCCGCCGCTCGTGCCGCGCCCCTGGCGGCTCGAGATCGCCGGCCGGCGCGCCGCCGACGGTCACGAAGTCGAGCCGATTCCGCCCGCAGCGCTCGACGATCTGATCGCCCGGGTGCGGGCGCTGCCTGTTGCATCGCTCGCCATCTGCCTGCTCCACGGCGACGCCGATCCAACCCACGAGCGTGCGGTAGCGCAGGCGCTGCGCCACGCGCTGCCGCAGCTTGCCATCTCACCGGCCCACGCCATCGCCGCCGAGCCGCGCGAATACGAGCGCACCAGCACCGCCGTCGTGAATGCCTACCTCATGCCCCTGCTCGACCAGTACATCGCCCGGCTGAGCGCAGCGCTCGGCGCGCTCGGCGTCCGGTCGCTGCGCATCATGAGCTCGGACGGCGGCGCGATGGGGCCGGCGACGGCGCGCGCCCTGCCGGCGCGCGCGACGCTGTCGGGCCCTGCCGGCGGGCTGGTCGCCGCGCATCATCTGGCACGGCGTGCCGGCTTCCGGCGGATCATCAGCTTCGACATGGGCGGCACCTCGACCGACGTCGCCTGGTGTGCCGACGGGCTGCCGCGCAGCGCGGCATCGGCCGTCGGTGGGCTGCCAGTGAGTCTGCCCGCCCTCGACATCCACACCGTAGGCGCCGGCGGCGGCTCGCTCGCGCGCCTCGACGCCGGCGGGGCGCTGCGCGTCGGGCCCGAGAGCGCCGGCGCAGACCCCGGCCCGGCATGTCACGGGCGCGGCACGCGCCCGACCGTCACCGACGCCAACCTGCTGCTCGGCCGGCTACAGCCCGATGATTTTCTCGGCGGTGCGCTGCGGCTGGATCCGGCGCGGGCAGCGGCAGCCTTCGCACCGCTGGCAGCAGCGCTCGGCGGCACCCCCGATGGCGCGCTCGCGCTGCGGCGCGCCGCGCTCGGCGTGATCCGCGTCGCCGATGCCGCGATGGAGCGTGCCATCCGCCAGATCACCATCGAGCGGGGCGAAGACCCGCGCGATGCCACCCTGGTCGCCTTCGGTGGGGCCGGCCCGCTGCACGCCGCAGCGCTGGCGACGGCGCTGCGCATTCCCCGGGTGCTGGTACCGCGCCACCCCGGCGTCCTCTCGGCGCTCGGCATGGTGCTGGCCGACGTGACGCGCGCCGCCGCGGTGACGATGCTGCGACCCCTCGCCGCGCTCCGGGCCGCAGACATCGCACAGCAGATCGCGGCGCTGGCGCAGCCGCTGCGTCAGGCGCTGGTGGCCGACGGTGCGCCCGAATCGGCGATCAGCTTCGAGGCCGAGCTCGACATGCGCTATCAGGGGCAGTCGTACGAACTTGCCACGCCGCTGGAGCTCGATCCGCAGCTCGACACCACCACGGTGGCGCTCCAGCAATCCGCCGCCTGGTTCCACCAGCACCACGAGCGGCGCTACGGCCACCGACGCGACGAGCACCCCCTCGAAGTCGTGACGCTGCGCCTGCGGGCGCGGGCGCCCCAGCCCGACGCGCCGGCGGCCACCGCAGCGCCCGCCGCCACGCTCCCCGAGCCGATACGCATCATCGATGCGGTGCTCGACCCGGTCACCGGCGAGCTCGCCGCCGTGCCGGTCTACCAGCGCGACGCGCTCGGCGTCGGCGCCACGCTCATCGGCGGCGCCGTCGTGGTCCAGCTCGACGCCACCACGATCGTGCCGTCCGGCTGGATCGCGCGGGTCGATTCCGCGCTCAACCTGGTGCTGTCGCGGGCAGACGCGGCACCAGCGCAGGCGGACGGTGCGCGGTGAGACCCGCTGCCAGCGCGCACAGACCAGGCATGCCGCATCAGCGGCGGCGCCGCAGCACCAGCCAGATCCCCGCCACCACCAGCACCAGCGGCAGCGCAATCCGTCCGATCGGCGCGCTCGCCACCAGGCTGATCATGAGCGCCACACCGATCAGCAGCAGGATCTGGCCCAGCCAGCGCTGGCGCTGGGTGAACTGCTCATCGCCGGCGGCTGCCGTCTGCGCCAGCAGCCGGCGCGCCGTCGCACCCGGCGTGATGATCCACAGCATCGGATAGAGCACGATCCCCGGGCCAGCGAAGCACAGCATCACAAACGCCAGGCGGATGAAGACCGGATTGATCCGGACATACTCGGCAATACCGCCGGCAACCCCAGCGATGACGCGGTCATCGCGGCTGCGCATGAGACGTGGGACGAGCGGATCCATCTCGTGCTCCCTGGACGCTACCTGCGCCAGCCGCCGCCGCCCACACGGCAGCCGGCCGGCGCGATCAACCGAACTCATCACCGCTGAGACGCCGTCATCGCGCAGCCGGTTGCGACCGCATCATGCTATACTCTGTCGCAGGGAGTTCCGCCGCGGCAATCCCGGGGCATCGGAGGCACGATGGCACACGAAGCACGCCGCATCCAGTTTCCGCCGGTCGTGAGCGACGCGGTGATGGTCGTCGAGCGTCACCTGCCCGCGCGCGCCGAAGCCTTCATCGAAGTCGGCCAGCCCGTCACCCCCGACGACCCCATCGCCCACGTGCGGCGCACGCCACCGCTGCACCGGCTCGCCGTCGCGCGGCAGATCGGCATCGACCCTGGCGACTTGCCGGGCGCGCTCGAGGTCGAGGTCGGCGACACCATCGAGGAAGGCACCGTCCTCGCCCGTGCCGGCTGGCCGATCGCGCGCACCTTCCGGGCGCCATTTCCCGGCATCATCGGCGCCATCGACGACATCACCGGATACCTCACCATCGTCGGCCGCCCGTCGATCAGCGACATCACCGCGCGCGTGCGCGGCACCATCGTCGAGCGCAGCCCGACCGGCGTCCGCATCGAGTCTGTCGCCGCGCACGTGATGGGGGCATTCGCCATCGGGCGCGAGTGCAGCGGGCCCCTGCGCATCATCGCGCGTCAGGCCGGCGATCATCTCGACGTCGAGGCCATCGACGAGCACTGCCGCGGCACGCTCATCGTCGGCGGCAGCGGCGTCAGCGCCGCCGCCGTCCGGGCCGCACGGCTGCTCGGCGCACGCGGCATCATCGTCGGCGGCATCGATGCCGACGTCCTGGCCGAACTCCTCGGCGTCCGCCGCGTCGACATCCGCGACATCGCCCGTGGCATCTGCCGCATCCCGGGCGACGGCGACCCCTTCACCCTGATCGTCGTCGAAGGCTTCGGCGAGCGTGCGATGATGCAGGCCGCCTTCGACGTCCTGACGCTCCACCAGCGACACGACACCTTCGTCGACGTGCCAGTACCATCAGCGGGTGAGCCAGGCCGGCCGCGCATCATCATTCCGCTCGCCGCGCGCACCGCCATGACGCGGCCCAACGCCCAGCGCGCCGCCCTGCGCCAGGGCGCCGTGGTCCGCCTGCTCAACCCCGAGCATCTCGGCATGCAGGCGCGCGTGCGTGCCGTACCGCTCCAGCCCGGGCGCAGCGGCGCGCGCGTCCGCACCGCGCTCGTCCATCTGGTCTGCGATGACGGCAGCATGCTGACCGTACCGCAGTCAGCGATCGAGGTCATCGGATGACCCACGCGCGACCGGCACACATCCACCCGCAGCGGCACCACGTAGAGCACAGTATGGTCGACAGGCGGCCGCGGGCACGCACGCCGCGCATCGCAGGCAGCAGCGCCGCGCGGGTCCGCGCGGCAGATGTCACGATGTCTCACGGTTGCACCACTTCTGCCCATATGCTATACTCGCGGCGCGGTATCGCAACCGTGCGAGCCGCCCGAGCACACCGACGAGCGGTGACCGGAGTCGCCCAACGCACGGCGAGACGTTCTCGTGAATACGGAGGGGGGAAGCGATGCGCCAGCGCATCCTGATCGTGATGGGCATCCTGCTCGTCGTCGGCATCGCGCTGTATCTGGTGGGGGTCCGATCGACAAAGCTGCACATCTCGGTCGTCGCCGAGCCGATCGTATGCATCGGTGGCGAGCGCGCCAGCCTTGAGCAGTGTGCCAGCGGCTTTCCGTTCACCAACGGGCTGCTCACCACCGTGATCGTCGACGTACTGCTGGTGCTGACGGCGTTTTTCACCGCGCGGCGCATGCAGTTGATCCCACGTGGCATCCAGAACACAGTCGAAGCGATCGTCGAAGGGTTTTACAACTTCGCGAAGGGCGTCGATGCCAAAAACGTCGCCAAATTCTTCCCCTTCGCCGCATCAGCCTTCTTCTTCATGCTGTACGCCAACCTTCTCGGCCTCGTGCCGGGGGTCGGCAGCGTCGGCGCGTGCGTGCACGTCGACAAGGCGCACAACGAAGCCGTCGCACGCGGCCCAGTCGCCGACGTCGCGCCAGCCGCCGGCGAGAGCGAGGCGCCCGACTTCTTCGCCAGTTGGCCGGCCTCATGCCCGAAGGGCACCACGCTGGTCCCATACTTCCGGTCGCCGAGCGCCGATCTCAACAACACGCTGGCATTCGCCCTGATCGCCGTCTTCCTGGTGCAGGTCTTCGGCTTCCAGGCGCTGGGGCTTGGCTATCTCACCAAGTTCTTCAACTTCAAGGAAGGCGGGCTAGGCGTCTTCCTCGGCATCCTCGAGCTCATCTCCGAGATCGTACGCATCATCTCGTTTGCCTTCCGACTCTTCGGCAACATCTTCGCCGGGGAAGTCATTCTCGTCGTGATGGCATTCCTCTTCCCATACCTGTTGCCGGCGCCGTTCTACGCCTTCGAGATCTTTGTCGCCGTCATGCAGGCCATCGTCTTCGCCGTACTCTCGCTCGTATTCATGTCGCTCGCCACCCAGGCCCACGGCGGCCACGACGACAAGGGACACGCAGCGGCACACTGACCGGTCGGCACCGTCATTCCCGGTTCGGATGCAACACCTGGTAAATGGACTAGACATCGATGGAGGACACCAGTCATGACTGACGAAGGGGCGCGCATGATCGCGATGGCGCTGGCGGTGGGCCTTGGCGCAATCGGGCCCGGCGCAGGCATCGGCATCATCTTCAACGGCGCGCTGCAGGCGATGGGCCGCAATCCAGAGGCCGAAGGGACGCTGCGCACGTACATGTTCCTCGGGTTCGCGCTGGCCGAGTCGCTGTTCATCTTCGGCCTGGTGATTGGTCTGTTGATCGGCTTCAACATCATCTGAGTCGCCTGCGCCCCGCGCGGGCCTGATGGAGGAGCACAGCCTTGGAACAGCTAGGAATCAACTGGGGCCTGCTGGTCGCACAGATCTTCAATGTCGCATTCGTCATCTGGCTGCTCTCGCGATTGCTGTATCAGCCAGTGCTGAAGATGTTGAACGAGCGCACCGAGCGCATCCAGCAAAGCCTGCAGGAAGCCGACCGCGTGAAGGAGCAGATGGCCGGCGCGAACCGCGAGTACGAGACCGAGCTCGCCCGTGCCCGCCAGGAAGCGGCAGCGATTGTGGCCCAGGCGCAGGAGCGCGCCAGGACCCAGGAAGCCGAGATCGTCGCCCAGGCGCGCCAGGAAGCCGAGCGCATCCGCCGCGACGCCCGGGAGCAACTCGACCGCGAGCGCGAGCAGATGCTGCGCGATCTCAAGGGCCAGGTGGCCGATCTGGTCACCATCACCGCCTCGAAGGTCCTCGCCGCCGAGCTCAAGGGCCGGCACGATGCGCTGATCGAGGAGTCGCTGGCAGGCCTGGGCCGAAACAATTAGCATGCGGCGGAGCATGGTCGCGCCACGTCCGTGGCGCGTTCCGTCGCGTGCAGGAGGGACGATGTGAGTACAGGGGAAGCCCAGATCGCCGCCCGTGCGCTCTACGACGTGGTGACGCGCGGGATGCTCAAGGGGCTGCGCGACGCCGACGCGGTGCGCGCTGCGCTGGGCGACGGCGCGAGCGCCACGCAGGTGCTGGCGGCATTGCCGGCGGGTGTCGCACCCGAGGTGCGCAACCTCGTCGCCTCGCTGGCCCAGAGCGACGCGCTCGACCAGCTCCCGGCGATTGTGCGGTCATTCGAAGGGTTGGTGGGTGGTTCGGCGCAGCGGGTGCTCGACGGCGAGGTGACGAGTGCGATCGCGCTCGACAGCGCGCAGCAGGCACACATCCTCGCCGACTTGACGCAGCGCTACGGCGACCGGATCGTGGTGCGGTTCTCGGTCGATGAGTCGTTGATCGGCGGCCTGATCGTCCGCGTGGGCGACCGGGTGCTCGACAACAGCCTGCGCACGCGGCTGGCGGCGTTGCAGCGCAACATGATCGTCGGGTGACAGCGAGCACAGAGTAAAAGAGGAGCCGGCGATGTCCGTTGCAACACAGGATCTCTACGAGCGCCTGCTGCGCAGCATCCAGGATGGTGTCGACCTGCAGCCGCGGATGGTCAATGTCGGCACGGTGACTGCCGTGAGCGATGGCGTGGCCAAGATCAGCGGCCTCGAGCAGGTGATGGTCTCGGAGCTACTCGAATTCCCGGTGAAGGCCGGGCGCAGCGCGGCCGTCTTCGGTATCGCGCTCAACCTCGAGCGCGATTCGGTGAGCGCCATCGTGCTCGGCGACTACCTGAGCATCGAAGAGGGCGACCAGGTCAATGCGACCGGTCGCATCATCTCGGTGCCGGTGGGCCAGGCGCTGGTCGGGCGCGTCGTCAATGCGGTCGGCCAGCCGATCGATGGCCGCGGGCCGATCGACACCGCCCAGGCGCGGCCGATCGAGCGCATCGCGCCGGGCGTGATCGCCCGCAAAGGTGTCGACACGCCGGTGCAGACCGGCATCATCGCGATCGATGCGATGATCCCCATCGGCCGTGGCCAGCGCGAGCTGATCATCGGCGACCGCCAGACCGGCAAGACGGCGGTGGCGATCGACACGATCATCAACCAGAAGGGCAAGGGCCTGGTCTGCATCTATGTCGCGATCGGCCAGAAGCGCGCCCAGGTGGCCCAGATCGTCGGCACGCTGGCCCAGGCCGGCGCGCTGGAGTACACCACGGTCGTCGCCGCCACGGCGTCGGAATCAGCGGCGCTGCAGTACATCGCGCCGTACGCCGGCTGTGCCATCGGCGAGGAAGTCATGGAGAACGGCGTCACGATCGGCGGCCAACTGGTGCGCGATGCGCTGATCATCTACGACGACCTCAGCAAGCATGCGCAGGCGTACCGCCAGGTGTCGCTGCTGCTGCGCCGCCCGCCGGGCCGCGAGGCGTATCCGGGCGACGTGTTCTACCTGCACTCGCGCCTGCTCGAGCGTGCGGCGCGCCTCAATGACGACCATGGCGGCGGCTCGCTCACGGCGCTGCCGATCATCGAGACGCAGGCCAACGACGTGTCGGCGTATATTCCGACCAACGTCATCTCGATCACCGACGGCCAGATCTACCTCGAGACCGACCTGTTCAACGCCGGTATTCGGCCGGCGCTGAACGTGGGTATCTCGGTGTCGCGCGTCGGTGGTGCGGCCCAGACGCGCGCGATGCGCTCGGTGTCGGACCGCCTGAAGATCGACATGGCGCAGTTCCGCGATCTCGCGGCATTCGCCCAGTTCGCCTCGGATCTCGATCCGACGACCCGCGCGCAGATTGAGCGCGGCCAGCGTCTGCAGGAAGTGCTCAAGCAGCCACAGTACCAGCCGTATCCGCTCGAAGAGCAGGTCGCCATCCTGTTCGCCTCGATCAACGGCTACGTCGATGGCGTACCGCCGAGCCAGGTGGCGCGCTGGAAGGACGACCTGCTGCAGTTCCTGCGCACGGCGCACCCCGATGTGCTCAAGGGGATCTACGACAATCGGCTGGATCGCAAGTTCCCGCCGGCTGCGGTTCGCGAGGCACTTGAGCGCGCCCTGAAGGAGTTCACGCAGACGAGCTCGTACACCGAGTGAGCCTGAGCTGAGGTGACAGGTGCCAAGCACACGTGAAATACGGCGACGTATCCGCTCGGTGAAGAACCTGGCGCAGATCACGCGCGCCATGGAGATGGTCTCGGCATCGAAGATGCGTCGGGCGCAGCGCAATGTGCTGGCCACCCGCCCGTACGCCGAGCGCATGCTCGACGTGATGGGCGAACTGATGTCGCGCGCGGTGACCCGCCGCGGCACGCTCCTCGAGGTGCGCGAGCCGGTGCGCGCCGTCGCGCTGGTGTTCATCACACCCGACCGCGGGCTGGCGGGCAGCCTGGTGACCAACGTGCTACGGCGCGGCAGCCGGTTCCTCCTCGAGGAACGCCAGCGGGGCCGCGCCATCGAGACGCTGGCGATCGGCAAGAAGGCGCGCGATTTCCTGGTGCGGACCGGTCAGCCGATGACGGGCGAGGTGAGCAAACTGGGCGACCAGCCGCGGCTGGTCGACATTCTCGGCATCGGCTCGATCCTACGCGATGGCTTCCTCGCCGGTCGGTTCGATGAGGCACACGTCGTCTACAGCCAGTTCGTCAATACCCTGGTGCAGCGCGCCGTCATCAAGCGCATCCTGCCGGTCGAGGCGCCGGCCGATCCGACCGGCTCGAGCTTCGACTATACCTACGAACCGGATCGCGACGATGTGCTGCGCGAGCTGTTGCCCCGTTTCGTCGAGGTTCAGCTGTATCAGGCGCTGCTCGAGTCGATTGCGAGTGAACATAGCGCCCGCATGGTCGCGATGCGCAATGCGACAGACAATGCCAAAGAGTTGCAACGCGATCTGACGCTGTCGTATAACAAGACGCGCCAGGCGAACATCACCAAAGAGGTGAGCGAGATCGCCTCGGGGGCGGCGGCACTGGCGGAGTGACGGATTGGGCGCCGCGGCCGCACTGCGGTTGTCGGGCACAGAGGAGAGCATGAGTATGGCCGGGGCAACTGGCGAACTGACTGATATCATCGGCGTCGTGGTGAACGCGAAGTTCCCCGCCGATGCGACTCCACCGATCTACAATGCGATCGAGATCCCTCTCGGCGATGGAACCCGCCTGGTGGCCGAGGTGCAGCAGCATCTCGGTGGTGGCTACGTCAAGGCGGTGGCGATGAGCACGACCGACGGTCTGCGCCGCGGCGTGCCGGTGCACGACACCGGCGCACCGATCGCTGTGCCGGTCGGGCCGGGCACGCTCGGTCGGGTGTTCAACGTCCTCGGCGATCCGATCGATACTGATGCGCCGGTGAACGCGACCGAGCGCCGGCCGATCCACCAGCCGCCGCCGTCGCTCGAAGAGCAGTCGACCCAGGCGGTGATCTTCGAGACGGGCATCAAGGTGATCGACCTGATCGCGCCGTTCACCCGCGGCGGCAAGACGGGCATCTTCGGCGGTGCCGGCGTGGGCAAGACGGTGGTCATCCAGGAGCTCATCGCCAACATCGCCAAGGAGCAGTCGGGCTTCTCGGTATTCGCGGGCGTCGGCGAGCGCTCGCGCGAGGGCAATGACCTGATCCATGAGATGCAGGATGCGCGCATCGATGATCAGACGACGGTGTTCGACAAGACGGTGATGGTGTTCGGCCAGATGAATGAGCCCCCCGGCGCGCGTCTGCGCGTGGCGCTCAGCGCGCTGACGATGGCTGAGTACTTCCGCGATGAAGGTCGCGATGTGCTGCTGTTCATCGACAACATCTTCCGCTTCGTCCAGGCGGGTTCCGAGGTCTCGGCGCTGCTCGGCCGCATGCCGTCGCAGGTGGGGTATCAGCCGACGCTCGGCACCGAGATGGGTGAGCTGCAGGAGCGCATCACGTCGACGAAAAAGGGCTCGATTACGTCGATGCAGGCGGTGTATGTGCCCGCCGACGACTACACCGACCCGGCACCGGCGACGACGTTCGCGCACCTCGACGCGACGATCTCGCTGGAGCGCAGCATCGCCGCCAAGGGCATCTATCCCGCGGTGGATCCGCTGGCGTCGACGAGCCGCATTCTCGACCCGAACATCGTGGGCGCCGAGCACTACCGGGTCGCACGCGAGGTTCAGCGGGTGCTGCAGCGCTACAAGGACCTGCAGGACATCATTGCGATCCTTGGCGTCGAGGAGTTGTCCGACGAGGACAAACTGACGGTGTCGCGGGCCCGCAAGATCGAGCGCTTCTTCTCGCAGCCATTCACCGTCGCACAGCAGTTCACCGGGCGCGCCGGCAAGTATGTGGTGGTCAGCGATACGGTGAAGAGCTTCGCGCGCTTGCTGGCCGGTGAGGTCGATCACATCCCCGAGTCGTTCTTCCTGCTGCAGGGTGGCCTCGATGACGTGATCACCGCCTATGAGGCGGCGCAGAAGTGACATCGCACGCATGAGCGACCGCAACGCCGCAGCGACCCGGCGGGCTACCGTCGTCGGGTCGCTGCGGCGCACCTGCGGCGATGGGGGAGATGATGCCGTTCCACCTGGAGATCGTGACCGCCGAGCGCGTGGTGCTCTCGGATGATGTCGATCAGATCAATGTGCCCACGAAGGACGGCCGGATCGGCATTCTGCCGCGCCACATGCCGCTGTTGACGATCCTCGATGTCGGCGAGCTCGATATCATCAAGAATGGCACGACGAGCGCCTATGTCGTGACCGGTGGCTTCATGGAAGTGCTGCCGACGCGGGTGACCATCCTCGCCGATGCGGCCAACCGCGATGATGAGATCGACCAGTCCCGCGCCGAAGAGGCGCGACGCCGCGCCGAGGCGATCCTGGCGCAGCGTCGCAGCGATCAGGAGATGGCGCTGGCAGAAGCCGAGCTTCGGCGCGCCCTGATTGAGCTGAAACTCGTCTCGCTGCGCAACCTGAAGGGGCGCAATCAGTAGGCCCTCCCACGAGGGCGCAACGCGACGCGTGATCGCGTGCGGTAGGAGCACCACATGGCGCGAAAGATCGGTATCGACCTGGGAACGGCAAACGTGCTGGTCAATGTCAGGGGACGCGGCATCGTCTTGTCGGAACCGTCGGTCGTCGCCCTGTCGACCAAAGACAACCGCATCAAGGCGGTCGGTGCCGATGCGCTGGCAATGCTCGGTCGCGAACCGGAGAGCATCGAGGTGATCCGTCCGTTGCGCAATGGCGTGATCGCCGACTATGACATCACTGAGGCGATGCTGAAGTATTTCATCCGGAAGGCGAGCGGTCCAATCAACATCAGCAAGCCGGATGTGATGATCTGCATTCCTGCCGGCGTGACGACGGTGGAGATGCGCGCGGTGCGCCAGGCTGCACTCACCGCCGGGGCGCGCGTCGCCTATCTGATCCGCGAGCCGCTTGCTGCGGCGATCGGTGCGAATATTCCGGTGGCACAGCCCTCGGGCAACATGATCATCGACATCGGCGGCGGAACGACCGAGGTTGCGGTGATCTCGCTGAATGATATCGTCGCGAGCCACTCGGTGCGCGTCGGCGGCAACAAGTTCGATGAGACGATCGCCGGCTACATCAAGCGGAAGTACAACGTCCTGATCGGCGAGCGGACTGCCGAGAGCATCAAGATCGAGATCGGTGCGGCGCTGCCGCTCGAGCGGCCGCTGACGATGCAGGTGCGCGGTCGCGATCAGGTGGCGGGTCTGCCCCGTACCATCGAGGTCAATTCGAACGAGATCACCGAGGCGATCCAGGAGCCGCTCGAGGCGGTGATCAATGCGGTGCGCATGGTGCTGGCCGAGACGCCGCCCGAATTGTCGTCGGACATCATCGACAAGGGCATGATCATGAGTGGCGGCGGCTCGATGCTGCGCCGCATCAATGAGCTACTCACCGAAGTGACTGGCGTGCCGTGCTATGTGGCCGATCAGCCGGCGAACTGTGTCGCGATCGGCACCGGATTGGCGCTCGAGTATATCGACATTCTGCGCGACAGCTTGTCGGGAGATGATCTCGGCTGATGCGACAGAGCTTCAACCCGCCGGCGACCGGCCTGGTGCTGGAGATCGGCAGCGGCGACAATCCGAATCCGCGCTCGAATGTGCTGGTGGATCGCTTCCTCGGGAGCGATAACCGCGAGCGCGGCGGCGATCTGGTGGTCGACCGGCCGTTTGTGGTGGCGGACGCACATCATCTGCCGTTCCGCGACGGCGCGTTCGCGTATACGATCTGCTCGCATATCCTCGAACACATGGATGACCCGGCGCAGTTTGCCCGCGAACTGTCGCGGGTCAGTCGTGCCGGCTATGTCCAGAGCCCGTCGGAGATTGCCGAGCGGCTGTTTCACTGGTCGTTCCACCGCTGGTATGTGAACCGCGTCGGCGATACGCTGGTGCTGCATCCGCGTGATCCCGATGAGCCGTTCGGCGAGTTCTTCGATTACCTCTACGAGTACAACCCGGCGTACTACTACTTTCAGCGCAGCATGCCGGACCTGTTCTGGGTTGAGCTTGAGTGGCACGACCGGTTGCACGTCGAGGTGCGCGATGCGTCGCCGCTGCCGCTGCGCGATCCGGCGGCACTGCGGCGCCTGGTGCAGCCGCGCCTGTCGCTGGTTGGCCAGGTTCGGCTGTTCATCACGACGCTGCTGGCGCGCAGCGTGCGCGCCGAGACGCGGCGACGCCTGCGGGCCGTGTTCGGCCGCAGCTATGTCTGATCCAGCCTGGGTGCAGGTCGCGCTGCTGAAACCACGCAAGCGCCAGACCGTGCGCTATCCTGCCGAGGTGCTGTGGCGTACGGCGACCAGCATCGCGGTGCGGGCCGCGTGGAGTCGTGGCACGGTCGATCTGGGCTACCTGTGTTTCGAACCGGGCGACTCGCTGATCGAGTACTTCTACAGCGACCGCTGGTTCAACGTGTTTGCCATCTATGGCGCCGATGGCCGCCACAAGGGTTGGTACTGCAACGTCACACGGCCAGCATCGCTGGCGGCGGCCGAGGTGGTCTCGGAGGATCTGGAGTTGGATCTCTTCGTGACGCCTGATCGGGCGACGCTGCTGCGCCTCGACGTCGATGAGTTCGAGTCGTGCGGGTTCGCACAGCACGACCCCGCAACCTATCGGGCGGCGTATGCGGCGCTGGCCGACCTCGAGGCGCTGGCGCGTGCTGGCGCCGCGCCGTTTGACGCGTGAGCCACGTCCCCGCGGGAGCGCGGCGTCCCGCGCCCGCTGATGCCACGCGCCGCGATCCGCACCAGATCCCCGAGGCGCGGTCATCAGCGCGTCATGGCTCGTCGCCGGTGGCGATCGGCCGCGCCGGATCGCTCGACCAGTCGCTCCACGACCCGGGATAGAGCAGCGCATCGCGACCGAGCAGGTGCAGCGCGAACACCGTGTGGGTTGCACTGACCCCCGAGCCACAGTAGCAGATGACCTGCGTCGCATCGGCGACGCCGAGCGCAGCGTAGCGCGCTGCCAGCGCCGCAGCCGGCTTGAGTCGGCCATCGGCGGTGACATCGCCGCTGAAGTGGGCCGAGCGCGCGCCGGGGATGTGGCCGGCGCGCGAATCCAGCGGCTCAACGCGGCCGGCATAGCGCTCAGCCGCCCGCGAATCCAGCAGCAGCGTTCCGGGAGCCGCGCACGCCTGCGCGACACCATCGGCATCGATGGTGAGCCCGTCGCGCCAGCGTGGCACGAAGACCGCACGGGGCGGCGCAACCGGCTGGTCGCTGGTGGGGAACCCCGCCGCACACCACGCCTGCCAGCCGCCGTCGAGGATCGAGACCGCTGCGTGGCCATATGCGCGCAGCAGCCACCACAGCCGCGTCGCCGCCATGCCGCCGGGCAGGTCATAGGCGACCACGTGAACATCGGCGCCGATGCCGACACGCGATGCCGTCGCCGCAAACGCGTCGGCATCCGGCAATGGGTGCCGGCCCGGCCCGCTGCCGGGTGGGCCCGACAGATCAGCGGCGACATCAAGGTAGACGGCGCCGGGGATGTGGCTGCCACCGTACTCGGCAGCGCCACGCTGCGGTTCCAGCAAGTACCAGCGCGTGTCGACGATCCGGACGCGTGGATCGTCGCAGTGCGCCGCGAGCCAGTCGACGCTCACCAGGGGTTCAATCATGATCGGTCTCCTCCGGCATCTCGCCGGTCCATCAGTGCTGCCTGACCGCCACGCCTGCCGGGGCGCTTCGGCAGCGCCGGCTCAGCCGAGCATGTAGCGGGGCGGGGCGTCGGGATCATCATAGAGTTGATCGGCATTGGTGATGCGCAGCTCACCGCGGGTATCCAGGTACTCCACATACGCACCAATCTTCTGCAGCCCGAGCAGCAGATTGAAATCACGAATGCGCGGATGCACCGCCTCAGTGATCTCGGCGATGGTGCGTGGCACCGCACACGCATGGCGCACGCGCTCGAGGCGGCGTCGCTGGTCGCGTTCCATGTCATCGATCGCTGATCCCAGATCGGGCATCGGATCATCATGCCCACCGAGCGCCATCGTCACCCCCGTGACCCGTCGCAGCCGCTCCAGCGACGCCAGGTAATGCATCAGCCCGCTCGACGGCGCGAGGTGCTCCGGAGCGAGAAACATCGCCGTCGTCGGCAGGATCTGGTCCGCCGTCAGCAACAGATCATCGAGCAGCAGGCAGACGTGTCCGGCACAATGCCCTGGCGTGTGAATCACCTGGAACCGGTCGTCGAGCCGCTCACCATCGTGCAGGATGCGTTCCGGCGCGACAGAGGGATACCCCGCACGGCCACCGCCATGAAACTGCTCCAGATGGACACGCTGCGCCGGAGCGACGCCGGCGAAGCGCAGATAGTCGCGCATGGTGCGCACGCTCAGCGCGTGGCGCTCGTCATAGGCGGCGATGATGCTGCGATCGAGGACATGGATCGCGACTGGCGCTGCGGTACGGCGGCGCACATGCCCCAGGCCGCCATAGTGATCGATATGACCATGAGACACCACAATCCGGCTGAGGTGCGACCACTCGACCGGCTCGCCCCAGTCATCGCGCACGCTCGCCAGCCCGGCATCCAGGTCGGCGTCGCTGGTTCCACGGCCACTCCCGACGTCGATCAGCGCGCAATACGCGCCATCGACCACCAGATACGCATACCCGATCATCCAGGGAAAGACGTGGAGCGGCAGGCGGTAGACGCGCGCGCCGCCGGCGCTGAGATAGCGGGTAACCGATGGGGTCGTCATGAATGATCCGTCCTATGTTCGGGGCAACACCAGCGCCAGCAGCCAGCCGGCGACCATCAGGACGCCGGTCTGCAGGTGCAGTTGCGCCGCCAGCGGAACGATCGGCTGCAGGCGGCCCGGTTCGCTCTCGGCCGCAGCGATGCGCATCAGGCGCACCGCGACCGGCAGCGTGAGCAGGCCGAGCAGCGTCGGCCACGGGGCGACGCCTGCGGCCACCAGTGCGACCAGCGCCACGTACGCGCCGATGAGCAGCGCATACAGCTCGATCCTGGCGCCCTCGCGGCCCAGGATCGTCGCCAGCGTGCGTTTGCCGCTGCGCCGATCGCCGTCAAGATCGCGCAGATTGTTGGCGTGCAGGATCGCCGCCACCAGCAGGCCCACCGGCAGGGCCGCCAGGATCACCCCGAGCGGCGCATCGCGCCGCTGCACGTAATACGCGCCGACGACGATCATCGGCCCCATGAAGATGAACACCGCCAGTTCGCCGAGGCCATGATATGCCAGCGCGAACGGGCCGGCCGTATAGAAGAATCCGACGGCTACGCTGATGATGCCGATCCAGAGGATCAGCGGACCACTGACGCTGACCAGATACAGGCCAATCGACGCCCCCACGCCAAACGCCGCGATTCCGCCGATCAGGACCTGCCGCGGCGTCAGCGCCCCTTGCAGCAGCGCATCACCAGTCCCAATCGAACCCGGCTGGTCTGTGCCCTTCTGGTAATCGTAGTAGTCGTTCACCAGATTCGTACCGCCCTGGATCGCCACCGAGCCGATCAGCGTCAGCAGAAGCAGCCACAGATCGACCGTACCGGCCGCCGCCGCGATACCGCTGCCGAGCAACACCGGAACGATTGCGGCCGTATAGCTCCAGGGGCGCATCGCGCGCCACCAGGTGCGGGCATAGTGTTGCATGCGCGTCTCCCGGATGCGGACGCTCGTCGCCTGCCAGGGCACGAGCACATACTCAGCCTCGTCGAGCGCAACCGTCGCGAGCCAGCCGATCAACGCCACCGCGATCAGCGCCGCGACCATGCGGTCGATGGCATAGACCTCATAGGACTGCCAGATCAGGCGGCCGATGCCGTCGTTGGCGCCGACAAATTCGATGCCGACGATCAGCGTGAGGGCATAGCCCACGCCGAGCTTGATGCTGGCCATGATCCCCGGCATGCTGCCGGGCAGCGCGACCGTCCAGAACAGCTCGCGGGCGCGGGCGCCAAAGCTACGCGCAACCTCAAACGCCCGTGGATCAACCTGCATCACGCTGGCGGCCACATTCAGCACAACCAGGAAGAACACGCTGACCGCGATGGTCGCGATCTTGCTGGCCTCGCCGATGCCGAGCGACACGATGATCAGCGGCAGCAGCGCGATCTTGGGGATGGGATAGATCGCTGCGGCGAGCGGCCGGACGGCGGCGCGCACCGGGGCGGCGATGCCCATCAGGATGCCGATCGCGATCGCCGGCACCGCACCGAGCAGAAACCCGGCGATCACGCGCAGCAGGCTGATGCCGACATCGCGCGCGAGTTGCCCCGAGGCAGCCAGATCGGCCAGGGTGACCAGCACTTCCGACGGCGGCGGGTAGAAGATGCGGTTCAGCCAGCCCAGGGCGACCGCCCCCTCCCACGCCAGCAGCAGCGCGATCGGCGACAGCAGCGACAGCGCCCGGTCACGCGGGATCATACGCCCGCCTCGGCGAGCTCGGCCGTGCGTGCGCGGGCGACCTCATCGCGCAGCACCGACCAGATCTCGCCGTACAGCGCGCCGAACCGCGGGTCGCTGCGCAGGGCAGCAGCATCACGCGGGCGTTCGAAGGGCACATCGACTGTGGCGATGATGCGCCCCGGTCGCGCCGACATGACATACACCCGATCGCCGAGCGTCAGCGCCTCATCGATGCCGTGGGTCACGAACAGCACCGTGCGGCCATCGCCTTCCCACTGGCGCAGCAGGGTCTGCTGCAGCAACAGCCGGTTCTGCGCATCGAGCGCAGCGAACGGCTCGTCCATCAGCAGCACGGCGGGATCATAGGCGAAGGCCCGTGCGAGACCGACGCGCTGCAGCATTCCGCCCGACAGCTGCGCGGGATAGGCCGTCGCGAAGCGCTCGAGGCCGATCTCTGCCAGCCAGCGGCGCACGAGCGGCGCACGCTGCGCCGGGGTGAATCCCCGCATCTGCAGGCCGTAGCCCACGTTCTCGGCCACGGTATACCATGGAAAGACGCCACCATTCTGGAAGACCATGCCCGTCGTCGGGCGCGCGGGATCGGTCGCCTGAACGTGCGCCTGGCCCGCATCGGCTGTCTGCAGCCCGGCCAGGACGCGCAGCAGCGTCGTCTTGCCGCACCCGCTGGGCCCGACGATGCACGCCAGTTCACCGGCGCGAACATGCAGCGTCAGCTGCGCCAGCGCCGCCACCGACCCCTGGCGGCTGCGGAATGTCACCTGCAGATCCGTGACGCTGATCGTGCCAGCGCGCATCGCGTGCCTCCCGGGCCGGGGCGGGAGCACCACCCCGGCCCGCCGATCACTTCCCGGCGTCGAGCCCGGCAGCCACCTCGGCGGCGATGCTGGTATCGATGAATGCGCGCATGTCGAGCGGCTGATCGTACTCGAGCAGGCCACGCCCGAGGAAGAACTGCTGCATCGTATCGATGTCGCCGGTCGGCACCACGCCGTTCGGGTCGTATTGCGGCCGCGGCAGCCGCTTGAGCACCGCCGCCGGCACCTTGGTGTACTGCTCGATGATCGCCGCGATCTCATCGGTCATGTACTCGCCCTGCAGGTCGCGGACCGCCCGCAGATACGCGCGCAGGAACTTCCTGGCATCATCGGGGCGCTGCTTGAGCAACTCCCCCATGTAGACGTAGGTTGCCGTGAACCCGTCGACGAAATCGTCACTCAGGACAGCGACGACGCCCTGGTCGACGTTGATGGTCGTGATTGGCTCGGCGAGCATCGCGGCATCGAGCGTGCCGCTCTCGAGCGCCGGCGGCACGTTGGCGAACGGCACGCCCTCAAGCTGGATGTCGGCGAACGTCAGCCCGCCCTGGGCCAGCGCCTGGGCCAGCCAATACTCGGTGCCCGCGCCGATGCCGTTGACGGCGACCTTTTTGCCCTTCAGATCGGCGACGCTGGTGATCTCGCCGGTGCGCTTCGCGCTGATCACCAGCGACGTCACCACCGGCGGGCGCTCGGAGTGCAGTGGCGCGACGATCGTGAAGTCGACGCCACGCGCCGCCGCGTTGAATAGCCCGGCGCCGACGCCGCCGAGCGCGACATCGAAGTTTCCCGCCGCCAACTGGACGACGGCCTCGTTGCCGCTCTGGAGCGGCGTGAGCTCGAGCGTGATGCCTTCCTGCGCAAAGTAGCCGCGCTCGATGCCGACAAACAGCGGCGCATAGATCAGGATGGGGATGTAGCCGGTCCGGATCGTGACCGGCTGCGCCGGCCCGCCGATGCCAGCGCATCCACTCAGAACAAGCAACAGCCCGACCAATACCAGCGCGATGTGCTGCCCGACAGGGTTCGTCCGCATGGCTCTGACTCCGCGTTCATGGCGTACGCCCGGCCCCGCTGGTCGCGCGCAGATCCATTGTACCGAAAATCACGATTCTGACAACCTGGGCGTCGGCGGTGCGCTGGCGCGGGCATGCGGCAGCCCGGGGTGGCGCCATCGCACGATGCTGCCAGTCAGGCACAGCGCCCGCGCCGCACCGATGCCCCTGATGGCGCAGCGCGGCCTCATTCCCCGCCCCCCCGCCTGCGACGCTTGACACGGCGAACTGCTCGAAGCCCGGGATGAGCTCGCCCCCCCGCCTGCGACGCTTGACAGCACATGAGCCTCACGCTATACTCGGCTTAATCGTTTAAGTCGAGTTCCGCGAGGCGCATCTGGCCAACAAAGCGACCATCCGGCACGTCGCACACCGGGCGGGCGTCAGCACCGCGACCGTGTCGTACGTCATCAATGGCACCGGCAGCGTCGCCGAGGCGACGCGAGCGCGGGTCGTGGCGGCGATCGCCGAGCTGCGGTACCAGCCACGGCACGCGGCGCGCAGCCTGCGCGGTGCGAGCCGCACCATGGGCATCCCGCTGGGAGTCGCGCCAGGGCAACTCGCCGATCCGGTCGTCGCCGAAGTGATCGCCGGATTCGCCGCAGCGGCAGCGCAGCGCGGCTACGACGTGCTGCTGATCCCGATCGGTTCGGGCGACGACCTGGCAGCCTGTGCGCGGGCGGCAGGCGGTGCGCGTGCCGACGGCTTCGCGATCCTCGATGTACGCAGCGACGACGAGCGCGTCGCGGCGCTGGCCGATGCGGGCGTACCCTACATCTGCGCCGGTGGTGCCCCCGACGGCTACGGCTGCCCGGTCGTGTGCTGTGACGTCGCTGGCGGCGCAGCCCAGGCGGTGCGCCATCTGCTGGCACTCGGGCACCGCGCCATCGCCCTGATCCAGGCGCCCGGCGAGCGGCTGAGCAGCGACGCCTGCTTCGCCGGCTACGCCACCGCACTCGGCACGGCGC
This sequence comes from Chloroflexota bacterium, assembly GCA_018969485.1. Taxonomy (GTDB): domain Bacteria; phylum Chloroflexota; class Chloroflexia; order Chloroflexales; family Roseiflexaceae; genus CAIQIY01. Next base: position 67,745 of record JAGWYG010000002.1, read on the forward strand.
AGCTGCCGCTCGACCCCGCGCTGGTCGTCGAGGCCGGCTCTGGCGAGGCGCACGGCTACCTGGCGATGCAGGAGTTGCTCAGCGCCGAGGCGCCGCCCACGGCGATCCTGGCCGGCAGCGACGAACTGGCCTTCGGCGCGATGCACGCCATCCGCGATGCCGGCTTGCGCATCGGCGGCGACATCTCGCTCGTCGGTCTCGACGACGTCCCGCTCGCGGCGCACGTCGACCCGCCGCTCACTGCGCTGCGTCAGCCGCGCGCCGAGCTCGGCAGCCGGCTGGCCGAACTGCTCGACGCGCACATCCGCGCCCCCGGCACGCCCGTCACCCCGGTGACGCTCGATACCCGACTCATGATCCGGCGATCCACCGCGCCGCCCGCGGCGCGTCTCGGCTGACACCGATGGCGGTGGCAGCAAGCACCCCACGACGAGGAGGAGCAGCGACATGGCAGGCATCAAGTACGATCACGTGTGGAAGCGGTTCGGCGACTTTGCGGCACTGAAGGACCTCAACATCGAGATCAACGACCAGGAATTCCTGGTGCTGGTCGGCCCGTCGGGATGTGGCAAGACGACGGCGCTGCGGTGTCTGGCCGGCCTCGAGGAGATCACCGACGGCAACATCCTCATCGGCGAGCGGGTGGTCAACGACGTGCCGCCGAAGGATCGCGACATCGCGATGGTGTTCCAGAGCTACGCGCTCTACCCGCACATGTCGGTGTACGACAACATGGCGTTCGGCCTGAAGTTGCGCAAGACCCCCAAGCCGGAGATCGACCGGCGCGTCAAGGAAGCGGCCGAGATGCTCAAGATCGGGCACCTGCTCGACCGCAAGCCCAAGGCGCTCTCGGGTGGCCAGCGCCAGCGCGTGGCGCTCGGTCGCGCGATCGTGCGCAACCCGGCAGTGTTCCTGATGGATGAGCCGCTGTCGAACCTCGATGCCAAGCTGCGCGTCGAGACGCGCGCCGAGATCTCGAAGCTGCACCAGCGGCTGAAGACAACCTTCATCTACGTGACCCACGACCAGACCGAGGCGCTGACGATGGGGACGCGCATCGCGGTGATGAAGGACGGGGTGCTGCAGCAGCTCGACACGCCGCAGCACCTGTACGATCACCCGGTGAACATGTTTGTCGCCGGCTTCATCGGCTCGCCGTCGATGAACTTCCTCGAGGCCAGCCTGAACCGCGTCGATGGCGGCGTGGTGGCGGATTTCGGCAGCTTCCAGCTGCCGCTGCCGGCGGCACAGGTCGAGGCGATCGCCGATCACATCGGCATGAACGTGGTGTTCGGCATCCGCCCCGAGGATGTCCACGATGCGCACTATGTGCCGCGCGGCGTGAACGAGAGCGCCCGCATGAACGCCAACGTGACGGTGGTCGAGCCGCTGGGCTCCGAGGTGTTCGCGTTCCTCGAGAACGGCGGCAAGGAGATCGTCGGCCGCTTCGATCCGCGCACGGCGGCGCGCGTCGGCACGTCGATCGAGGTGGTGGTCGATATGGCGAAGATGCACATCTTCGATCGCGACAGTGAGAAGGCCCTGATCTGACGCCCCCGGGGCGTGGTCGCGCTGGTACGGCGCGTCGCACTGCGTGCGATGCTGGCCGTGCCGGCGCGGCCGGTGGCTGCGCTGCGGCGGATCCGGCCGCCGGCTGCCCGATGTGGACGCCGCACTCCCCCTCATCATGGCTGCGACCGGTGCCGCCCGGCACGCGCCGCACGCACGCCGCTCCACTTGAACGCAGCGCCACTCTCGGGTACAATGCTGTGCAATTTCTACTACACCATATCGGAGTATGGACGGTGCACAAGCTTGCGCAATCAACCCTCGTCATCATCGCTGCTGGCCTGTTGCTCATCCTGATGCTGAGTGCGCCGCTCGTTCCCGGCGATCGCCTGCGCAGCGGCGCCGCCGGCGGCGGCATCCTGGCGACGATCGCGCCGAGCGCGACCAGCGAGGCGGGTGGCTGGGCCGGGCTGTTTGCGCCCGATCCCAGTGCGACGCCCACCGCCACGCCACTGCCGGAGGGGCTGGCGATCGCCACGCCCGAGGCGCTCGGCCCACGCGGTCAGGCGATCGATGCCTACCTCACCAGCCTCACCGACGCGCGCCTGTTCCAGGGGTCGGTACTGGTGGCGCTGCAGGGTCGCATCGCCCTGGCGCGCGGCTACGGCATGGCCGATGCGGCACGTGGCGTCCCCAACACCCCACAGACCAGATTTCGCCTCGCGTCGCTCACCAAGGCGTTCACCGCCGCCGGCATCATGATCCTCCAGCAGCGCGGCCTGGTCGATCTGAATGCCTCGATCTGCACCTACCTCGACGATTGCCCGGAGCTCTGGCGCGGGATCACGGTGCATCACCTGCTGAGCCACACCTCGGGCATCCCCAACTACACCGACTTCCTGGACTTCGAGCCGACGGAGATGAATCACACGACGCCTGATGCGCTGGTGGCGCGCTTTCGCGATGCCGGCGTGTCGTTCGCACCCGGTGCAGCATATGCCTACGGCAATTCCGCGTACGTCCTCGCCGGCCGGATCATCGAGCGGGTCGCTGGACGGCCATACGCCGACTTCATCCGCGACGAAATCTTCATTCCGCTGGGCATGCGCGGGAGCGGCTACGATGTCAGCATGGGCGGCTATAGCCCGGAGCTCGCCATCGGCTACAACAACTTCGACGAGCCAGCCAGCTTCATCGATGTCTCGACGCTGGACTCAGCCGGGGCGCTGTTCAGCACCGTCGAGGATATGTATCGCTGGGATCGGGCGCTGGCCGGCGATCAACTGCTCGGCGCCGAGCAGCGCACCCGCATGTTCACGCCCGGCCTGCGCGACTATGGCTATGGCTGGCGGATCACGCGGCCGTCGGGCTTGCTGATGATCAGCCATCCCGGCGACATGACCGGCGCGTCGACCTACATCTCGCGGTTCCCCGAAGTCGATGCGACGGTGATCGTCCTGAGCAACATGTACTGGGCCGATGCCGTCGGCATCGGTGATCACATCGCCAACCTGCTGCTGGGCAACTGAGGTGTGCCGACCGCCGGCCAGGGCATGCCGCCGGCGAGCAGCACCGGCGGCATCCAGCGTGCGCAGCCGGTGCGCTCACGCATCACGGCGCCGGACGCGCACCACATTCGAGTGGAAGGTGGCCTGCCCGCCGAGATCGGCCAGGGCATCGGGCGTGAGCCAGTTGATGTTGCGGCCGTCCGGGGCATAGCGCGCCCAATGGCCCTTGGGCGACACCACCACGCCCGGCGCGACCGCGTCGGTCAGCACGGCGCGCAGCGCACACCAGCCGCGGGCATTCTCGACCAGCACCGCGTCGCCATCGCCGATGCCACGCGCTGCGGCGTCCGCCGGATGGATCTCGAGGAACGGCTCGCCCTCGCGGCGGCGCAGGCTCGGCTGGTTCGCCATGCTCGAGGTCACGAAGTGATGCGACGCGCCGGTGAGCAGCACCAGTCCGTCGGCCGGCGCGGCAGCCAGCTCGGCGGGCTGCTGATAGGAAGGCAGCGGGTCCAGCCCCTGGGCCGCCAGCGTCGCGCTGTACAGCTCCAGCTTGCCCGATGGCGTGGGGAAGACCCCATCGGCGAACGGTACGCGCTGCTGCCCGGCGATGGTCAGCGGCACCGTCCCCTCCTGCTGCAATCGCTCGAGGGTGATGCCGGCGAGGAACGGATTGCCGGCACGGCTGGCGTCGACGATCCCGCGCAGGACATCCTCGGCCGGCTGATGCAGCCAGGGCTCGTCGAACCCCAGCGCGCGCGCCAGCGCCCGGCTGGTATCCCAGTTGCTGCGACACTCGCCGCGCGGCGCGATCGCCGCATGGTTGTACTGCAGCCAGCGATGGCCATACGGCCGATGCAGATCCACCTGCTCGAGCTGAGTCGTCGCCGGCAGCACGATATCGGCATACATCGCGGTATCCGTGAGGAACTGCTCGTGGACGACGGTGAACAGGTCGTCGCGCTGCAGCCCGGCGACAATCCGGCCGGCATTCGGCGTCGATGCCACCGGATTGGCGTTGTAGACGTACAGCGCATGGATGCCCGGGCCGGGCAACTCGCCGTGCAGCGCCGCCCCCAGGCGGTTCATGTTGATCACGCGCGGCGGCTGCGCGGCGGCCGTGCCGCGGATCGCCGCGTCGTCCCACGCCGCGTAGCCACCGGTCGAATAGCTCAGGCCGCCGCCGAGCACGCCATACTGGCCGACCACCGCCGGCAGCGCGCAGAGCGCGCGGAAGGTCTGGCCGCCATTGGCATGCCGCTGGACGCCATCGGCGGTCTTGAGCAGCGCGGGCCGCGTCGTGGCGTACGCCCGCGCCAGCGCCACGATCGTCTCGGCCGGCACGCCGGTGACGGCGGCGGCGCGCTCGGGGGGCCAGGCGGCGGCACGTTCGCGCAGTGCTTGCCAGCCGATGCTGTGCGCCGTGAGCCAGGCCTCATCGTGGAGCTGCTCGGCGAAGATCACCTGCATCAGGCCCAGCGCCAGCGCGGCGTCGGTCGCCGGGCGCGGCTGGATGTGCTGGTCGGCCGAGCGGGCGGTGAGCGTGCGGCGCGGATCGATCACCACGACGTGTGCGCCAGCCCGCTGGGCCTGCCGCAGGAACGGCATGAAGTGCGGCGCGGTGCTGGCCGGGTTGTGGCCCCAGATCAGGATCAGCCGGCTGTGGATGACGTCGGCGTAGTCGGCGCTGTAGCGCGCGCCGAGCGTCGCTGCCACCGCGGTGTGCGCGGCGGCACAGCAGATCGTGCGGGCCAGGCCACTGGCGCCGAGCCGCTGCCACAGTCGTGCATCGACCACCGCCGACTGCAGGACGCCGAGCGTGCCGCTGTACGAATACGGCAGGATCGCCGCCGCGCCGTGCTCGTCGATGATCGCCCGCCAGCGCGTCGCAATCTCGTCGAGGGCGGCATCCCAGCTGATGCGGCGCCACTCGCCGGCGCCGCGCGCGCCGACGCGCCGCAGCGGATACAGCACGCGCTCGTCGCTGTAGACGCGCTCGAGGTAGGGCCGCACCTTGGCACACAGCCAGCCATCCGTGACGGGGTGCGCCGGATCGGCGCCGAAGCGCACCGCGACGCCGTCGCGTACTTCGGTGATGGTGGCGCAGGTGTCGGGGCAATCGTGCGGGCAGGCGCCGCGCACCAGCCGGATCGTCGTGTCGGTCGTCATGTATCACCTCTGGGGCGCTCGCGCCGCCCATCGTACAGATATGCCGTGAGGTGCTCGGACGGCATCGACAGCTCGCCCGGCGCACAGATCTGGCCACAGCCGGCGCACCAGCCGAGCGCCTCGTAGCGCTGTGCCGCGCGCACCCAGCGGTCGGCGGCCAGCGCGAACGCGACGTTGGTACGCATGTGGCGCCAGATGAACACGCCGAACAGCACGATGAACGCGAACATGAACACCACCGCGCCACTGAAGGCCGAATCCTGCATCAGCCCGGCGGCGTGCTCCTCGGGCGTGCGCATGACCCCGCTGGCCACCGCCTGCCATTCGCTGGCGAGCGCGGCGGCGATGCCGAGCAGCGTGGCGCCACCGCCGCTGAGCACCAGCGCACCGCATCCGATCTGCCCGGCCGGACGCGATGGCGATACCGGCGGGGCGATGGCGGCGCGCAACGCGGCGTCGGTCGTGGCGTCGGCATGCAGCGCGGCGAGCGGCCGGGTGGCATCGGCGGATTGGCAGCGCGCACACTGGATCGTCGGCGTCATCGCTCCCTCCTCATGCGCCGGAACGCGGCGTGGCCGCGCCCTGCTGCCGCTCGTACTCCTCGCGGGTGGCGAACGCACCGCCAGCGATGCTGCGCTCCCGCTCACGCCGCGATCGGTCGTACACCAGTTCGGCGCGCATCAGCCGGAAGCAGCGCGCGTCCATCACTTCCTTCACCAGACGATATCCGGCGGGCATGCCGCCGTCATCGAATTCGAGCAGCAGCTCGTTGCGCGGATCGACACGCACGTGGACGATGGTGCCGCAGCGCGCACACCGCACGTACAGGTGGATGGCCTCGTCGGCCGGTGGTGCACCGGCGCCAAAGAGGGCTCGCAAGAATCGCATCGTCGTCGTTCCCGTCAGGCTGCCCGCGGCAGCACCCATCCCCAGTATAGCAGCATCGGGGACGGGCTCACACGAAGGCACGAAGGCACGAAGGCACGAAGGCACGAAGGGCGGGAGACGGGCTCGCACGAAGACGCGAAGGGGGCGGGGGCAGGTTGTTCCTGGGAGGCATAGAAGAAGGCTTCCTGATGGGGCAGGCACATGTCCAGGCGTTGCGGGATGTCCGGCCAGGACACTGGCGCCAGACGCGGCCGCAGCAGGCCAGGCTCGCCGCGTGATTCCAACCCCGAATGCGGATCGCCCCGGCGTGCGGGCAATCCCGTAGGCCCCCCTTGCGGGTGGCCGGCATGATCCCCTTTTCAGGAGCAGGTTGGTCCGGCGTGTCTGAGGCAGAGCTTCAGGAATGTTAACGTTGCCCTGGGCCAACCAGGCTCCGGGGACATCCGCACCAGCGAACGCACTATGTTATAATACGGGAGCAAGTGCGCAGTGTGAGGCTGTGCGGCCTGGCGGCCGCACCGCGTGAGGATACCGCCGTGGCGTTCAATCCGCTCAACTCTTTGTTTGGCGCGTTCAGCCGCGATCTGGGGATCGACCTCGGCACTGCCAACACGCTCGTTCACGTACGCGGCAAGGGCATCGTCATCAGCGAGCCCTCGGTCGTCGCGATCGACAGCAAGACCAAGGAAGTCAAGGCCGTCGGTTCCGAGGCCAAGGCCATGGTCGGCAAGACGCCGGCGAGCATCGTCGCGGTGCGGCCGCTCAAAGACGGTGTGATCGCCGACTTCGACGTCGTCGAGAAGATGCTGGCGTACTTCATCAAGAAGGCACACGAGCGTGCGTTCGGATTCGTCTCGCCCCGGCCGCGGGTCGTCGTCGGCGTTCCTTCGGGCGTGACACAAGTCGAGATGCGTGCCGCACACGACGCAGCGCTGAACGCCAATGCGCGGCAGGCGTTCGTCGTCGAGGAGCCGATGGCGGCTGCCATCGGTGCCGGGCTCCCCGTCGACGAGCCGATCGGCTCGATGATCGTCGACATTGGTGGTGGCACCACCGAAATCGCGGTGATCTCGCTCGGCGGCCTGGTGATCAATCGCTCGATCCGCACCGCAGGTGACGAGATCGACGAATCGATCATCCAGTTTGCCCGACGCGAATACAACCTGCTGATCGGCGAACGCATGGCCGAGAAAGTCAAGATCGCCGCAGGCAGCGCCTACCCGCTCGACGAGGAATTCAAAGTCGTATTGCGCGGCCGCGACCTGCTCACCGGCCTGCCCAAGGCGGTAGAGATTTCGAGCGTCGAGCTGCGCGAAGGCATCTCCGGGCCAGTCAACACAATCGTCGCCGAGGTGCGGGTCGCGCTCGAAGAGACGCCACCAGAGCTCGTCGCCGACGTCATGGAGCACGGCATCATGCTCGCTGGCGGTGGCGCATTGCTGCACGGGCTCGGCCGGCGCATCGCCGCCGAGACCAAGATGCCGGTCCACATCGCCGAGGACCCGCTGTCGTGCGTCGCGCGTGGCGCGGGCAAGATGGTCGAAGAGTTCCAGAACCCGATCTTCCGTGACATTCTCACCAGCACGCAGCGAACGCGGCGCGTTCGCTACTGACGCCGCCATGACGGCCGGTCACCGGCCGTGAAGGTCGTTTCGCCATGATGCGCAATCGCCAGATCAAGCTACCCAACGCACCGTCCTATCGTGGCGTCACGTTGATCGTCGTCATCTTCCTGCTGATCATCCTGCTGTTGGCGCTCGACCGCTCGGGGATGGCCGATCCCGTACGGGGGCAGGTGCAATCGTGGATCGCCCCGGTGCTGGCGTGGATGCGCACCGGCAGCTTCTCGCTCGGGCAGGTGAGCTCGCCGATCACCGACGTCGCCACGTTGCGTGCCGAGATCGCCGCGCTCCAATCCGAGAACAGCCAACTGAAGGAGCGGCTGATCCAATTCGAGGTGACCCAGCTAGAGAACCGGCGCCTGCGCGAGCAGGTACGGATCGAGCAGGAGCGCCCCTGGCAGCTCGTCGGCACCGCCGTCAGCGCGATGACGCCTGATTCCGGGAGGCAGATCATCATGCTGGCCGTCGGCATCGAGGATGGCATCCAGCCGGGGATGGCGGTCATCGCCCAGGAGGGTGGCCAGCCACCGGCGCTGGTCGGCGTCATCGAGAGCGTCGGTCCACAGAGCGCCATCGCCCTGCTGATCACCGATTTCAGCAGTTCGGTGAGCGCGCAGGTCTATCAGGGCGAAGGAACCATCGCCGGCCTGGTCAACGGGCGCTGGCAGCGCGGCTCACGCATCTGGCTCGAGGAGATCGACCGTGAAGTCGCATTCGCGGGAGGCGAGACAGTCGTCACGGCGGGACTGAGCGCGCGGCTGGCCACCGACCTGCCGCGCGCGGCCATCCCGGCGAACGTCCCGATCGGCACGATCGAGTCGGTCCGGATCGAAGGCCGCTCGCAGATCGCCGAGATTCGCCCGTATGTGGATCCGAGTCGGGTGCAATACGCATGGATCATCGTAAACGCCGGCGACTAGAGGAACAGATCGCGCAGGAACTGGTGCTGATGGTCGCACTCGTCCTGCTGGCGCTGGTGCAGACATCGGTGCTTCCCCGGCCATATGCCATCGTACCGAACCTGCTGCTGGTGCTGGTCGTCTGTCAGGGGCTGATCTCCGAACCCGACGTCGCCGTGCGCTGGGCGCTCTACAGCGGCATCGGGCTGGATCTCTGCAGTGGTGCGATGCTCGGGAGCCATGCCATGGCGCTGCTCTGCGCCGCACTGGCCGCCACGCTGCCGCTGGCATGGTTGAATCGCAACAACTGGATGCTGCCGCTGGCAGGCGTCGCGATCGGCTCGCTGGTCTATCACGGTGTACTGATCCTGATGCTTGGCATCGAGCAGGGCTGGTTTGACATCCAGCCGTACCTGCTGGTCGTGGCGCTGCCCGACATCGCGGCAGCGCTGATCCCGGCGCTTCCACTCTACCTGATCCTGCGCTGGGATCGCGCCCGCCGCCGCGGCGAACTGGCGATCGACATCTACTGAGGCCGTCATGCAACTGCTCGTCTCGCGCATCATCATCTTGCTGATGTTCGTTGTGCTGGTCGCCAGACTCTATCAGCTGCAGCTGGTCAGCGCCGAATCCGATCGGTACCGTTACACGACCGATGTACGCACCACGCGCTACGTGCCGCTGCGCCCGATTCGCGGCGAAATACTCGCCAGCGACGGCAAGACGAAGCTAGCCGAGACGATGCCGATCTACCAGGTCTCGCTGCGCCCGGCCGATCTGCCCACCGATCCTGCCGAGCGCGATCGCGTCTTCGCCTCGGTGAGCGATCTGCTCGGGCTATCCAATACGCTGGTGATCTCGCCGACATCGGCGCTGACCGACGATGCCGCCCTCGTCAGCGACCTGCGACAGGGCCTCGGGATCGATGCTGCACAGATCGCCCGGGACAGCGGTGATGACGTGTTCACCATGACGGTGCCAGAGGGGCTGACCGGGGCAGCCGTCCGCCTGAGCGACGTCTACTCGCACACCATCGGCCTCGAGAATCCGATCGAGGGGCTCGTGGCGCGCAGCGATGTGCCGGGATATCGGCCACTGCTGGTCGAGAGCAACGTACCACGCGAAGTAGCGCTGGTGATCCGCGAGAACGCCGCAAGCCTGCCGGGCGTCCTGATCGAGCAGGATTACGAGCGACGCTACCCGCTCAGCCCACACGTCCAGTCGCTCTCGCAAGTCCTCGGGTATATCGGCCGGGTGAGCCAGTGCGAGCTCGTCAGGCAGAATCCGGCACGCTCATGGATCACTGGCCTGCTCGACTCGATCGGCAACGCGGTGCAGTGTGGCATCATCCGCAAGCAGGTCAATCCGTTCCAGCTCGGCATGCCACGCTACCTTGACGATGACCGCATCGGCAAGGATGGCATCGAGGCCAGCTTTGAGAGCGAGCTGCGCGGCCAGCTTGGCGTCGAGACGGTGATCGTCGATGCGCTGGGATGGCCGGTACGCTCGCCGGAGGTGCTGCAGCCCCCCCGCGACGGCAACAGCCTGGTGCTCACGCTCGATGTCGCGCTGCAGTACCAGACCGAGACGATCTTGCGCAACTGGATCGCCGAGAGCGAGCGCCGCCGTCAGATCATGCCCGATTCGATGGCGTACAAGCGTGAGTACAGCCCGATCATCAGCGGCGTGGCGATCGTCAGCGAGGTGCGGACTGGCCGCATCCTCGCGATGGTCAGCCTGCCGAGCTACGACAACAACATCTGGGGCCCGGGGCGCAACAATGAGCTGGCCGCCCTGCTGTACCCGACGGACCCCGAGGCACAGAAAGCGATCCGCCGCGCAGCCCCGCTGACCAACCGCGCGATCGCCGGCCAGTATCCGCCGGGCTCGACGATCAAGCAGTTCGACGCGGTGATCGCACTACAGCGCGGCGTGATCACACCGGATACCCGAGTGCGCGATCCGGGAAAACTGGTCGTCGAGGATCAGTTCGTCAAGGAGCAGTTTTACGAGTATCCGAATTCCAGCTTGCGCGATAACGGCTACATCGATGTCTCAGAGGCGCTGATGCGCTCTTCCAACGTGTTCTTCATGTCCGTCGCCGGCGGCAATAAAGACCAGGTGGTCAATCTGAATCCCAACGAGCAGAACATCCCGGAGGGCATCGGCATCACTGGTTTTGCCGAAGGGCTGCGCTGGTTCGGATTTGGGGAGCGCAGTGGCGTCAAGATATCGGGCGAATTGCCCGGCCGGGTGCCGACACCGGCGTGGAAGCAGCAAGTGCTGCGTTCGGCATGGACGACTGGTGATACCTACAACGCATCGATCGGGCAGGGGAACCTCGAGGTCACGCCGCTCCAGCTGAACAATGCTGCGGCGGCGGTCACCAATGGTGGGTTTCTGTTCCGGCCGCAGATCGTGCGAAGCATCATCGATTCGAGCGGCAACGTGGTGCAATCGTTTGAGCCAGAGTTGATCAGGCGCATCGACATCGATCCCCGGCACTTCCGGGTGGCCCGTGAAGGCATGCGCCGTTCGGTCGTCGAGGGGCTGAACATCGCCGCGCGGGCCGAATGTTCGGGGCTGATGATCGCCGGCAAGACCGGTACCGCCGAATTTGGCCCGGTGATCGCGATCACATCGATCGATGGTCGGGAATCACGACTGGTGCGGCAGAGTCATTCCTGGTTCGTCGGGTTCGCCCCCTACGACCAGCCCGAGATCCAGGTGCTGGTGCTGGTCGAGGGCAGTGGCGACCTGAACGATGGCTCGTCGACGATCGCGGTGCCGGCGGCGACCCAGATCATGCAGGCGCATTTTGGCATCAGGCCACCATCGCCGCTGCCGGCGGGATGCCAGCAGGGCATGCCACGCCTGCCGGCGCGCCCCGACCAGGTGACGCTCTATGAGCCCCTGCCGGTCCAGCAGATCAGCACGCCGGGCGAGCCGACGCCCACGCCGGCAGTTCCGGCTCCGGCGCCAAATCCATGATCGGGGGGCGTGGCAGCCGATGCCGGCGGGATGGAGCACAGGCAGATGGTGGCGCAGATGCGCCGTGAGGAGCAGCGATCGATGCAGACGCGACGATTGACGATGGCGCAGGCGCTGGTGACGTTTCTCGAGGCGCAGTCGAGCGAGCGCGATGGCGAGCGCCGGCCATTGTTCGCCGGAGTCTTCGGCATCTTCGGTCATGGCAATGTCGCCGGCATCGGGCAGGCGCTGCATCAGCGGGCACACGGATTACGCTACTACCAGGCGCGCAACGAGCAGGCGATGGTGCACACCGCCGTCGCATACGCACGCATGCGGCGGCGCCTGCAGACATTCGCCTGCACCTCATCGATCGGCCCCGGGGCGACCAACATGGTCACCGGTGCGGCGCTGGCGACGATCAACCGCGTGCCTGTGCTGCTGCTGCCGGGCGACATCTTCGCACACCGGCGCGTCGCGCCCGTCCTGCAGCAACTTGAGGACTCACGCACGCCGGATATCTCGGTCAACGATTGCTTTCGCCCGGTATCACGCTATTGGGACCGGATCATGCGGCCCGAGCAATTGATCACCTCGCTGCCCGAGGCGATGCGGGTGTTGACCTCGCCCGCCGAAACGGGGGCGGTGACGCTGGCGCTGCCGCAGGATACCCAGGCCGAGGCGTTCGACTATCCGCTGAGCCTGTTCGAACCACGCATCTGGCTGGTGCCGCGCCCGCGCCCCGACCGTGAGCTGATCCGCCGTGCCGTGGCGCGCATCCGGGCGAGCCGTGCGCCACTGATCATCGCCGGCGGCGGCGTGCACTACAGCGAGGCCGAGGCGGCGCTGGCGCGGCTGGTCGCACAGACCGGCATTCCGGTGGGCGAGACGCAGGCCGGCAAGGGCTCGCTGCCGTTCGATGCCCCACATCAGTTGGGCGCGATCGGCGTGACGGGCACGCCGGGGGCCAATCGCGTCGCGCGGGACGCCGATCTGGTGATTGCGGTCGGCACGCGGCTGTCGGATTTCACGACGGCGTCAAAGACGGCATTTCAGCACCCCGACGTGCAGTTCATCGGCATCAACATCACCGAGTTCGATGCATACAAACACGCGGCGCTACCGCTGGTCGGCGATGCACGTGAGGTGCTCGATGAACTGGCTGTCCAGCTCGCGGGGTATACGGCCGACGCGGCGTATCAGGCGCAGTCTGCGCGCTATGCCGCCGAATGGCACGAAGAGACGGAGCGGGTCTTCCAGCTGGAGCACGGGCCGTTGCCGAGCCAGGGCGAGGTGATCGGCGCAGTGTGCGCGGCGTCGGCGCCGCGCGACGTGGTGGTGTGTGCGGCAGGCAGCCTGCCCGGCGATCTGCATAAGCTGTGGCGGACCCGTGATGCGCTCGGCTATCACCTCGAGTATGGCTACTCGTGCATGGGCTACGAGATCGCCGGTGGACTCGGCGTGCGCATGGCCGATCCGAGCCGCGAGGTGTACGTGATGGTCGGCGATGGCTCGTACCTGATGATGAGCAGCGAGATCGTGACCTCGATCCAGGAAGGCCACAAGCTGACGATTGTGCTGCTGGACAATCATGGCTACAGCAGCATCGGCGGGCTGTCGGCGGCAGTCGGCGCCCAGGAGTTCGGCACCGAATACCGTTTTCGCGATGCCACGGGCGCGCTGCACGGCACGGTACTGCCCGTCGATCTGGCCGCCAATGCCGAGAGCCTGGGCGCGGCGGTGCTGCGCTGTCGCACCATCGGCGATGTCCGGCAGGCACTGGTGGCGGCGCGGGCCATTGAGCGCACCGTCGTGATCGCCGTCGAGGTCGACCGTCATCAGCGGGTGCCCGGCTACGAGTCGTGGTGGGATGTGCCAGTCGCCGAGGTTGCCGAGGTCGACAGCGCCCGCGCCGCCCGCGCGGCGTACGAGATCGCGCAGCAGCGCGAGCGGTTCTTCCTGTGAGCGGAAAGACGAGGCGGTGACGTGACGGGAGCGATTCGGCTGGCGGCGGCCCCGGTGTCGTGGGGCGTGACTGAGGTGGTGAGTGGGGCGGCGCGGCTGCCGTGGACGCAGGTGATGGACGAGATTGCGGCGGCGGGGTATGTCGCGACCGAACTCGGCCCATATGGCTACTACCCGACCGATGCCAGTACGTTGCGCGCGGCGCTCGCGCAGCGTGGCCTGACGCTGGCGTCGGCGTTCGTACCGGTGCCGCTCAGCGCGCCAGCGCGCTTCGCCGACGCGGCCGATGACGCGCTGACGATCGGCCGATTGCTGGCCGATCTCGGCGCGACGACGATGGTGCTGTCGGACGCGGGGGACGCACGGCGCGCCGCCAGCGCCGGGCAGATCGCTCCCGATGTGGTCGCCGGCATGGACGCAGCCGACTGGGATCGCGCGGCGGGGCTGGTATCGTCGCTGGCGCGGCAACTGCGCACGCTCGGCCTCGATACCGTGTTCCACCATCACGCCGGGACATACGTCGAGACGCCGGCCGAGCTGGCGGCGCTGTGCTCGCGGGTTCCGTCAGAGTTGGTCGGCATCTGTCTTGATACCGGGCATTATGTCTATGGTGGCGGTGAGCCACGGGCGGCGCTGGCGCACTACGGCGCACGCGTCCGGTATCTGCACCTCAAGGATGTCGCGGCGGAGTCCCTGGCGCGGGCGCGCGCCGCCGGCCATGATTTCGTCACCGCCGTGGCCAACGGCGTATTCACCGCCCTCGGCAGCGGCTGTGCCGACATCGCCGGGGTCGTCGCCGACGCGCGCGCCAGCGGGTACCGTGGCTGGGCAGTGGTGGAGCAGGACATCATCGGCGAGCGCGACGCCACGGGCCGCACGCCGCTCGCCGGGGTCACAGCGGCGCGCGCCGCGCTGCGCACGCTGGGGATCGACTGAGCGCCATCACGCCGTGCGCGCGGCCGGTCGGCCGCCCGACGCAGCACTGGCCGGACGCCGGCCGTGGGCATGCCCCATCTGATGATTGCAACGCCACAGGAGGCAGCTGCATGCCGGTCACTCTTCGTTCGAGCGCCCAGATCGCCCAACTCCGCGCCGCCGGTCGCCTCGTCGCCGAAACCTTTGACGTTCTGCGACCACTGATCCGGCCCGGCGTCGCGGCCAGCGAGCTCGACGCCGCGGCTGAGGCATTCATCCGCAGCCGTGGCGCCACCCCAGCCTACAAGGGCTATCGCGGGTTCCCCGCCACGCTGTGTATCTCACCCAACAACGTCATCTGCCACGGCATTCCGTCGCACTATCGGCTGAACGACGGAGACATCGTGGGCATCGACATGGGCGTCGTGCTCGATGGCTGGTACGGCGACGCCTGCATCACCGTCGGCGTCGGCACGATCGCCGATGACGCCCGGCGCCTGCTGGAAGTCACCGAGGCGGCGATGTGGCGCGGGATCGCGGCGGCGCGCGGCGGCGCCCACCTCGGTGATGTCGGCGAGGCGATCCAGCGCCACGTCGAGGCCCACGGCTTCTCGGTCGTGCGGGAGTACACCGGGCACGGCATCGGCCAGAAACTCCACGACGAACCGACGGTGCTGCACTACGGCCGGCGCGGTCAGGGCCTGCGGCTGCGTCCGGGGCTGGTATTCACCATCGAGCCCATGGTCAACGCCGGTGCCGCCGCCACCCGGCTTGATGCGGTCGACGGCTGGACGGTGCGCACCGACGATGGCTCGCTGTCGGCGCAGTTCGAGCATACGATCGTGATCACCGATGGCGAGCCACAGGTGCTGACGTTGCCGTGAGGTGGCGGCGCCGCACGCGCGCCACCCGCGCGTCGCGCACTCCCGGCCCGCCGCTGGCAGCCCGCCCCGCCACCCGGCGCCACCGCCATGTGGGCGTTGACCACGGTGGCGCCGCGCCGTACAATGCAGTCATGTGGCCGGTGGGGAGATCGCACCCCGGCATGGTGCGCCGTGGCGGCGCAATCCGATGCGCAGGAGGACTGTCAGATGACGACGACCGACCGGACCCGCCAGGAGATCCTTGATCTCTCGCGCGCGACGACCCTGTACGAGTGGACGGCCCAGAAGACGATGAACCCGCTGGTCATTGATCACGCCCAGGGGATCTATCTGTGGGACGTCGACGGCAAGCGGTACATGGACTTCAACTCGCAGCTGATGTGCGTCAACATCGGCCATGGTGACCAGCGGGTGATCGATGCGATCACCGCCCAACTGCAGCGGGTGGCCTATGTGGCGCCCACGGCAGCCACCACCGCGGTGCGCGCCGAGCTCGGCGATGTGCTGCGTCGGATCACGCCCGGCAATCTGACCAAGTCGTTCTTCACGAATGGCGGCGCCGAGGCCAACGAGAATGCGATCAAGATCGCCCGGTGGTACACCGGGCGGCACAAGATCATGGCGCGGTACCGCTCGTATCATGGCGCTACCGCCGGCGCGATCTCGCTCACCGGCGAGCCACGGCGCTGGGCGGCCGAGCCGGGCATCCCCGGCGTGGTGCGCATTCCCGATTTCTATCCGTACCGGGCAGGCAAGGCGCTCGACGATCCCGAGTACACCGCCGGCGTGCTGGCCGCCACCGAGGAGATCATCCAGCTCGAGGGGCCGCACACCATCGCGGCAATCATGATCGAATCGGTCGTCGGTACCAACGGCATCCTCATCCCGAGCGCAGCATACATGCGCGGCATTCGCGCGCTGTGCGACCGCTACGGCATCCTGATGATCGCCGATGAAGTGATGAGTGGTTTCGGCCGGACCGGCCGCTGGTTCGCCGTCGATCACTGGGGCGTCGTGCCCGACATGATGAGCGTCGCCAAGGGGCTGACGTCGGCCTATGTGCCGCTCGGCGCGCTGATCGTGTCGGAGCCGATCGCCGCGCACTTCGAGGAGCGGCCGCTGTTCGCCGGCCTGACCTACAATGCGCATGCCGTCGGATGTGCGGCGGCCCTGGCGACGATCCGCGTCTACGAGGAGGATGGCCTGATCGAGCAGGCTGCCCGGCTCGGCGAGGTGCTGCGCGTCGAGATGGCGCGCATCAAGGAGCGCCATCCCTCGGTCGGCGATGCCCGCTCGATCGGCCTGTTTGCGGTGTTCGAACTGGTGAAGGACCGGGCGACGCGCGAGCCGCTCACGCCATTCAACCCGAAGCCGAGCGAGCTTGGGCCGATGCCGGCGTTCAATGCGTTCCTGCGTCAGCACGGCGTCTTCACGCTGGTGCGCTGGAACACCTTCTTCGTCAATCCGCCGCTATGCATCACCGAGGAGCAACTGCTCGAGGGTCTGGCGGTGATGGATCGCGCCCTCGACATCGTCGACCAGGCGATCGCCTGATCGCCGGCGCGCCATGGTGGCCAGCGATGGAAAGCGACACGATCCGTGACACGACCGCACGCGCCAGCCGACGGCTGGCGCACCTTCGTGGTGATCTGGCTCACCCAGGCCGGCTCGGTGTTCGGCAGCGCGATCACCGGGTTCGCGCTGACGATCTGGCTGACGCAGCGCGCCTACCCCGCGCCAGAACAACGCGGCGAGCTGGCGTTCGCGCTGGCGGCGTACGGTCTGAGCCACTTCCTCGCCGGGCTGATCGCTGCGCCAATCGGCGGTGCCTGGGCCGACCGGCACGACCGGCGGCGGACGATGCTGCTGAGCGATGCGCTCAGTGGCTTGGTGACGCTGACGCTGCTGCTGCTGGTGCTCGGCGATCTGCTGACCCTGTGGCTGCTGCTGGCGCTCAACGTGATCGCCGGCGTCGCCAATACCTTCCACGACTCGGCGTGGGATGCCTCGTACGCCCTGCTGGTGCCCGACGAGCGCCTGCCACAGGCCAACGGCATGATGCAGACGGCCTGGGCGCTCTCGGGGGTGCTTGCGCCGGCGCTGGCGGCGACGCTGATCGCATGGCCGGCGCTGCTGCGCCAGGGCGGCGCCGACGGCGGGCTGGCGCGGCTCGCCGACGGCACCAGCCTGGCGCTGCTCGTCGATCTGGCGACATTCGCCATCGCGGTGGCGGCACTGGCGCTGGTGCGCATTCCGTCGCCACGCCGCAGCGATCTGGCGGGCGGCGCCACGCCGAGCCTGCTGGACGACATCGGCTCGGGTGTGCGCTACATCTGGCGCCGTCGCGCCATGCTCTGGCTGCTCGGCACCTTCACCGTCGTCAACTTCAGCGCCGCACCGGTCAGCACGCTCCTGCCGCTGCTCGTCAAGTTCTCGCTCGCGCCCGACCGCGCGGCGCTCGGCATGGGGACCGAGGCCGGGCTGGCGCTGATCAACAGCATCAGCGCCATCGGCGGCGTGGCCGGTGGTGTGGTGATGAGCGTGTGGGGCGGGCTACGCCATCGGCGCATCGTCGGCGTACTCATCCCGATGATCATCTCGCTCGCCGCCGAGATGCTGCTCGGCCTCTCGCCGCTGGTCTGGCTCACTGCCGTGCTGGCGGCGCTGTCGGCGGCGATGGTCCCGTTCCTCAACAGCCACTCACAGGCGATCTGGCAATCGGTCACGCCCAACGAACTGCAGGGGCGCGTGTTCGCCGTCCGCCGGGTCATCGCCCAGGGCAGCTTCCCGCTCGGCACGCTGCTCGCCGGCCTGGCCGGCGGAGTGCTCGATCCCGGCGTGCTGATCGCGCTGGTCTCGGGTGCAGCCCTGCTGTTCTGCATCGCCCAATGCTTCAACCGCTCCCTGCGGCGCATCGAAGACCGCGACTGGCTCGAGGCGCGCGCCGGCGGCGGCAACTGAGGAGGTCACCGTGACGGTCTATCGAAACTCCATCAATGGTGCGTGGTGCGAATCGCGCGGCACGCGGCGGGTGGCGAACATCAATCCGGCCAATACCGCCGACGTGCTGGGCGAGACGCCGCTCTCGACGCGTGAGGAGGCGGTGGCGGCGCTGGATGCCGCAGCCGCGGCATTCGCCGGCTGGCGTCGCACGCCGGCGCCGCGACGCGGCGAAATCGTGACGCGCGCCGCGCGGTTGCTGGCCGAGCGCAAGGAGGCGATCGCCCGCACGCTGGTGCGCGAAGAGGGCAAGATCCTCAGCGAGGCGCTCGGCGAGGTGCAGCGCAGCATCAACATCGCCGAGTTCGCCGGCGCGCACGGGCGGCGCCTCACCGGCCAGACCATTCCGCTCGAGCTGCCGGAGAATCTCGGCTACACCATCAGGCAGCCGCTGGGCGTGGTGTCGCTGATCACACCGTGGAACTTCCCCGCGGCTATTCCGGTGTGGAAGATCGCGCCGGCGCTGGTGTCGGGCAATACCGTCGTGTTCAAGCCGGCAACGATCACGCCGGCCACTGCAGCGCTGGTGGTCGAGTGTTTCATCGAAGCGGGCGTGCCGCCCGGCGTGCTGAATATGATCTACGGCAGCGGCAATGAGATCGGCGATGTCCTGATCGATCATCCGGCCGTGCGGGCCGTCTCGTTCACCGGCTCGACCGAGATCGGCCTTGATGTCTATCGGCGCGCCGCGGCTCGCGGCATTCGCGCCCAGTGCGAGATGGGCGGCAAAAACCCGGTGATCGTCATGGAAGACGCCGACCTCGATCTGGCGGTCGCCGGGGTCTTCGCCGGCGCATTCGGCTCGACGGGCCAGCGCTGCACGGCGACGAGCCGGGTCATCCTGATGCATCCGGTGGCGGACGCATTCCTCGAGCGCATCGTGACGCTGACCCGCGCGATGCGCCTCGGCGATGGCCTGCAGCCGGGGATCGACATGGGGCCGTGCGTCGATGCTGCCCAGATGCACAAGGTGCTCGACTATGTCGCGGTGGCGCGCGCCGAGGGTGCCGAGCTGCTGTGCGGTGGCGCACGTGCCGATGCCGGCGACCTGGCTCGCGGCTGCTTCGTCGAGCCGACGATCTTCGACCGCGCGCGCCCGGAGATGCGCATCTCGTGCGAGGAGGTCTTCGGCCCGGTGCTCGCTGCCATCCGCGTCGAGAGCTTTGCCGAGGCGATGGCTGCGGCGAACACCTCGGAGTTCGGCCTGACGTCGAGCATCTACACCCGCGATGTGTCGCACGTGTTCCGCTACATCGACGAGATCGAGACCGGCATCACGCATGTCAATTCGCCGACGCTCGGCGGCGAGGCGCAGATGCCGTTCGGCGGGATGAAAGCCACCGGCGTCGGGCCACGCGAGCAGGGCGTCGAGGTGTTCGACTTCTACACCGAGACGAAGGCGGTGTACATCGACTACACCGGCATACGCCGTGAGGGGAAGCTGTACTGACCACCGATGGGGGGCATGATGGCGGAACGGATGCAGGCGGTGGTCTGTCGTGGCCCGCGCGACTACCGGCTCGAGGAATGGGATGTGCCGACGATCGGCCCGGGCGAGGTGCTGGTGCGCGTGCGTGCCGTGGGAATCTGCGCCAGCGATCTGAAGTGCTACCTGGGCGCGCCGCTGTTCTGGGGCGATGCGCGCCGCAGCGGCTATTGCCAGCCACCGGTCATCCCGGGCCATGAGTTCGTCGGCGAGGTCGTGGCGCTCGGCGAGGGCGCTGCCGAAGAGTACGGCCTGGCCATCGGCGATCTGGCAGTGTCGGAGCAGATCGTGCCGTGCTGGAGCTGCCGCTTCTGCCGGCGTGGCCAGTACTGGATGTGCATGGTCCACGACATCTACGGCTTCCGCCAGCGTACGTTCGGTGCGATGGCGGAGTACCTGCGGTTTCCGCGCGGCGCGCTCAACTACCGCGTGCCCGCCGGGATCGCGCCGCATCACGCCGCCTTCATCGAGCCGCTGGCGTGCTCCATCCACGCGGTGCAGCGCGGCGAGATCGAGTTCGGCGACGTGGTCGCCATCGCGGGTGCCGGGCCGCTCGGCCTGGGCATGATCGCCGCAGCGCGCCTCAAGCACCCCGGCTGCCTGATCGCCATCGACCTCGAGGACGACCGGCTGGCGCTGGCGCAGGCCTGCGGCGCCGATGTGGTGCTCAATCCCCGCCGCGAGGATGTGGTGGCCGCGGTGCAGCGCATGACCGGCGGCTACGGCTGTGATGTCTACATCGAGGCGACCGGCCATCCGGCGGCGGTGGAGCAGGGTCTGGCGATGATCCGCAAGCTCGGCACGTTCGTCGAGTTCAGCGTGATGCGCGAGCCAGTGACCGTCGACTGGACGATCATCGGCGATACCAAAGAGCTGAACATCCACGGCTCGCATCTCGGCCCGTACTGCTACCCGATCGCCATCGAGATGATCGCCGCCGGCCGGCTGCCGCTCGATCGCATCATCACCCATCAACTGCCCTTGCGCGACTACCAGGCCGGCATCGATCTGGTCGCCGCGGGCGATCGGTCGGTCAAGGTCACCCTGATGCCATGAGGAGGTGCGCATGCGCGCAGTCGTCTTCCCCGCACCGGGCCAGGTCGAGGTGCGCCAGGTGCCCGATCCGACGCCCGGGCCGTCCGACGTGGTGATCCGGGTGGCCCGCTGTGGCATCTGTGGTACGGATCTGCACATCTTCCGCGACGAGTACGCCTCGCGGTTTCCGCTCATTCCGGGGCACGAATGCGTCGGGACGGTAGTCGCGCTCGGCCGTGACGTCACCGATCTGCAGCCCGGGTGGCGGGTCGCCGTCGATCCAAACATTGCGTGTGGGGCGTGCAGCTTCTGCCGCGAGCGGCGCTTCAACCAGTGCCAGCGCTGGCGCGTGCTGGGCGTCACCGAGGCCGGCGCATTCGCCGAGTATCTCGTCGCGCCGGCGCGGGTGTGCTTCCCGGTGCCGGATGCCATCGACGACGCCGCAGCAGCATGGATCGAACCGCTGGCGTGCGTCGCACACGCCATGGCGCGCCTGCCGGTCGAGACGACGGCGCGCGCGCTGGTGTTCGGCGCCGGCCCGATCGGCCTGCTGCTGGCGCAGGCGCTGCGGCTGCGCGGCGCGCTGGATGTGACCATCGTCGAGCGCCGCACCAACCGGCTGGCGCTCGCCCGCCGCCTCGGGCTGGGCGCGGTCGTGGCGGCCGATGACGACCTGGCGGCACAGCTGCGCGAGCAGGCGCCCGATGGCTTCGCCATCGTCGCCGACGCCACCGGTGCGCCGACGGTCATCGAGCACGCCCTGGCCTATGTCCGGTCGGCGGGGCACTACCTGCAATTCGGCGTCGCACCCCGCGATGCGCTCGTGCGCTGGAACCCGTACGACATCTTCCGCCGCGAGATCAGCATCATCGGCAGCTTCGCGCTGAACGTCACCGTTCCGCCGGCGATCGCCTGGCTCGAGCGCGGCCTGATCCAGACCGCCGCGCTCACCAGCCATACCGTCGATCTCGACGGGTTTGCCACCGCGCTGGACGCCTTCGCCGCCGGCGAGACGCTGAAAGTCCACGTGCAACCATGATCCGACGAGACCAGAGGAGCGAACGATGGAGCGCGTCTGTTTCTTGCTCAAGGTTCGGCCCGAATGCCTCGACATCTACCGCCAGCGCCATGCCGAGGTCTGGCCCGACATGCTCGCGGCGCTGCGCGCGACGGGCTGGCACAACTACTCGCTGTTCCTGCGCGATGACGGCCTGCTGGTGGGGTATTTCGAGACCCCCGACCTGGCGGCGGCGCTGGCGGGCATGGCGGCGCGCGACGTGAATGCGCGCTGGCAAGCCGAGATGGCGCCGTACTTCGAGGATTTGCAAGGCCGTCGCCCCGATGAGGGCTTCCTGCGTCTCGAGCAGGTCTTCTATCTGGCGTGAGAGGAGGCGACGATGAGTGATTCACCGGTAGCGTTCGAACTCCTGGCGGCGGATCTGGCGGCGCAGGGTACGGATGTCGCCGCGGTGCTCGCGGCCCTGCAACAGCAGCAGATCGAGACGCCGAGTTGGGGCTATGCCAACAGCGGAACGCGCTTCAAGGCATTCGCCTGGCCGGGTGCGGCGACGACCACCGCGCAGAAGCTCGACGATGCGGCGATGGTGCAGCGCATGACGGGCATCGCGCCCTCGGTGGCGATCCATATCCCGTGGGATCGGCCGGCGGATGGCGATTATGCTGCCATGTGCCAGTATGCCGGTGAGCGCGGCATTCGCATCGGAGCCGTCAACCCCAACGTCTTCCAGGACGCGCAGTATCGCCTCGGCTCGCTCGGCAGCCCCGACAGCGGCGCCCGCGAGGCGGCGATCGAGCATCTGGTCGAGTGCTGCCAGATCATGCGGCTGGTCGGCAGCGATGCCCTGAGCCTGTGGTTCGCCGATGGCACCAACTATGCCGGGCAGGATTCGCTGCGCGCGCGCAAGCGCCGGTTCGAGCAGGGACTGGCGGCGGCGTACCGCCATCTGCCGCCCGCGGCGCGCATGCTGATCGAGTACAAGTTCTTCGAGCCGGCATTCTACAGCACCGACATCCCCGACTGGGGCACCGCCTATGCCTGGTGTCTCAAGCTCGGGCCGCAGGCGCAGGTGCTGGTGGATCTGGGACACCACGCCCAGGGCGTGAACATCGAGCAGATCGTCGGCTTCCTGCTCGACGAGGGGCGCCTGGGTGGCTTCCACTTCAATAACCGCAAGTACGCCGATGATGACCTCATCGTCGGCAGCAGTAATCCGTGGGAGCTGTTCCTGATCTACCACGAGTTGACGTCGGCCGGGCTGGGCGCCGACGAGCCGGCGCGCAGTACCGCGCGCCAGGTCGCCTACATGCTCGACCAGAGCCACAACATCGAGGGCAAGCTGGCACCGATGATCTATTCGGTGCTGAATTGCCAGGAGGCGTATGCCCGGGCGCTGTGTGTTCCGCGCGACCGGCTAGCCCAGCACCAGGCCGACGGCGACGTGCTCGGCGCGCACGCTGTGCTGAGCGACGCCTTCCGCCGCGACGTGCGCCCGCTGCTGCGCGTCGTGCGCGAGCGACTCGGCGTTCCGGCCGATCCGCTGGCCGCATTCCGCGCCAGCGGCTACGAGGCGCGCATCGCCGCCGAGCGCGGCATGCATGCGACCGCGGGTGGCTTCCAGTGAGCCATGCGGCTATGATGCCCGGGCGGCGCGGTGGCGCGTGCCCGGGCATCATAGCCGCCCGTGGCGATGCTGACCGCACCCGTGGGTCAGAGCGCTGCCGCGATCCGTTCGGGCGTCAGCCCATACTGCCGGTAGATCTCCTGGTACGGCGCCGACGCGCCGAACGTATCCACCGCGATGATCGTACCGGCATCGCCAGCCCAGCGCTGCCACCCCATGCTCACCCCCGCCTCGATCGCGACGCGCCGCGTGATCTGCGGCGGCAGGACCGCGTCGCGGTACGTCTGCGACTGTGCGGCGAACAGCTCCCAGCTAGGCATGCTCACCACCCGCGCGGCCACGCCACGCGCCGCCAGCAACGCCTGCGCCGCCAGCGCCAGCGCCACCTCCGAGCCAGTCGCGATCAGCAGCGCATCAGGCGTGCCGCCGTCGGCCTCGCGCAGCACGTAGGCACCGTGGCGCAGGCCATCAGCCGAGCCATGGGTGCTGCGGTCGATCACTGGCAGCTTCTGGCGGCTGAGGATCAGCGCTGTCGGGCCGTCGCGCCGCTCGAGCGCCACCTGCCATGCCACCACCGCCTCGTTGGCGTCGGCCGGGCGGATCACCGTGAGGTTCGGCATCGCGCGCAGCGAGGCGATCTGCTCGACGGGCTGGTGCGTCGGGCCATCCTCGCCCAGGCCGATGCTGTCGTGGGTGAACACATACACCACCGGGTGATGCGACAGCGCTGCCAGGCGGATCGCGCCGCGCATGTAATCGGCGAAGGTGAGGAATGTGCCACCGTAGGCGATCACCCCGCCGTGCGCCGCCATGCCGTTGAGCGCCGCGCCCATCGCGTGCTCACGCACGCCGAACCACACCACGGAGCCAGCGTGATGATCCGCCTGAAAGCTGCCATCGGCGACCGCCGGCGTCTTGGTGCTCTCCGACAGGTCGGCCGAGCCGCCGATCAGGCCGGGGATGCGCTGTGCCAGCAGTTCGAGCGTCTTGCCCGCCGCATCGCGCGTCGCCTGCTCGCCGCCGGCCGGCGTGTAGTGGGGCAGCCCATCGGCCCAGCCAGCCGGCAGCACCCCCGCCAGGGCCGCACGCAGCTGTGCCGCTTCGGCAGGATATGCCGCGGCATAGGCATCCAGGCGGGCACGCCACGCCTGATGTTCGGCCGCCCCGCGCGCCGCCGCGCGTCGCGCCGGCTCCAGCGCCGCGTCGGGCACCACGAACGCCGCATCCGGATCGAAGCCGAGCGCCAGCTTGGTGGCGCGCACGCCATCGGCGCCCAGCGGCGAGCCGTGCACCTTGCTGCTCCCCGCGCGCGGGCTGCCATACCCGATCACCGTACGCACCGAGATCAGCGATGGACGCCCGGTGTCGGCGCGCGCCGCCTCGATCGCCGCCTCGATCGCCGCCACGTCGTTGCCGTCGGCCACGCGCAGCGTCTGCCAGCCGTATGCGGCGAAGCGCGCCAGCACGTCCTCGGTGAACGCCAGGCGCGTCGGCCCGTCGAGCGAGATATCGTTGTCATCGTACAGGTAGATCAGGCGCCCCAGCTTCAGATGGCCCGCCAGCGATGCCGCCTCGGCCGCCACGCCCTCCATCAGATCGCCGTCGCTCACCAGCGCGTAGGTGAAGTGCTCGAACAGGCGAAACCCCGGACGGTTGTAGCGCGCGGCGAGATGCGCTTCGGCGATCGCCATGCCGACGCCGTTGCCGAACCCCTGGCCGAGCGGCCCGGTGCTCACCTCGACGCCGGGCGTCATGTGGCACTCGGGGTGGCCGGGCGTGCGCGAGCCCCACTGCCGGAAGCGCTTCAACTCGGCGAGCGGCACGTCGTAGCCGAAGCAGTGCAGCAGCGCGTACAGCAGCATCGAGCCATGCCCGGCCGACAGGATGAACCGGTCACGGTCGGGCCAGTCGGGCGCCGCCGGGTCAAAGCGCAGGAAGCGCGACCACAACGTGTACGCCATCGGCGCCGCGCCGAGCGGCAGCCCGGGATGTCCGGAATTGGCTGCCTGCACTCCATCGATCGACAGGACGCGCAGCGTGTTGATCGCCAGCGTGTCGTGCTCCGTCACAGAAGACGCCATGCGTGTCATTCCCTTCTCATCATCGGTGCGGCAAGCTGCTACTGTCGCGCCTTCCAGTCGGCCAGGAAGCGCTCGATACCGCTGTCGGTCAGTGGATGCTTCATGCTCTGCTTGATCACACCGAACGGGCAGGTGGCGATGTCGGCCCCGGCCAGCGCCGACTCGATGATGTGGCGCGGGTGCCGGATCGACGCCGACAGCACCAGGGTCTTGAGATGGTGGAGCCGATAGATCTGGACGATCTCGCGGATCAGGCCCATGCCATCGATGCCCGTGTCGTCGACCCGGCCGACGAACGGACTGATGATGAATGCGCCGGCCCGCGCGGCAAACAGCGCCTGGGTCGCGTTGAAGCAGAGTGTGACGTTGGTGCGGATGCCTTCGGCGGCGAGCCGGGAGACTGCCTGCAGGCCGGCTGGCGTGCTCGGCACCTTCACGATCACGTTCGGATGCCATTGGGCGTACTCACGCCCTTCGGTGACCATGCCATCGGCATCGAGCGCGATCGTCTCGGCGCTGATCGGCCCGTCGACCAGGCTGGCGATCTCGGTGATGATGCCGCGGAAATCGCCGCCTTTCTCCTTCGCGATCAGGCTGGGATTGGTGGTCACCCCGCTGAGAATGCCCCAGCTCGCTGCCTCGCGGATCTCGTTGAGGTTGGCGGTATCGAGATAGATCTGCATCGAGGATGCTCCTCTCTGGCTGTATGCGCGCCGTGCGGATGCCCGGCACCGTCGGCGATTATAGCACGCAGCGGCAGCGGCGCTCCGCGCCCGGTCGGCCTGGGCGCGCCGGCACGCGGCGAATCGAGCCGGCACGCATCATGCAGCATGCGCCTCCCTGCCCATGGATCACATCCTGCGGCGGCGGAGCGCACGTGCCGATGACTGCGCACCGTCTCGGCCCGATCACGCGGGACGGCGCAGCGGAGGCATGACCACGCGCGCTGGCGTGGCGCCTGGCAGCCACTCATCGTGCCCGCGTGTGTCACGTGAAACAGCACCGGGGCATGAGTACCCGACGCCACGCTGCGCGTGACCGGCGCCGAGAGCCCGGCATGTCGCACGTACCGACAGGTGCCCACCGCCGCTGTCCAGCCATGCGCAGCGGTGTCGCGGCGCCAGCATGCCATGCAACCCGCGGCCGTGATGTGTCGCAGCACACAACGTCGCAGGAAGCGCCTGAATGCCCGGCACGTTCTGCGTGTCACGTGAAACGGTGCCGGTGGTGGGCATGTACATGCCACACTGATCGGGCGATCGCTGTGCCTTTGGCCACTCATGGCGGCGCCGTGGAATGACCGCCACCTGTGGCGCAGCGTGATGCGGGCGATACCTGAGCGACGGTCTGGCTCCACCATCCGAGCGCAATGATCGCCGCCATCCGGCAGACGGGATGCCGCATCAGGCGTGCAACCGACCCTCATCTGCCACGTGCCGGGCGGACGACCGCGCCGCGCTGCGCGTGCCATCGACGCCTGGCACAACATGGGCGCGTACGAGACATCGCCTGCCCCGGCGGCTGCTCACGCACTGATCCCCGACCGGCGCTGCACCGGTCGGCCGCCCGATGACCGTGCCACGCGCCACGCCATCACAGCCTGGTGTGTGCAAGTCAGCAGCGCGTCCGGTCGCACATGGCGGTTCCGGCGCGTCAATCAGCGCGCATTCGATGCCGACGGTCCGACGGCGTTCGCATACCTCGGCGGCACATCGGTGCAATGAGACGGCTCGCGCCACACCGCACAGCCGCGCCGTCCGCGGGTATACTGTGGACACGAGACCGCGACAGCCAGGAGGTGTCCATGCTGCGTTTCCTGCGAATTGCGCTGGCTGCGGTGTGCTGTGCCGCGTGCGCCGGTGCCCCCTCGCCCGACCCGTCGCCGCCGGCGGCAGCACCTGCGGCGACGCCGCGCGCCACGCTCACCGCCGAGGAAGCACTGTTCGCCACGATGGCTGCCAATGCGCCGACGCCGACCCGCGGCACCGCCGTGCCGTTGCCGACGGTGCCGCCCACCATCACGCTCGGGCCGAGCCCGGCGCCGCTCGTCCGGCAGGGCTGGTGGGACGACGCCGTGTGCTATGAAATCTTCGTTCGCTCGTTCGCCGACAGCAATGGCGATGGTGTGGGCGATTTCGTCGGCATGACCGCCCGCATCGACTATCTCGTCGATCTGGGCGTCAATTGCGTCTGGCTGATGCCGGTCACGGAGGGTGACAGCTATCACGGCTATGACGTCATCGACTATGAGGCCGCCGAATCGGACTACGGCACGCTCGAGGAACTGCGGGCGTTCGTGCGTACGGCCCACCAGCGCGGCATCCGCGTGCTGGTCGATCTGGTGCTCAATCACACCGGCATTCGCCATCCGTGGTTTGTGGCCTCGCGCGATCCTGCATCGGCGACACACCGCTGGTATCTGTGGTCGGCGGCAGATCCGGGCTACACCGGCCCATGGGGGCAGGACGTCTGGCACGCCGCGCCGGGGGGCGGCTACTACTACGGCGTGTTCTGGCAGGGCATGCCCGACCTGAACTATCGTGAGCCGGCGGTGAGCGCCGAGGCGGTGCGCATCAGCCGCTTCTGGCTCGACGATGTCGGCGTCGACGGGTTCCGCCTCGATGCGGTGAAGCACATCATCGAGGTGGGCCGCGCACAGGAGAACACCCGCGAGACCCACGCATGGCTCCGTGAGTATGCCGCCGCGCTGCGCGCCATACGCCCCGACGTCTTCACCGTCGGCGAGGTGTTCGATGGCCGTCCCGGCGTGCTCGAACAGTACTACCCCGACCAGTTGGACGCATTCTTCGAGTTTCGCCTGGCGCAATCAATGGTGGACGCCGCCCGGTATGGCGATGCGGCTGACTTCCGTCGGGCGCTCGCCGCCGCAGCACGGCTGCCAGATCACCGCTATGCCCCGTTTCTCACAAATCACGACCAGGAGCGCGTCATGACGACGCTGGGTGGCGATGTCGGCAAGATGCGCATCGCCGCGACAGCGCTGCTCAGCATTCCCGGCGTACCATTCCTGTACTATGGCGAAGAGATCGGCATGACAGGCACCAAGCCCGATGAGCGGCTGCGCACACCGATGCAATGGTCGGCCGATCCGGGCGTCGGCTTCACCAGCGGAACGCCATGGCAGGCGCCGGCATCGGGCGATGCGGCGATGACGGTGGCGGCACAGCGCGCCGATCCGTCATCGCTGTGGCAGCATTACCGTTCGCTGATCGCGCTGCATCGCAATCATGCGGCGCTGTCGCGCGGCACCATGACGCTGCTGGATGATCCGGCCGCACGTGGCGTGGCGGCATTCGTGCGCCAGAGCGGCGACGAGACGCTGCTGGTGGTGCTCAACTTCGCCGCCGAACCGGTCACCTCGCTCGGGCTGGCCGGCGCTGCACCGCTCGCCGATGGAGACTACCGCTGCGCGGTGCTGAATCAGTCGCCGGCGGCGGCGCCAGCACCCCGCGTGGCCGCCGGGCGGCTCCAGGTGGCGGTGAGCGACCTGCCGGCACACGCCGCGCTGGTGTGTGCGCTGGAGCCACGCTGATGCCTCAACCGCGCCCCGGCATGCGCCGCGAACCTGGCCGGCCGGATTGTGCTAGAATCGCTGCCGGGCGGCGGATGGTGGCGAGCTGCGCCGCACCAGCGCGATCGTACGCCAGAGCGCGCAACCATCACCACTGGAGGGCCCAACGATGATCGTCACCGCGGTTCACCGCGCTGCAGAGCACACATTCGCCAAAACGACGACGACGAGCATCCAGCTGATCGCGGGGCAGGGCGTCAGCGGCGACGCGCATTGCGGCCCGACAGTCAGGCACCGCTCGCGCGTCACCCGCGATCCCGCACAGCCGAACCTGCGCCAGGTCCATCTGATCCACGCCGAGCTGTTCGACGAGCTGCAGCACCGTGGGTTTGCGGTCGCACCAGGCCAGCTCGGCGAGAACATCACCACCCGCGGCATCGATCTGCTGGCGCTTTCGGCCGGCACACAGCTGCGCATCGGCGACGAGGTGCTCATCGAAGTGACCGGTCTGCGCAATCCATGCCACCAGATCGAGGACTCCATGCCTGGCCTGCTGGCGGCGGTGCTGGAGCGCGGGCCAGACGGCGCTGTGGTGCGCAAGACCGGTGTGATGGGCATCGTGGTGCACGGCGGCACGATCGCGGCGGGGACGCCGATCGTGCTGGCACACATTCCGGCACACCACGCCGCTCTGGTGCCGGTGTGATGCGCCGCTGGCCGCTGGCCGTGCGTCATGCGCCACGCTGCACCCGCAGCGCCCGATGAGCGCCGACGACATACAACGCGCCGTGCTCGACACCGTCGCCGCACGTGGCGGGATCGTCCGCGCCGGCAACCGCGAGTACTATGCGTTCATCCGCCGCGCCGGATCCTCATGGATTCGCACCGACGGCGACAGCATGACCGGCGCCGAAGGGCAGCAGCCGACTGACGAAGCGGTGCTGACCGCAGTCTTCTGACTGGCCCGCGACCGTCTCGGTCACGACGGGCCCGACGACGGCGCGGTCACCTGGAACGATGTCTATGCCTGGCTGCGCGACGGCTGACCGGCGACGGGCGCTTCCTCAGCTGCCACGGCGTGCGCGGCTGGTTGGCCACACGTCGGGGTTGATCGCACCGGGCGGGCACGCCCCGCCGAGCACCGTCGCCACCCCGGCGGCGGCGCCGCGCCCCATCGCCAGCAGCGCCGCCCGCGTATACGACGCGATATGTGGCGTCGTCACCAGATTCGGTGCCGCGAACAGCGGCGCCTGCAGGTCGGGAGGCTCGACGCGATAGACATCGAGCCCGGCGCCCGCCAGATGCCCACTGCGCAGCGCCTGCTCGAGCGCAGCCTCATCGACGACCGGCCCGCGGCTGACGTTGATCAGAATGCTGCCGCGCGGCATCAGCGCCAGCCGCCCGGCATCGATCAAGCCACGCGTCTCGTCGGTCAGCGCCGTGTGAAGCGAGACCACATCGGCAGATGACAGCACGGCATCCAGCGTGGCGCATGGCGTCACCTCCGGCGCAACCGTGCGCGACCAGTCGACGTGCGGATCGTACGCCAGCACGCGCATGCCGAGCCCGGCACCACAGATCGTGGCCACACGGCGTCCGATCCGGCCGAACCCGACCAGCCCGATCGTGCGGCCGCGCAGCTCCATTCCCGGATGGTCGGGCAGGGCAAAGCTGCCGGCACGCATGCGCCGGTCGCCGATCACCACGCACTTGGCGAGCGCCAGCAACAGCGCCACCGCATGCTCGGCAGTCGATTCCGTCGGGCCGTCGGGGGTCGTGATCACGACGATGCCACGCGCCGTGGCCGCCGCGACATCGACGTTGTCGTAGCCGATGCCCGGGCGCGCGATCGCCCACAACGCGTCGCCGGCACGATCCATGAACGCGCCATCGGCGGGGCACATCGAACTGACGATCGCCGCCGCACAGCCCGGCAGCCGATCGAGATCCCCTCCGGTCGTCAGTTCGGCAAACTGACGGATCTGCTCCTGCACCTCCGGCACCAGCCGGGCATCACTCCAGATTCGCGGCATCGGCACGGTCGCCTCCCATACACGGCGTCTGATGGAACCATGCCGGACATCCTACACGACGACGGGCATGCCGCGGCATCGGGCGGCCGCGCCCGGCGCCACGTGTGGCCGTGATGCGCGCGGGAGCTAGACTGCCTACTGCCCACTGCGCGCGTGCTTGATCCACTCGCCGCCACCCGATCATAGTGATGCTGTCTCCCACTATGGGCCAGGATCGGGTATACTCAGGACGCGCACAGGCGCGCAGGGAGGCGCTGATGGCATCGTATGAGTATACCGACCTGATCAAGCGGTTGACCGATCTGACGCGGCTGACGTTGCCGCCGTCGCCGGGCGAGCGCACGGGATGCCAGTCGAGCCGCGATCGCAGATCGCACTACGATGCCACCTCGGGAACCTACCAGGCATGGGATGCCAACGACGATGGCAGCGGCTTCATCCGGCGTGATGGTGAACGCATCGTTGTGTTCGACGAGGACGGCCCCGGCGTCATCTGGCGGGTGTGGTCGGCGTTACCAGGCGCCGGGTGGATCCGGATCTGGCTCGATGGTGCCGACGAGCCAGTGATCGCGCTGTCATTCCGTGACTTCTTCGAGCGATTCGGCACTGACGTGCCGCCGCTGAACTTGCCGGAACTAGTGCCGACGCTCTCGCGGGGGCGCAATCGCTTCATACCCATCCCCTACCAGCGCCATTGCACCATCACGCTTGATCCCGAATGGGGCGCGTACTATCACATCACATACACGCGCTTTCCCGACGGCACCGGCCTGCCCGACCTCCGCCACGGTCTCGATCGCGGCGCACAGATCGCGCTGGCAGCAGCCGACCGGGCGCTCAGTCAGCGTGGGCGCCGGCGACGTGCGGCGCCCGGCGAGCAGTTGGTGCGACGTCGTTGCCGACTAGAAGCCGGCACCGCGAGCGAGGTGTGGTCCCACCATGGCGCCGGCGCCGTGCTGAGCCTGCGTCTGCGGATCGATGAACCCGATCCGGCGCTGCGACGCCGTGCGCTGCGCGCATGCACCATCGCGCTCTTCTGGGATGGCGCCGACACAGCGGCAGTCTGGTCGCCGATCGGCGCATTGTTCGGCGCTGAACCGGACTTCGCGCCATACCGGACCTTGCCGCTGGGCATGGATGAGCAGGAAGGGTACTGCCACTGGGTGATGCCATTTGCGACCGGCGCGCGGCTGGTGCTGGGGAACGATGACGCGCGCACGGTTGACGTGGACCTTGAGCTGGTCTGCGGCGCGCCACCGGGCGATCCGGCCGAACTCCTGCGATTTCACGCGCGCTGGCATCGCGACGCTGGGCTCGATCACACCCGTGATGCCGGGCGGGCGATCGACTGGCCGGTCCTGCTGGTCGATGGTCCCGGTCGCTTCGTCGGGATGCATCTGGCGGTGTGGAACCGCTGGCCCGAACCGGTGCAGCCGGCGGACGAATGGTGGTATGGCACGTGGGATCGCAAATCGATCGACTGGTGGTGGGGCGAGGGCGATGAGAAGTTCTTCGTCGATGGCGAGTTGATGCCGTCAACATTTGGCACGGGGACCGAGGATTACATCGGCTTCGCCTGGGCGGCCGAGCCGCCGTTCCCGACGTTCGACAGCGCATACGCGGCGATGCCATGGATCGAACTGAACGCTAATGGCCATACGTCAGTCGACCGGTTTCATGTCTGTGACGACATCCCCTTTCAGCATACATTCGAGGCATCGATCGAGAAGTATCGGGCGGAGCACTGGGCCGACGGTGCGGTATGCCGCTACGCGGTGGTAGCCTACTGGTATCAGCGCAGCGCGATGAGCTCGCGCTATCCGCCACAATCACTCGCCGAGCGTCTCGGCTGGGATGCGTGAAGCAGGAATGCCGCGCGATCCGCGGCGCCGTCCGCGCCGGGGCCAGGGTGCCGAAGCCCGACGGGAAATGGCGAGTGCCATGAACGCCCGCGGCGGAGACCGGTTTCAGATCGACCGCGATGGATACGTCGTGTGCGTGTGCCTCTGGGCACACACCAGCGTGAGGAGCACCACCATGAAGGTTCGCAGCGCCGTCCGCGCCGGAAACAGGGTACAGATCGACCGGGATGGGTGAATCGTCCCGTGCAGCAGCATCCATCAGTGTGAGGAGCGCCACCATGAAGGTTCGCAGCGCCGTCCGCGCCGGAGACAGTTATCCAAATCGGTATGCTGAGACGTCCCGATGGTGGAGGGGGAAACGTTAGAGCGCCCGCAGCGTCGTCCGCGCCGGAAACAGGGTACAGATCGACCGGGATGGGTGAATCGTCCCGTGCAGCAGCGTCCATCAGTGTGAGGAGCACCACCATGAAGGTTCGCAGCGCCGTCCGTGCCGGAGCCACCCCGAATCGCCAGACCGAGGCCTCCGCGTATGCATCGACACCGACCTGGCGGCTGGCTGACCTGCTGCCACAGCTTGGCTCGTCTGCCCAGCAGGGGACGCTGTACGCCACGAAGGCCGACGCGATCCCCTACGGGACCGGCTACTCGTACGGCGCGTGGCCGCGCATGCCAAACTGAGCAGGTTCTGGTTGGGCCGGAGGCGCCGCCGACGCTGCCGAAGATCCATCGCGCGGCACGGTGCCATCGCCTGCTGCCTGGCGCTCAATGTCGAGCGCATCGCAACGCCCTCACCGGGCGGCGGGCCGGCGCACTGGCCAGCATCAGCACGCGCCGTCGGTGATGTCTGCGCACTGGCGGCCGAGTGCCATCTGCCACTAGCGCGGTTCATCGCCCCCGGCACAGCGGCGGCACATGCGACACAACGACGCCGACTCGCCGCCGCTGGCGGCGGGATCGGCCGCCATCTGCAGGCTCAGAGCGTGTGATGATACCGGGTGCCCACGAATAGCTTGGGGGAGTACACCGTCGATGCCCAGCGGACGCTCCCCGCTGCCGCGCGCGACGCCTGCGCCGCTGTCCTGGGCGAGGCGCCACGCCCCGTTCGCAGCGGGCGCTGCTGGCCAACGATGCGACATTTCCCGTCCTCGGCGACCTCGGGTTCGTCGGTAGCAGCACCGCCTGCCCAGACGCATCGTGCCGCACTGGCGTGCGGCGTGGGCCGGGGCCGAGCCGGCGGCGCATCGGGCGCCTGCGCCTGCCGCTTCAGCGCCGGCGAGCTCGCGCTGATCGAGGTGCCTGTCACCAGCGATCTGGCGGCATCGGCCGATCTGCGGCTGGAGCGCACGACGGCAGCCGCGATCGTCGCCGGAGCCGACCGGGCGCTGGACATGCTGCAGATCGTGACGCCGCGCTCTGGCACATCGGCCCGGGGCACACCTTCGTGCGCTTCGGCGGCGAACCTGACAGCCATGCCCTGACGCTGCACGATGCGCCGCTGGTAGGGCTGCAGGGCACGCGCCGCCGGCCGGCATGCCATGCTCGGCCAGGCGGCCAGCGGCGTAGCGGCATGGCGCCATGCGCTTCATCGCGGTGCCTGAGCCGCTTCATCATCGCGCGATGTCGGCAGGCCGGGCCGCCAGAAGCCGGATCAGGTCATCGGGCGCGAGCAGCACCTCACACCCCGGCGCACCGCCGCTGATGCCGATCACCGGCCACAGCGCCGCCGTCTCGTCGATGACGACCGGATACGGCTTGCGTACTGCCAGCGGCGTGACCGATCCGCGTTCGTAGCCGGTGAGTTCGTGCACCCGGCGCAGCGGCGCCAGCTCGGCGCGTCTGACGTGCAGCGCCGCCGCACACTGGCGCAGATCCAGCACGGTCGGTGCCGGAATGAGCGCGAATGCTGGCGCATCGTCGGCCAGCACCAGGAG
>JAGWYG010000034.1 GCA_018969485.1 Chloroflexota bacterium
TCTCCTTCGTGTCTTCGTGTCTTCGTGTGAGACCGTCTCCCGTCTCCTTCGTGTCTTCGTGTCTTCGTGTGAGACCGTCCCCCGTCTCCTTCGTGTCTTCGTGTCTTCGTGTGAGACCGTCTCCCGTCCCCCGCCCCTTCGCGTCTTCGTGTCTTCGTGTGAGACCGTCTCCCGTCTCCTTCGTGTCTTCGTGTCTTCGTGTGAGACCGTCCCCCGCCCCTTCGCGTCTTCGTGTCTTCGTGTGACACACCCGCGCCCTGATCGCGGTACAATGTGGACAGAGAGGGAATCGGCTGCGCCGCTGGCGCACGAAGGGAGCACGACATGACCTGGCAACCTGCGGCGGAGCGCTACACCGCGATGCCCTATCGACGCAGCGGGCGCAGCGGTCTGCGACTGCCGGCGATCTCGCTCGGCCTGTGGCACAACTTCGGCGGGATCGACCCGTACGAGAACGGCCGCGCGATGGTGCGGCGAGCGTTCGATCTGGGCATCACCCACTTCGATCTCGCGAACAACTACGGCCCGCCGGCCGGTTCGGCCGAGGAGACGTTCGGCCGCATCATGCGCGACGATCTGGCCGCCTGGCGCGACGAACTGGTGATCTCGACCAAGGCCGGCTATTTCATGTGGCCCGGGCCCTACGGCGAATGGGGCTCGCGCAAGTACCTGGTCGCCAGCCTCGACCAGAGCCTGCGGCGGATGCGGCTCGAGTACGTGGACATCTTCTACAGCCATCGCCCGGATCCCGAGACGCCGCTGGAGGAGACGATGGCGGCGCTGGATGCGATCGTGCGGAGCGGCAAGGCGCTCTATGCCGGGATTTCGTCGTATTCGCCGGAGCAGACGCGCGCCGCGGCGCAGATCCTGCGCCAACTCGGCACGCCGTGTCTCATCCATCAGCCGAGCTACAACCTGTTCAACCGCTGGATCGAGCACGGGCTGCTCGACGTGCTGGCCGATGAGGGCATCGGCTGCATCGCGTTCTCGCCACTCGCACAGGGATTGCTCACCGACCGGTACCTCGCCGGCATTCCGGCCGATTCGCGCGCCGGCCGGCCGAACGGATTCCTGCGCCCCGAGCATCTCACCGACGAGAAGCTGAGCCGGGTGGTACATCTGCAGGCAGTGGCTGCGGCGCGCGGGCAGAGCCTGGCCCAGTTCGCCGTGAGTTGGGTGCTGCGGCATGCCGGCATGACCTCGGCGCTGATCGGCGCGAGCCGCGTCAGCCAGATCGAGGAGGCGGTCGCGGCGGCCGATGCTGCAGCGATCACCGCCGAGGAGTTGGCGGAGGTGGAGCGCATCCTCAGTGCCGGCTGACGCGCGCGCGGCCGGCATCGTGGGCATCGTGGCGCTGCTGCTGACGGCCTGTGGCGGCGTGGTGCCGCCAGCCCGGCCCACCGCCACGCCGACGGCGCGCGCCACCACCATGCCGACCGCGACCGCCACGGCGACGGTGCTGCCGACGCCGACGGTGCAGGGCGCGGCACGGTTTGCCGACGCCACCTGCCGCTTCGCGGTGCCCGCCGGCGCCAGCGTCAGTTGTGGCGACCTGACCGTGCCGCTGGATCATACCCGGCCTGCCGGGCCGACGGTCACGCTGCACGTGGCGATCTACGCCAGCACTGCGGCACAGCCGGCCGACGACCCGATCGTGTATCTCGAAGGCGGCCCCGGCGGCCACGCGCTTGCCCGCGTCGCGCTGATGTACGACACCTGGTTCCTGCCGCTGCTCGCCGAACGCCCGCTGATCGTCGTCGACCAGCGTGGCGCCGGTGCTTCGCGCCCGGCGCTCGATTGCCCGGAATTGAGCGAACTGGGCTACGCCTGGCTCGACGAGGCGCTCGACGCTGCCGGACGCGATGAGCGCTGGAACGGGGCCTGGCGCCGCTGCGCCGGCCGGCTGCGCGCCGCTGGCATCGAGTTCGGCGCATACCACAGCGCGGCGAGCGCCGCCGATCTCGAGGCGCTGCGCCAGGTGCTGGGCATCGCCCAGTGGAACGTCTTCGGCGTGTCATATGGCACGCGCCTCGCACTCACCCTGATGCGCGACCATCCCGCCGGCATCCGCAGCGTCATCCTCGACTCGGTCGTGCCGCTCGAGGCCAGCGAGACGGCTGCGCCGGCACGGATGGCGGCAGCGTTCGCCGCGCTGTTCGCCGGCTGTGCCGCCGACGCCGCGTGCGCCGCGGCGTACCCGGCGCTCGACGAGCGCTTCGCCGCCCTGGTCGCACGTCTCGACGAGCGCCCGGTGCTGCGCGAGGTTGCCGATCCCACCACCGGCGAGCGCCATCGCGTCGTGCTCAACGGCACCACCGTGATCGCGCTCACCGGCCTGGCGCTCGCCAGCGCCGCCATCGTGCCGGCCCTGCCGCTGGCGATCAGCGCCGCCGAGCGCGGCGTCGACTACAGTCTGTTCACCGCGCTGGCGATCAACGCGGCGGCACAGCACCGGCAATTCAGCTATGGCCTGCTGTATGCGGTGCGCTGCCACGAGGAGATCCCGTTCGACGCGCCGCAGGCGCTCGCCACGGCCGGCGCGGCGTGGCCCGCGCTGCGCGGCGCGTTCGATGTCGCCGCCTACGGCGACGCCTGTGCCGCGCTCGACGTACCCGCCGCCCCCGCCCGCGAGAATCAGCCGGTCGACAGCGATCGGCCGGCGCTCATCCTCGCCGGCGCACTGGACCCGATCACGCCGCCGGGCGATGCCGGGCGCGTCGCCGGGCGGCTCAGCGCCGCACAGGCCATCGAATTCCCCGCCGCAAGCCACGGCGTGGCGTTCGACGAGCCGTGCGCCCGCGCCGCGCTGCTGGCGTTCGTGCGCGATCCGCTCGCACCGGTCGCGCTGGCGTGCCTCGACGAGCAGCAACCGCCCGCGTTCATCATCGTGCGGTTCTGACGGGCCGCCCGGCGGCAGCCGGCTGTGAGGATGCGCATGCTGCGATGCGCGCAGCCGGGACGGCACCGGTGCGCGCGTCTGGTATGATGATGCGGCGACCAACCTGGTGAGAGGGAAGCAATGTACACCATCGACCTGCGCAGCGATACCGTGACGCTGCCGACGCCCGCGATGCTGGCAGCCATGGCGACGGCCGAGCTCGGCGACGACGTCTACGGCGACGATCACACCGTCAACCGGCTCGAGGCGCTGGCTGCCCAGCGCACCGGCAAAGAGGCCGCAGTGCTGGTCGCGAGCGGCACGATGGGCAATCTGTGCTCCGTGCTGGCGCACTGTGCCCGCGGCGACGAAGCGATCGTCGGCGACCGGTGCCACATCTACAACTACGAGGCGGGTGGCGCCTCGGCGCTCGGCGGCGTGATCTACCGGTCAGTGCCGACCACGCCGGACGGCGAATTGCCGCTGGCCGCGCTGGCGGCGGCGTTCAGCCCGGGCTATGATGCCCACACGGCGGCGACCAGGCTGATCTGCCTCGAGAACACCCACAATACCTGCGGCGGCGTGGTGGTCGGGCTCGACTACATGGCAGCGGTGCGCGCGCTGGCCGACGAGCGTGACGTGCGCGTGCACCTCGACGGCGCGCGGGTCTTCAATGCCGCCGTCGCCCTCGGCGTGCCGGTCGACCACATCACGCAGTATGCCGACAGCGTCACCTTCTGCCTGTCGAAGGGCCTGAGCGCGCCCATCGGCTCGCTGGTGTGCGGCACGGCCGACTTCATCGCCCGCGTGCGGCGCGCGCGCAAGATGGTCGGTGGTGGCATGCGCCAGGCCGGCATCATCGCCGCCGCCGGCATCGTGGCGCTCGAGCAGACGGTGGAGCGCCTCGCGGAGGATCACGCGAACGCGCGCACGCTCGCCACCGGGCTGGCCAGCTTCCCACAGCTCGACGTCGATCTCGCGCGCGTCCAGACCGACATCGTGTACTTCGGGCTGCGCGAGGGCGCACCCGATGCGCGCAGCTTCATCGCGGCGCTGCGGCAGCACGGCGTGCTGCTCGGCGGTGCCGGCCGGCGGGTGCGCATGGTGACGCATCGCGGCATTGAGGCGCGCGACATCGAGGATACCCTCGAGGCGGTGGCGGCAGTGCTGCGTGACGCCGCCTGACCCTACCGGCGCCTCGGGCGCCTAGTCGGGCGGGCCGAGCGCCTCGGCGACCGTCGCCAGGCCGATGGTGATCCACAGCAGCGCGCTCATGTGGCTGAACTCGATGTTGAAGAAATAGTGATCGAGCAGCCCGACTGCCAGCGCTGCCGCCAGCGCCGCCTGCAGCGACACCAGCCAGGCGGCGCGCTCGTCGTCGCCGGCCGCGACGCTGCGCCGCAATGCGGCGATGCTGCGGGCGAAGAACCAGGCGAGCAGGCCACAGAAGGCGGCCAGGCCGATCAGCCCGGTGCGCTGCGCCACCGCCAGGTACACGCTTGAGACGCCGGCCACCAGGTCGAGCTCGGGGGCCTGGCCGAAGCCGATGCCGAGGAACGGGTAGGCCTGGATGACGGCGAGGGCATTCTGGTATTCGGCCAGCCG
The DNA here is from genome assembly GCA_018969485.1 of Chloroflexota bacterium. Classification (GTDB taxonomy): domain Bacteria; phylum Chloroflexota; class Chloroflexia; order Chloroflexales; family Roseiflexaceae; genus CAIQIY01. The sequence goes on from JAGWYG010000034.1 coordinate 4,484, forward strand.
CATCTGGTTGGCCTGGTCGCGGAACTGCACGCCATCGATGACGCGCTCGACGAACTGTTCGCCGACGCCGACGCCGATGAGCAGGACGGCGGCGAGCGCTCCGCCGCCGAGGATGGCCCACCACAGCCGACGATAGCGCAGCGTCGCAACGTACATGGTGGCGACGATCAGGCCGCCGAGCGCGGCCCGTGAGTAGGTGAGAAACAGCACCACGCCGATGAGCAGCGACGCAGCGGCGATGGTGCGCCGGTGCAGCAGCGGGCGCTCCGCCACAAGCTGCGTCGCGGTCAGCGCCCCGACGAGCGCCAGCATGCCGCCGAAGCTGTTGGGATCGACCGCCAGGCCGATGGCGCGCTCGAGCCCGCTGGCGTCATCCTCGACGTAGCGCAGGACGCGGCCGCTCTCGGGGTACCCGATGCGCCCGAGCGACACCAGCGCCCGCCGCGCGAGCTCGTCGGGCAGCACATAGAGCACCAGCCCGACCAGGGCGGCGGCGGTGCCGGCGATGATCAGGCAGCGCAGCGCCCAGCGCACGCCGGCCCGGTCGCGAATCACGTTGAGGATGCTGAAGAAGCACAGCGTGGCGATGGTGAACTTGGCGTAGTTGTGGATCAATGCGCCGTCAGGTGACAGGTTCGAGCCGATCAGGAACGAGACCAGCGTGAGGCCGAGGAAGCCGAGCAATGGCAGGCCCAGCGGCGATACGACCAGACGCGTGCCGGGCGTGAGGGCCAGGCGCGTCAGCCAGACGGCGGCCAGCGCGAGCGCGGCCAGCGTCAGCAGCGTCGGCGTGATGACGGCGCGGAATGGCAGGGTGGCGAACGGGATGATCGTCGCGATACCGATCAGCAGCGCCAGGGCGACGCGGGCGTCGGTGATGGCGGCGTAGGCCAGCGCCAGGAGCGGCAGCGCGATGAAGCCGGCCCAGAACGGCAGCCAGGTCACCAGCGCACCGACGCCGATGCCCAGGGCGACCGCGAGGCCTGCGGCGCGCAGCGCCGGGCGCGACGATGGCAGATTGCGGTCGATCATGAGCCCTCGCTGTTGCGTTCTCCCGGCGCCAGTGTACCATGGAGGGGAGAGGAGAGGATGGCTCCGTCTCCCGTCCCCGCGTGCGAGGGGGGGTGCGGTCGGCTCCAGCACGCCGGCGTAGCGCTCGACTCCCGTCCCCGCGTGCGGGGGGAGGTGATTGGGCTACTGCAGCAAGCCTGGCCAACGGCGGCGCCTGGCGCCCATGCCCAGGCCGGGCATCCCGAAGCGCCTGGACGTGCGCTTGCCGCATCAGGGCACCCTGTCGTAGGTGGCGATGGACACCCCTCCCCCGAACGGGGAGGACCGGGGGATGATCGAATGGATGCCGATGACCGTGAGCCGGTGACGCTGGCCGTATGGTGGATGCCGGCCTGGCTGCCGCTCGGCTGCGCCGTCGGCGCGCTATCGGCGGTCGGCTGGGCCTGTGGTGCGTCGCCCGGGCTGGCGCTGGCGCTGTCCGCCATGCTGCTGGTGCCCGGTGCCGCGCTGTTCGCCTGCGACGACGTCGGCGCGCCGGCGCGCTGGCTGGCCGGCTCGGCGGCGCTGCTCACGCTGGCGTTCCTCTGGGCGGGTGTGGCAGCGGTGCCGCTGCGCCCGCCGGCGCTGCTCGGCGGCCTGCTGATCGCCGCGCTCGTGGCAATCTGGCGGCGCCGTGGCCGTGTGGCGCTGCGCATCGATGGCTGGCTGCCCGCCGGGCTGGCGCTGACGGCGCTCATCGCCGCGCTGCGCGTCGCACAGCTTGCGCCGCTCGATGCGCCGGCGTGGGTCGACGGCGTGCATCACACGCTGCTGGTACGGATCGCCGCCGAGCGCGGCCTGCCGCCGTGGGACCCGCGGCCATACCTGCCCTTCGCGCCGCTGGCCTACCACTGGGGCTACCACGTGATCATCGCCGGCGCAGCGCTGCTCGGCGGCGCCAGCGCACCGCCCGATCTGCCGCAGACGATGCTCGCCGGCGGCCAGGTGCTCGGCGTCGCGGCCGCGGTGGCCTGGGGCAGCGCCGCCGCGGCGCTGTGGCAGCGGCGCAGCGCCGGCGTCATCGCCCTGGCGCTGGTCGGCGTGGTGTCGATCATGCCGGCGTATTATGTCAGCTGGGGACGGTACACCCTGCTCTGCGGCCTGGCGCTGGCGCCCGGCCTGCTGTGCGCCGCATGGCAGCCCGCGCCGCGCCGCCTGATCGATGGGGCGCGGCTCAGCCTGCTGCTGGCCGGGCTGAGCCTGGTGCATCTGCCGCTCACCCTGCTCGTCGGCGTCGGCGCGCTGCTGCTGCGCCTCGCCCGGCGGCGGGCCGGCGTGCTGCTCGGCGCCAGCCTCGGCAGCGCCCTGCTCACCGCCCCGTGGCTGGGCCTGCTGCTCGCCAATGCCAGCACACGACCAGGCGATCTCGTCGGCAACCCCTGGTACAACCAGCTGCCCGCCGCGCTGCTGTATGCCGCCAGCAACCCGTTCATCCTCGCCATCGCCGCGCTGGCAGGCTGCTACGGCATCGCCCGGCGCCGGCGCCTCGCCGCCGCGCTCGTCCTATGGTGCGCCGGCGCCGTCCTGCTGGCCAACCCCACGCTGATCGGCCTGCCATACCTGGCGCTGGTCACCAACGAGCTGCTCGCCATCACGCTGTTCGCCCCGGCGGCGCTGCTCATCGGCGGAAGCGCGCTGCTCGCGCCCCGGCGGCGGCTGACGCGCCTCATCATCGGCGCGCTGCTCATCGGCATCACCGCCCAGAGCGCCTGGGGCGCCCGCGACATCGTGCGGCGCGACACCATCGGCGCCACCCGCGACGATCTCGCCGCGCTGGCGTGGCTGGCCGGGCACACCCCCGGCGACGCGCGGATCGCCGTCAACGCCGCACCCTGGCTCGGCCACGTCGCGCGCGGCGCCGACGGCGGCTGGTGGGCCCTGCCGCTCAGCGGGCGGCAGACCAGCGTGCCGCCCGTCGTGTACAGCTACGCTCCCGGCGAGATCGCCGGCGCACTGCGCCGCGAAGCTGCCGCGATCAGCCTCGAGTGCGGCGACGCCGCGAGCGCCGTCGCGCGCGCACGGCAGGCCGGCTACACCCATCTGTACGCCAGCGATCGCGGCACCTGCTTTGTGCCGGCCGCACTCGCATCGCTGCCCGGCATCGAGCGCGTCTTCGCCAATGCCACCGTCGCAATCTACGCGATCCACCGCGGCGGATCCGGGCCATGAGCGCGCCGCACCGCACCGATACGCCATCCGGCGCATCGACTCGTGGTATAGTGGGGGTGCAGCGCTCTGTTCCCACAGACGCGCTGCGCCCGCGATGACGCGCCGACCAGGACGTCGCGCGCATGCTGAAGGAGGGGAACCGTGCCGCTCACCCGACGAGAGTTCTTACGGTACGCCGCCACCGGAACCGGGATCGCCATCTACGCCGCCTCAAGCGACACGACATTCGCCGCAGTCGCCCCCGGGCCCGAAGTCTTTCGCATCCGCATCCTGCACACCAACGACCATCACGCCCGCATCGAGCCGGTCGACGGCTCGGGCGGCCCGCTGCATGGTGGCGTGGCGCGGCGCTGGCACCGCATCCAGAAGGTGCGGCAGTCGAAGCGCGGCCGCAACCTGCTGCTGCTCGACGCCGGCGACGTCTTCCAGGGCACCCTGTGGTTCAACCTGTACGATGGCCTGGCCGACCTCGAGTTCTACAACACCATGGGCTACGACGCGATGGCCGTCGGCAACCACGAGTTCGACCGCGGCCAGGCGACGCTGGCGGCGTTCGCCGGGCAGGCGCGCTTCCCGCTGCTCAGCGCCAACATGGTCGTCGATGCGACCTCGCCGCTGCACGGGCTGGTGCATCCATACATCACGCGCCGCATCGACAACGAGTGGATCGCGATCTTCGGCCTGACGCCCGAAGACACCGGCATCCTGAGCAACGCCGGCAGCGGCGTGACCTTCACCCCGCCGATCGAGGCGGCGAAGCGCGTCGTCGCCGAACTGAAGGGCAAGGGGATCGACAAGATCATCGCGCTGACGCACGTCGGCATCCATGTCGACCGCCAGATCGCCGCCGAGGTCGCCGGCATCAGCGTCATCATCGGCGGGCACAGCCACACCCCGATGGGGCCGATGGTTGCGCCGCCCAATGCGGCGCGGCCGTACCCCGAGCTCATCGCCAACCCCGAAGGCCTGCCGGTGGTGGTCGCCACCGCCTGGGAGTGGGGCCGCTGGCTCGGCGACATCGCCATCGGCTTCGACCGGCGCAGCCGCGTGGTCACTGTCGATGGCCCGACGATCGAGCTACTGGCCGACATGGAGGCGGACGCCGGATTCGAGAGCCGCATCACCGAGCTCAAGGCACCGATCAGCGAGCTGCGCGCCCGTGAGATCGGCAGCGCAGCCGAGCTGCTCGATGGCGCACGCGCCAATGTGCGCACGCGCGAGACCAACCTGGGCAACCTGGTGGCCGATGCGATGCTCGGTCGGGCGCGCAACGACGGCGCACAGCTGGCGATCACCAACGGCGGCGGCATTCGTGCCAGCATCGACGCCGGCACGGTGACCGTCGGCGAAGTCCTCAGCGTGCTGCCGTTCGGCAACACCCTGGCGCGCGTCGACATGAGCGGCGCGCAGGTGCTGGCAGCGCTCGAGAACGGCGTCAGCCAGGCCGAGACCGGCGCCGGCCGCTTCCCGCAGGTGGCCGGGCTGCGCTTCTCGTGGGATCCCGGCGCAGCGGCGGGCGCGCGGGTCACCGCGGTGCACGTGGCTGGCGCCGATGGGTTCACCCCGCTCGACGCGGCGGCCACCTACCGCGTGGTGACCAACAACTTCATGCTCACCGGCGGCGACGGCTACCGCTCGATCGCTGCGGGGCAGCACGCGATCGATCTGGGCTACATCCTGGCCGATGTGGTGGCCGACTACATCGCCGCCAACTCGCCGGTGTCGGTGGCCGTCGATGGCCGCATCATCGAGGGTGCCTCGCTCAGCGAACCGGCGGCCGTCCGGCCGTGAGCCGCGTGGCGTCGCAGGGGCGCCACACCCACGCGCCCGCCGGACCTGGCTGTGGCCAGGTCCGGCGGGCGCGCTGGCGTCAGCCGGCCTCGTGGCGCACGTAGTCGCCGCGCTGCCCGCCGTGTTTGCGCTGCAGGGCGATCTGTTCGATCGTCATGCCGCGATCGATCGCCTTGCACATATCGTAGAGCGTCAGCGCCGCCGCGCTCACCGCCGTCAGCGCCTCCATCTCCACTCCGGTCGGGCCGGTCGTCCGTACCGTCGCCTCAATCACCAGCCGATCACCGCTCGCGGCAGGATCGATCGTGATCGCGACGTAGCTCAGCGCCAGCGGATGGCACAGCGGAATCCACTCGGCAGTCCGCTTGGCCGCCATGATCCCGGCGATCCGCGCCGTCGCCAGCACATCGCCCTTGGGCATGGCACCAGCCAGAATCGCGGCCAGGGTCGCTGGCGCCATGCGCAGCACACCCCGCGCCACCGCCTCGCGGTCGGTGGCCGGCTTCGCGCCGACGTCGACCATCCGTGCCCGGCCGTGTGCATCGAGGTGAGTCAGTCCGTCGCTCATCATCTGCTCCTGATTCGTGACAAATTCGTTAGATTCCTCTTGAACCACCGTCTGCTATCGATTATAATACGGCGGCGATAGGGGATCGAGGCGACCAGGCGTCGCTGGCCTGGCGAATGGCTGGGGCAGCGACGGTGCTGCCGCGCCGACGAGCCCAAGCGCGCCAGCAGCGCTCCGGCGTCATTCCCGCCGTCGTGCCAGGCCAGCCTGCGAAGCCAGCCAGGAGATCGCTCGAGGGGTGCATGGCCGATCCCGTCTTCCAGCACATCCCGGTGTTGCGTGACGACGTCATCAGCGCGCTGGCGCCGCAGCCAGGCGGCTGCTACATCGACGGCACGCTCGGCGGCGCCGGGCACGCCGCCGCACTGCTCGCCGCCGCACCCGGCGCGCGGCTGCTCGGCATCGACTGCGACCCCGCCGCGCTGGCGGCGGCGCGGGAGCGGCTGCACCCCTGGGGCGAGCGCGTCACGCTGATGCACGGCAACTTCCGTGATCTCGGGCGCATTGCCGCTGAGGCCGGCATCACGGCGGCCGACGGCATCCTGCTCGATCTCGGCGTCTCATCGCATCAGCTCGATCACGGCGCGCGCGGGTTCTCGTTCATGCACGACGCACCGCTCGACATGCGGCTCGACCCGACCGCCCCGCTCAGCGCCGCCGACCTGGTCGCCGATGTCGACGAGCGCCAGCTCGCCGACCTGATCTATCGCTATGGCGACGAACCGGCCTCGCGGCGGATCGCGCGGTTCATCGTCGAGCAGCGTCGGCGTACGCCAATCCGCACCACCGGCGAGCTCGCCGCGCTGGTCGTCAGGGCGCTCGGCGGGCGGCGGGGCAAGATCCATCCAGCCACGCGTACCTTTCAGGCCCTGCGCATCGCCGTCAACGACGAGCTCGCCAGCCTGACGGCCGTCCTGCCGCAGGCCATCGCGCTTCTGCGCCCCGGCGGGCGGCTCGCCATCATCGCATTCCACTCGCTCGAAGACCGGCTGGTGAAGCACGGGTTGCGCGACGCCGCCCACGACGGGCGCGTGCAGCTCATCACCAGGCGGCCGATCAGCGCCGACGACAGCGAGATTCGGCAGAACCCGCGCAGCCGCAGCGCGCACCTGCGCGTCGCGCAACGGCTCGATGCCGACGCCGCCGGGCAGATCGACGAGGTCGTATGGCCGTAAATCTCCGCCGCCTGCTGCCACTGCAACAGATGCGTGCGAGCCGCCGGGCGCTCGCCAGCTATCTCACGCTCGATGGCGGCCGGACGCTGATCCTGGCGGCGATCGCATTCGCCCTCATGAGCCTGCTCACGCTCGCCCAGACCGGGCGTTCCGCGACGCTGGGGCAAGAGCTCGCCGATCTCGAAGTCCAGCGGGCGGTGCTGCTCCGCGAGCGCGGCGACCTGTCGCTCCAGCTCGCCGAAGCGCAGGCCTTCCGCGGCATCGCCGACCGCGCCGCGGCCGATGGCCTGCGCCCGGCCACGCGCGACCAACTGCGCTACATCGATCTGTCCGATGCCGATCCGACGCCGATTCCCCTGGTGACGCCATGAGGCATAGCCGCACCTACACCTACCGGCCGGCGCGCGCCGCGCCGCGCCGCGCCGACGGCGCCGTGCCATCGCTGCACATCAGCCGCATGCGCCTGCTCATCGTCCTCGTCGCCGTCGCTGCCATCATGCTGCGCGTCGGCATCCAGCTCGTCACGCTTACCGGCGAGACCGTCGAGCTCAATGGCACGTCGGTCAACCTGCGCCAGATGGCGCGCAACGAAGTCAACAGCCGGCAGGTCATCGAGCCGACCCGCGGCGTCATCCGCGACCGGGCCGGCAACACGCTCGCGATGAGCATCGAAGCACCATGGATCGTCGTCGACCCCACCACCATCAGCGATGCGCGTGCCGCCGACCTCGCCCGCGAGCTCGGTGGCGTCCTCGGCATGCCGGCAGCCGAACTCGAGGCGATGCTCACCGATCGCACCACGCGCTACCGGGTCATCCGCCGCTGGGTCGACCCCTCGACCGCCCGCGCCATCCTCGAGTCGCTGGCAGCCGGCGAGATGCGCTTCAGCGGGGTGTTCGTCGAATATCACCAGCGCCGTATCTACCCGGCCGGTCCGTCCGGCGCGGCATTGCTCGGCGCCGTCAATGACGAAGGCACGGGGGTTGCCGGCGTCGAGGCCTACTACGACGACATCCTGCGCGGTCGCGCCGGCATCCTCACCGCCGAGATCGACGCCCGCGCCCAGCCAATCGGCATCGGCCAGCAGGAGCTACGCGCCGCCAACGATGGCATCGATCTGGAATTGACCATCGACCCCTTCATCCAGAGCCTGGCCGAACGCGAGCTCGAGCAGGCCATCGCCATCCAGAGCGCCGACGGCGGCGTCGTCATCGTGCTCGATGTCCAGAGCGGCGCGATCCGGGCGATGGCCAGCCTGCCCTCATTCGATCCGAACGAATACCAGCAGTATCCGGCGAGCGTCTACAACCTCAACCCCGCCACCAGCCAGGTCTACGAGCCGGGATCGACGTTCAAGGCGATCCTGGCTGCGATTGGCCTGCAGACCGGGCGTTTCAGCGCCGACACGCAGGTCGACGACACCGGCGAGATCGATCGCTACGGCTACCGCCTGGGCAACTGGAACCGCATGGCCAATGGGCTGCTGACCCCCGGGCGGATGCTGTACTACTCCAGCAACGTCGCCGCGCTGCAATTTGCCGAGATGATCGGCACCGAATCGTTCTATGAGTACGTCGACCGGTTCGGCTTCGGCCGGCCGACCGGCGTCGATATCTCGGCCGAGGCGACCGGGATCGTGAGCAGCCCCGCCAGCGCCGGCTGGAGCCCGATCGTGCTGAGCACCAATGGCTACGGCCAGGGCATCGCGGTGACGCCGCTGCAGCTCGTGCGCGCCATGGCGACCATCGCCAACGATGGCGTCATGATGCGGCCGTACCTGGTCGAGCGGCGCTGTCGCGGTGCCGAGTGCGTGAGCACCCAACCCCGCGCGATCAAGCAGGTGGTCGCCCCCGATGTCGCGCAGGCGGTGCAGCGCATGCTGGTCGAATCCGCCAATCACTACGCGCCGGTCGTCTGGAGCGAGATCACCGGACAGGGCGGTGATACCTGGCTGGTACCCGGCTACGAGGTCGCCGCCAAGACTGGCACGTCGTCGATCCCGAACGGGCGCGGCGGATACGAGACCGATGGCGTGATCGGTTCGGTCGTGGGATTCGCGCCGGCCAAACAGGCACGCTATGCCATCCTGGTGAAGATTGATCGGCCACGCCGCGACCCGTGGGGCGTCGACACGGCCATCCCGGTGTTTCAGGCGATCGCCGAGCAATTGATGCGCTACGAGCATATTCCGCCAGACGCCGCGCTCGCCGGCCCCGGGCAGATCGCCGGCGAACTGGTGGCGGCGCATCCCTGATCGCCCCACCCCACGCGATTGCTACGGTCTGTGGTACAATGCCAGCGGGTTCCCAACCAGTTTACTGATACGAGGATCATCGTGGAACTGCGCTTGGCCGACGTGTTGGGGGACATTCGGGGAAGTCGCGGGGCGGCGCGCCCGGTGCCGCAGATCATCGGGCAGTCGATCATCCGCGATGTGGTGATCGACTCGCGGCTGGCCACGCCGGGCAGTCTGTTCGTCGCGCTGGGCGGCGCGACCGTCGACGGCCATGCGTTCGTCGGGCGCGCATTCGATGCCGGCGCCAGCATGGCGCTGGTGGCGCGCGACCGCTGGCGCAGCTATGCGCCGTCACGCCCGGTGACGGTGATCGACGCCGCCGACGATGCGGATGTCACCGCTGCAGCGGCCGACCGCCCGCTCGTGATCGTCGTCACTGATCCACTCACCAGCCTGCACGCCATCGCGGCCGCCCACCGGCGGCGGCACCAGGTGCGGGTCGTCGGCATCACCGGCAGCGTCGGCAAGACGTCCACCAAGGAGGTCATGGCGACGGTGCTGGCGCGGCGCTTCCGCACGCTGAAGACGCCGCGCAGCTACAACAGCGCCGCCACGCTGCCGCTGGTGCTGCTGCATCTGCGCCCCGCGCACGAGGTGGCAGTGATCGAGATGGGGATGTACCTGCCGGGCGACATCAGCCGGCTCGCCGCGCTCGCACAGCCGCTGCTCGGCGTCGTCACCAACGTCGGCCCATCACACCTCGAGCGCGTCGGTTCAATCGAAGGCGCCACCGATCCGCTCGAAGGCATCACCCGCGCCAAATCCGAACTGCCGGCCAGCCTGCCCGGGCACGGCGTCGCGATCCTCAACGCAGACGACCAGCGCGTCCGGGGGATGGCCGGCATCACGCGCGCCCGGATCGTGATGTACGGCCGTGCCGACGACGCCGACGTGCGCGGCGCGATCCTCGCCGACCGCGGGCTCGAAGGGTTGCGCGTGCGCATCACCTACGACGCACACACCTTCGACTGCGCCGTCCGGCTCGCCGGAGCGCATCACCTGGCGACCATCCTGAGCGTCGTCGCCGTGGCGCGCGAGCTCGGCATGACGCCGGACGAGATCAGTGCCGGGCTCGGCGACGTCGCCGGCGACATCCGGCTGCAGACGAGCCAGGGCGCGCGCGGCGAGGTCATCATCGACGACACCTGGAACGCCGCGCCGGCCTCGATGATCGCGGCGCTCGGCATTCTCGCCGGCCAATCCGGGCGGCGCGTCGCCGTGCTGGGCGACATGCGCGAGATCGGCGCGATCGAAGTCGAGGAGCACCGGCGCGTCGGCGCAGCCGCCGCTGGCTGTGCCGACTGGCTGATCACCTGTGGCGAGCGCGGCCGCTGGATCAGCGAGGGCGCCCAGGACGCCGGCATGCCAGGCGATCGCATCATCCACTGTGGCGGGCTGGCCGCTGCCATCGCGGCCGTGCGGCAGATCACCGGCGCCGGCGACCATATTCTCGTCAAGGGATCGCGTGCGATGGCGATGGAGCAGATCGCCGACGCACTTCGTGCTGGACCTTCAAGAACCTGAGTGCAGGGAGCTGATCGTGCAAGAGACGTTCCGCATTCTTCTCGTCCCGGATCTGGCGCGCTCGCTCCTGCTCGCTGCCACGGCGTTCGTCATCACCGTCGCGATGGGCGGCTGGTGGATCCGGCGGCTGCGCGCCTGGCGCATCCTCAAGCGCGAGCGCGGCGATGTGCCGGCCGGCCAGCAACGCAAGAGCGGCACGCCCACGATGGGCGGCATTCTCATCCTGGTACCCGTGCTGCTGCTCACCGTCGCGTTCAACCTGATCGACCGCTGGTCGATCCTGCTGCCCCTGATGGTGATGATGCTGTTCGCGGTGCTCGGCGCGCTCGACGACCGGCTGTCGCTGGTCGATACGCCGCCCACGACCCACGGGCTGTCGGAGGGGCACAAGTTCCTGCTGACGGGCGCCGTGGCATTCATCGCCGCGCTGGCGCTGTACCTGCCGCCACCGTTCGGCCTCAACAATCGCGGGCTGGTGTTCATCCCGTTCTTCGGCTCGTTCGACATCGGCTGGTGGTTCATCCCGCTGGCCATGTTCATCATCCTGGGCAGCAGCCACGCGGTCAACTTCACCGACGGCCTCGACGGCCTCGCCGGCTGGAACCTGATGCTGGCATTCGCCTCGTACGGCATCATCGCCGCGCTCGACGGCCGTTTCACCAATCTCATGGCCTTCAGCTTCACGCTGGTCGGCGCGTGTGCCGCGTTCCTGTGGTTCAACGCCCAGCCAGCGCAAGTCTTCATGGGCGACCTCGGCGCGCTCTCGCTGGGCGCGGTGCTCGGCGTCATCGCACTGCAGTCACAGCAATGGCTGCTGCTCGGCGTCGTCGGCTTCGTCTTCGTCGTCGAGGCGCTATCGGTGATGGCGCAGCGCTACTACTACAAGTGGACCAGAATACGCACCGGCACGCCGGTTCGCATCCTGCGGCGTGCGCCGCTGCACCATCACTTCCAGTTGCTCGGCTGGAGCGATTCTCAGGTCCTGACGCGGTTCGTGCTGGTGGGGCTGGTCGCGAGCCTGATCGGCATCTCGCTGGCGCTGACGATCGACCAGGCGCGCGACGGGGCGTTCGCGGCGCTGCTCGCCAGGCTCCTGGCGCGAGGGTGATGTGTGATGCGTGAGTTGCGTGGCATCAAGGCAGTTGTGCTGGGGCTGGGCGTCCATGGCGGCGGCGTGGGCGTGGCCCGTTTCCTCGCCGAACAGGGCGCCGACGTGCTGGTCACCGATCTGCGCCCGGCCGAGCAGTTGGCGGATTCGCTCGCGGCGCTGGCCGACCTGCCGATCCGCTTCGTGCTGGGCGAGCACCGCGCCGACGACATGGCCGCCGCCGCGCTGGTGGTGCGCAATCCGGCCGTACCCGACGCGTCGCCCTACATCCGGATCGCGCGCGCCGCCGGGGCCGCGATCGAGATGGAGATGACGCTGTTCTTTCGTCGGTGTCCGGCGCCGATCATCGGCATCACCGGCACCAAAGGCAAGACGACCACGACGATGCTGGTGGGCGCGATGCTGCAGCAGCACGATGCCGACACCGTCGTCGCCGGCAATCTGCGCGTCTCGGCGCTGGCCCAGCTCGGCCGCATCGGCCCGACGACGCCGGTGGTGCTCGAGCTGTCGTCATTCGTGCTCGAGGGGCTGGGGGCCGCCGGGCTCAGCCCGCGGCTGGCGCTGGTGACGAATATGTCACCGGATCACCTCGACCGGTATGCGGATTTCGCGGCGTATGTCGCGGCCAAGCTGGCGATCGTGACGCACCAGCGGCCGGGCGATACGGCGATTCTCAACGCCGATGATGCGACCGCACCGCAGTTCGCTGCGGCGGCCGGTGGGGCAGTCGGCTGGTTCGGCATGCACGCCCCCGGCCCGGATCGTGGCCTGGCCGCCTGGTACGCCGACGGCTGGCTCGTCGTACGCGTCGATGGCCGGGACGAGCCGGTGTGTCCGGCGGCGGAACTGCGCCTGGCTGGCGCGCACAACCTGGCCAACCTGGCCGGCGCGGCGTTGCTGGCGCGCGTGCATGGCGTTCCATGCAGCACCATCCGCGCTGCCGTCCGGCAATTTCGTGGCGTGCCACACCGACAGCAACTCGTCGCCGAGATCGGCGGGGTGCGCTACATCAACGACACTGCGGCGACGGCGCCCGATGCGGCGATCGCGGCACTCCACAGCTACACGGCGCCGATCGTGCTGATCGCCGGCGGCTCGGACAAGCGCCTGCCGCTGGCGCCGCTGGCGCGGGCCATCGCCGCGCGCGCACGCCATGTCATCCTGCTGGCAGGCAACGCCACGCCACACCTCCAGCACGAACTGGCGGCCACGCCGGGGGCGCCGCCGATCAGCGGGCCATACGACGACATCGACCAGGCGGTCGCCGCGGCGGCGGCGCTCGCGCGCCCCGGCGAGCTAGTGCTGCTCTCGCCGGGGTGTGCCAGCTTCGGCATGTTCCGCAACGAGTTCCACCGCGGCGACGCATTCAGCGCCGCCGTCGCCCGACTCGCGGAGGGCGCCGATGCACGCTGACCCGCTGCAACCAGCGCAGGATGCCGCCGAACCCGACGTGCCGCCGTCGGGCCCGCTGCCGCGGATCAGCGCCAGCCGAATCATCCTGGGCGTCATCATCGCCCTGTGGCTCGTCCCCGAGCTCGTCGGCTTCGTCACCGGCCAGCCGTACGCACAGCTCGCGCTGCTGCTCGGCGGCAAGTGGAATGAGCGTATCGCCGACGGTGAGTACTACCGGCTGCTGACCGCCGCGCTGCTGCATACCTCGCTGCTCCACCTGGGCTTCAATGCCTATGCGCTCTACAGCCTCGGCCAGCACATCGAAGATCTGCTCGGCGCGCCGCGCTTCGTCGCGCTGTACGCCATCAGCGCGCTCGGCGGCAGCGTCGCCTCGTATCTGCTCAATCCGGCACCTGCCGTCGGCGCCTCCGGCGCGATCTTCGGCATCGTCGGCGCGCTGGCCATCCATGCCTGGCAGACGCGCGCGCTGTTCGGCGAGGGCGCGCGGCAATTGCTCGGCAGCATGCTGTTCATCGTCCTGATCAATCTCGGCCTCGGCATGACCACCCCATCGATCGACAACACCGGCCATCTGGGCGGTCTCGTCGCCGGCGCACTCGGCGGCCTCGCCCTGCTGCCACGCTTCCGCCTCGCGCCCGGCTTCCCCACGCCGCGGCTGGTGCGGCACAGCCTGCCCGGCGCATGGCTCGCCGCCGGACTGCTCGCCCTGGGCTTGCTCGGCATGGTGCTGGTGCTGCCACCAGCGGTCGGGGGGTGAGCCATGCTCCGTCAGCGCGGTGGCCGCCCCGACTACGCCCTGCTCACCGTCGTCGGCATCCTGATCCCCATCGGCCTGCCGATGGTCTACAGCGCCTCGCTCGTCGATGCGATCACGCTGCATGATAACCACCTGTATTATGTCTGGCGGCAGGTCGGCGCCGCGCTCGCCGGCATCATCGGCATGGCCGTGCTGATGCGCATCGACCTGCAGTGGCTGCGCAGCCAGTCGGCACGGTTCATGGTGCTCACCATCGTCCTGCTCATCCTGCCGCTGGCGCTCCCCGAGAGCATGACCACGGTGAACGATGCGCGCAGCTGGATCCGCATCGGCGGCTTCAGCTTCCAGCCGTCCGAGCTAGCCAAATTCGCACTCATCCTGTTCGTCGCCGACTGGCTATCGCGGCGTGGCGCACGCGTCAGCGATTTCCTCTATGGCCTGCTTCCGTTCACCGGCATCATGGCCGTCGTCTGCGGGCTGGTGCTGCTCGGCCGCGATCTCGGCACGACGATCGTCATCGCGGTGATCGGGGCCGTCATGTATTTTGTCGCCGGCGCGAGCATCGTACACATCGCCGGGGCGGTCGTGCTCGCCGCCGGTGCGTTCTGGTCGATGATCGCGCTCGCGCCGCACCGCATGGCGCGCATCCAGGCGTGGTACGATATTCTGGCGCACAGCAATGGCGCCGGATATCAGCCGCTGCATGCCCTCTACGCGCTCGCCAGCGGTGGCTGGTTCGGCGTCGGCATCGGCCAATCGCGGCAGAAGTTCGCGTGGTTGCCACAAGCGCACACCGATGCCATCTTTGCGATCATCGGCGAAGAGCTCGGCGTCATCGGCACCATCGGCGTGCTGGTGCTGTTCGGCATCTTCGCCATGCGTGGCCTGCGCATCGCCGTCCGCGCCCCCGACTCGTTCAGTACGCTCGTAGCTGTCGGGCTGACGGCATGGATCGTGTTCCAGGCGCTCATCAACATTGCCGTCGTCACGTCGTTGATCCCATTCACCGGTCTGACGCTTCCATTCCTGAGCTACGGCGGAACATCGTTGATGGTCTCGTTGTTCGCGGTCGGGATGTTGCTCAACATCTCGCGACATACCGCAGGAACTGCGGTGGAGCCTGCAGATGACAGCGAAGCACGATCCCACGCCATCCCGTACACGCAACGTCTGGCTCTGTGGTGGCGGAACCGGTGGGCACGTCTACCCGGCGCTAGCCGTCGCCGACGCGCTCCGTACCGATGATGAGCCGGCAATGGCGCTGACGTACATCGGCAGCGTCGGCGGCATGGAGGCCGAACTGGTCGCGCGCGAGAGCGATCTGCCGTTCCGCAGTGTGCATGCGGCGCCGCTACGCGGCCAGACGCGCGGCGCGCTGTTCGGCGGGCTGATGACGATGCTGCGGGGCATCGCCGACGCCTGGCGGCTGATCGGGCGCGAGCGGCCCGACGCCATCCTGGGCACGGGTGGGTACGTGTGCGTGCCGGTGATGGTCGCCGCACGGCTGCGCGGCGTGCGCACCGCCCTGTACCTGCCCGACGTCGTCCCGGGGATGGCGGTACGGCTACTGTCACGCATCGTCACGATCACGGCCTGCACCAGCACCGCCTCGCAGCCATACCTGTGGGGCGTCAGGCTGCGGGTCACCGGGTATCCCGTGCGGCGCTCCTTCGGCGCCAGCGACAAGCTCGCCGCGCGCGAGGCGTGCGGCCTGCGCCACGACTGGCCGGTCGTCTTCGTCTACGGCGGCAGCCGCGGCGCGCGCAGCATCAATCATGCCATCGCCGAGATTCTCGAACCGGTGCTCGAACTGGCGCAGGTGATCCACCTGTGCGGCCGCGAGGGCGACGAGGCGATGCTGCAGCGCGCCGCCGCCGAGTTGCCCGAATGGCTGCGCGAGCGCTACCGGCTGTACCCGTATCTGCATGCCGGCCGCGACGGCGCCACACCGGCGCTGTTCGACGCCTTCGCCTCGGCCGACCTGGTCATCTCGCGCAGCGGCGCGTCGGTGCTGGGCGAGTTGCCTGCCGCCGGCGTGCCGGCGATCCTGATCCCGTATCCGCATGTGCACCAGGACGAGAATGCCGATGCACTCGTGGCGGCGGGTGCGGCGCTGAAGATCGCCGACCACGAGCTCGCCACCACCGGCGATGCGCTCGAGGGGCCGCTCTATCGGGCGCTGTACCGATTGATCACCGACTGGATGGTGCGTGGCACGATGGAGGCGCGCATGGCCGAACAGCATCGGCCGGATGCGGCAGCCACGATCGCCCGCATCGTTCGGGGCCTGGCACTCCGGGAGCCGATCCATGCGCTTTGAGGGCGATCAGCTGATCATCGACCTCTCGGGGCCGCTGGTGGCGCTGCTGCTGTACGGTGGGTTCACCCTGTACGGCTGGCTGCGCGGATTTCGGCACATCGTCACGCTGGCCGGTGCGCTGACGCTGGGGTACCTGCTCACCGTCCGTGGCGATGGCGCGGTGGTCGGTCTGGTGAACGGCGCCTGGGCTGGCACGGTGCGCGTCGGCAGCATGCTGGGCGACGGCGTCGCCGAGATGCTGCCGGCCACACCGCTGATCGCCGCGAGCCTCGAGGCGCCGCTGCTGCTGCGCGTGCTGGTGTTCGGCATCGTGCTCGCCGTCGGCGGCAGCTACGTCGCGCCATGGAGCGACGGCGGCCTGCAGGGCATCGGCGGCGCGGCCCAGTTGCGCATGCTCGGCGCCGGCACCGGATTCTACTGTGCGCTGCTGCTGATCAACGCGCTGGCCGTCTTCTGGGGCGCTGCGCGCCCCGTCCTCGCTTCCGACGGGCCGCTGGCGACGGCGCTCGACAGCCTGCGGCCCAACCCCGACGTGGCGGGGGTCTTCATCATGACGTTCGTCGGCGTCGTGGTCTTCGTCATCATCACCCGGTTCAATCGGCTCGTCGTGCCCGACGACGAGCGTGACTGACGCGACAGGAGCGGGCGCGATGGCTCGACACTATCACATCATCGGCATCGGCGGCGCCGGCATGAGCGCGATGGCGCACATCCTGCTCGACCGTGGCGCCCGGGTGAGCGGCTCGGATCTGAGTGATGGCGCGGCGCTGCAGGCGCTGGCGGCGCGCGGCGCCGCGCTGCGCGTCGGCCACACCGCTGCCGCCATCGCCGGCGCCGATGCGGTGGTGACGACCTCCGCCGCCGCGCCGGATCACGTCGAGATCCAGGCGGCCCATGCCGCCGGCATCCCGGTGCTCAAGCGCGCCGACGTGTGGCGCGAATGGTCGGCCGAGCGCCGCGTGGTGGCGATCGCCGGCACGCACGGCAAGACGACCACGACGGCGCTGATCGCGCTGATGCTGCACGCCGCCGGCCAGCAGCCGGGCTACCTGATCGGCGCCGACGTACCAGGGCTGGCGCGGCCCGCCGCCTGGGGTGATCCGACCGCACCGCTGGTGCTCGAGGCCGACGAGTACGACCGGGCGTTCCTGGCGCTGACGCCCGATGTCGCCGTCATCACCACCGTCGAATGGGATCACGTGGATATCTACCCGGACCCGGCCGACTACGCGGCGGCGTTCGCGCAGTTCGCCGCGGCCACCCCGGCCGGCCGGCTGATCGTGTGTGGCGACGATCCCGGTGCTGCGGCGCTGGCGCACGATCCGGCAACCCTGCTCGTCGGCATCGATGAGTTGCTCGCCCGCGACCCCGTGTCGTGCCGCCGGTCTCCGCTCGACTGGGCGGCCTCGGGGGTGCGGCATGCCGGCGACGCCACCCACTTCGAGGTGTGGCGCTACGATCGCCGCTTCTTCGCCACGCGTCACGTCGGCAGCGTGGCGACGCGCCTGGCGGGCGTGCATCATGTGCGCAACGCCCTGTGCGCGATGGCGGCAGCCACGCTGCTCGGCGCTCCGCGGGCGGCGGTCGATGCCGCGCTCGCCAGCTTCGCCGGCGCCCGGCGACGATTCGAGCAGCGTGGCAGCGCCGGCGACGTCCTGGTGATCGATGACTACGCCCACCATCCCGCCGAGGTGCGCGCCACGCTCGCCGCCGCCCGCGCGCGCCATCCCGGGCGGCGGATCGTCGCCTACATCCAGCCGCACACCTTCTCGCGCACACGCGCGCTGCTCGGCCAGTGGCCCGGCGCCGCCGATGGGGCCGACATCGTGTACGTCGGTGCGATCTATGCCGCGCGCGAACGCGATGATGGCACGGTCAGCGCCAGCGACCTGGTGCGACAGCTCGGCCATCGCCAGGCGCACCTGGCCGGCACCGTCGCCGAGGCGGCCAACCTGATCGCCGCGGAGCTCGTGCCCGGCGACCTGCTGCTCACCATGGGCGCCGGCGACGGCTGGCAGATCGGCGAGGCCATCCTGCGGCGACGAGGCCAGCCATGACCAGCCCGACGACGATCACTTGGCACGCACACGAGCCGCTGGCGCCCCTGACCTCGTGGCGCATCGGCGGGCCAGCCCGGCGCTTCACCGTCGTCCACGATCCGGCCGCACTGCAGATGGCGGTCGCGCAGGCCGACGCGCTCGGCTTGCGCTGGTTCATCCTGGGTGGTGGCAGCAACCTGCTCGTCCCCGATCACGGCTGGAACGGCGCGGTCATCCGCTACCGTGATCGTCGCTGCGAGATCGAGCGCCACGGCGATGCCGGCCTGGCGCTCATCGGTGCCGGCGCTCCGATGGCCGGCACCGCGCGGCGGCTGGCACACCTTGGCTGGGCCGGCCTCGAGTGGGCCGAGGGCCTGCCCGGCACCATCGGCGGCGCAGTCTTCGGCAACGCCGGCTGCTACGGCGGCGACACCGCCAGCACGCTCGAATACGCCACGCTGCTCGTCGACGGTACTCTCGAGCGCTGGAACATCGCACGCCTCGACTACGGCTATCGCACCAGCGCACTGAAGCGTCGCCCCGGCGACGCGCCACGGCCAGTGATCCTCGGCGCCGCCATCCGCCTGCAGCGCAGCGATCCGGTCGAACTCGCCAGACGGATGGAGCTCACCGCCAGTCTGCGACGCAGCCGGACGCCCTGGGGCGCATCGTGTGGCAGCGTATTCAAGAACCCGCCCGGCGAGAGCGCCGGCCGCCTGATCGAAGCCGTCGGGCTGAAGAACAGCCGCAGCGGTCAGGCGATGATCGCACAGGAGCATGCCAACTACATCATCAATCTCGGGCAGGCATCGAGCGATGACGTGCTCCGCCTCATCGACCAGGCACGCGAGCGCGTGCTCAGCCACTTCGGCATCACCCTCGAACTGGAGGTCCAACTCCTATGACCGGCAAGATTCGCGTCGCCGTCCTGCTCGGCGGGCAGTCCGGCGAACATGAGGTCTCGCTGCTCTCGGCCCAGTCTGTGCTCGCCGCGCTCGATCCGGCGCGCTACGAGGTCGTGCCGATCGGCATCACCCGCGCCGGGCGCTGGATCACCGGCGACGACCCGCTCGCGGCGCTGCTGGCGGACGCCGACCCCCGGCGGTTGCCCGACGGCGTGGCATCGGCGCACGACGTCGCACACATCGCGCGACACCGGGAAGTCGCCCCGCTGCACGCCGCACAACAGGTCGACGTCGTCTTTCCGGTGTTGCACGGCCCCAACGGCGAAGATGGCAGCATCCAGGGATTGTTGCAGCTCGCCGGCGTGCCCTACGTCGGCTGTGGCGTCGCCGCATCGGCAGTCGGCATGGACAAGGGCCTGATGAAGGCGGCGTTTGCCCACGCCGACCTGCCGATCGTGCCGTGGCGCCTGGTGCGCCGCGGCGACTGGCAGGCCCAGCCGGCGGCGATCGTGGCACGTCTCGAGGCCGCGCTGCAGTACCCGATGTTCGTCAAGCCGGCCAACCTCGGCAGCAGCGTGGGCATCAGCAAGGCCGCCGATCGCGCCACGCTCGGCGAAGCGATCGGAGTGGCGGCCGGCTACGACCGCCGTATCATCGTCGAGCAGGGCATCGATGCCCGCGAAATCGAGATCAGCGTGCTCGGCAACGATCGCCCGCGCACCAGCGTGCCCGGCGAGGTCATTCCGTCAAACGAGTGGTATGATTATGACGCGAAGTACCTGAGCGGAGCGTCGCGCATCGTGATCCCGGCAGATCTGCCCGCTGCGACGGCTGCCGCGATCGCGCAGCTAGCGATCCGGGCCTTCGAGGCGATCGATGGCGCCGGGCTGGCGCGCGTCGACTTCTTGCTCGACCGGACCACCGGGGCGGTGTTTCTGAACGAAGTCAATACCATGCCGGGCTTCACCAGCGTGAGCATGTATGCGAAGATGTGGCAGGCCAGCGGCCTGAGCTATGCGGCATTGGTCGACGAACTCATCGCGTTGGCGTTCGAACGTCATCAACGGGGATAGATAGATGCAGCGCCGCGACCTGGGCAGGAGCCTCAGCCAGACACGTACCACCACGCGGCGCCGGCCGCGGCGCGCGGCTGCCCGGCCGGGGGCGTGGCGCGTGCTCGGCGAGGCCCTCGCGACCGGTCGGCTCGCCAGCGGGCTGGTGCTCGTCGCAGCGCTCGCCGTGGCAGCCCATGTCGCCACCGCGCCGCAGTTCCGCATCCGTGATATTCGCGTGACCGGAGTACAGATGCTCGACGACGCCGACGTCATCGCCCTGAGCGGCGCCGCCGAACGGATGATCTGGACCGTCGACACCGCGCGCATCGCATCGATGCTGGCGGCCAATCATTATGTCGAAAGCGTGAGCGTCCATGCCTACCTGCCCGATCGGCTCGACATCGCGATCACCGAGCGCCGACCCGACATCCGGTGGGTCGCCGGTGGCAGCGCATATCTCGTCGATGCCGCCGGGCTGGTGCTCGGCCGGGCTGCGGCGCCCGACGACAGCGCCGGCATCCTTGCCATCCAGGATCTGAGCGGCCAGCCAGTCGAACCGGGCACGCGGATCGACATCGCCGTCCTGAGTCTCTGTCGCGAACTGGCGCTGCGGCTGAGCGCCGAGAGCGGCACCACCATCGCCACGCTGACGTGGCACCCGATCGACGGGGTCATCGTGACGACCCCGGCCAACCAGCGCATCGCCATCGGCGACGGCAGTCGGCTCGATGAGAAGATCGCGGTCATTCGCTGGCTCCACGACGAGCAGATCGCCTACACCTCGCTTGATGTCCGGCCGGAGGCACCGTTCTACCGCACGGATGGGCAGGTACGGCCATGAATCCTGGCGCGAGGCTGCACGGTGCGCCGATCCGCGATGTGGATGTGGCATGCCGGGAGGAAGGAACCGCATGGCGCATCGTACCGTCGTAGCCATCGATGTGGGCACCACCAAGATCTGCACCGTCGTCGCCCAGGTCGATCAGGACACGGGCGAGATCAGCGTGCTCGGCATCGGCCTCACGCCCTCCAAAGGTGTCGAGCGCGGCGTGGTCGTCAACATCGACGACGCGATCAGCGCGGTCGCGTCCAGCATCGATCGCGCCGAACGGCTGTCGGGCTATCGCATCACGACGGTCTACGTCGCCGCAACCGGCCGATATCTCACCTCGCTCAACAGCCGGGCCGCCGTCGCCGTCGCCGGCCCTGATCGCGAGATTACCAGCCACGACATCGCCCGCGCAACCGAAGCTGCCAAATCGATCACCATTCCGATGCAGCGCGAGATCATCCTCATGCAGCCACGGTCGTACGTCGTCGATGGCAATGAGGACATCCGTGACCCTACCGGCATGTTCGGCTACCGCCTCGAGATCGAGGCCCACATCGTCGTCGCCGAAAAGATGCAGTTGGAGAACCTGATCCGCAGCGTCCGGCGGAGCGGCGCCGAGATCGAGGAGATCACGCTGCAGTCGTTTGCCGCTGCCGAAGCAGTTCTCAGCGACGACGACCGCGACCAGGGCGTCGTGCTCGTCGACATCGGTGGCGGCACCACCGACATCGCGATCTTCGCCAAAGGGCGGCTGTGGCATACCTGCGTGCTGCCGGTCGGTGGCGGCCACTTCACCAACGATATCGTCGTGGTCATGCAACTGCCGTATCGCGTGGCCGAGTCGCTCAAGCTGGAGCACGGCAGCGCCATCGCCGATCCGTGCGACGACGAAGAAGCTGATGTCATCAGCGTCGAGGGATTCGTACCCGGCGAGGAGCAACTGATCAGCCGTACGCTGCTCAACGAGGTGCTCCAGGCGCGGGCGATCGAGACCATCGAACTGATTCTGCGGGAGATCCGCCACAGCGGGTACGAAGGTATGCTGCCCGCTGGCGTCGTGCTGACCGGCGGCGCCGTCCAGTTGCCACGTTTCGACGAATTGATGCGCGATCAGATCGGCATACCCGTGCGCATCGGTACTCCCCGCAACCTGACCGGATTGGACGAACTGGTCGACCGGCCGGAGTTCGCGACGGCGATCGGGCTGATCCGCTGGGGCAATCAGCTTGGGACGCCGAACGACGACGAGCAGCGCCCGCCACATGAGTCCTGGATCCAGCGGCTGCTCAGGTTCGTGCGCGAGCTCTGGTGATCGCCAGACCGACGCATGACGCTCGACCCATGCTCCTCGTTCGCGAAAGGCCCGGAATCCTGCGACGTTGCTGTGCCAGCCTCTTGCATTCTGTAGTACAATGGCGCATCATACGTGACAAACTCGTCTCGCAGTGGAAACGCAGGAACTGCCAGACGACCAAGTGGCACCAGGCCCCTGCGCCGTGTCTACCGTGGAGGAAAGGATGTCGGACTATCAGTCGCATGGCCAGCATCATGACGGGTTTGCTCGTATCAAGGTCATAGGCGTTGGTGGCGGCGGATCGAATGCGATCGATCGCATGGTCGACACGATCAGCGGCGTCGAGTTGATCACGGTCAATACCGACGAGCAGGCGCTGAGCCGCTCACTTGCACCGATGCGCCTCCGGATCGGCGAGCGGCTCACCAAGGGTCTCGGCTCGGGCGGCCTGCCCGTCGTCGGTCAGAAAGCCGCCGAGGAGACCTACGAGGAACTCCAGGCAGTACTGCGCGGCGCCGACATGGTCTTCATCGCTGCCGGCATGGGCGGTGGCACCGGCACTGGTGCGGCACCGGTCATCGCGAGCATCGCACAGGATATGGGCGCGCTGACCGTCGGGGTCGTGACCAAACCATTCCGCTTCGAGGGCAGCCATCGCATGCGGACCGCCGACCAGGGCATCGAGCAGTTACGCCCGATGGTCGATACCCTGATCGTCATCCCCAACGAGCGGCTGCTGGCGCTGGCGAATCGCAGCACGACGATGGTCCAGGCATTCCAGATGGCCGACAGCGTGCTTCAGCACGCCATCCAGGGCATTGCCGACCTGGTGACGCAACCTGGTATCGTGAACGTCGACTTCGCCGACATCAAGTCGGTGATGGCGAATACCGGATCGGCATTGATGGCGATCGGCACGGGACATGGCGACAATCGCATGATTGATGCGATGAATGCGGCGATCTCGTCACCTCTGCTCGAAGTCTCGATCGATGGGGCGCGGGGTGTACTGCTGAACGTCACCGGCGGCGAGGATGTTACCCTGGTCGAGCTCTACGAGGCTGCAAACGAACTGACCACCATGGTATCGCCGGATGTCAACATGATCTGGGGCCATACGATCGACCCGAATCTTCCACAGGGCCAGGTGAAGGTCACGCTGATCGCCACCGGCTTTGACCCCATCCGCACCGAGCAGGTACGGGCCGCCGCCAGCGCCCGCATGCAGCCGCTGTCGAGCTCGGGGGTTCAGCCACCGCAGCGCCCCGCAGCATCTGGTACGCGGCCAGGGGTTCCTGCGGCACAGACGCCACGGCTGCAACAGCCGACGCCGCCAGCGCCGACACCGCCGGCGCGGCCAACCGGGCCACAGCGGTCTGTGGTGCCTCAGTCGGCGTCAGTGCCGACACCGCCGGCGCGGTCGACGCAGTCGCCGGTGCCGCAGCGTAGCGATCAGATCCGCCGGACTACGCCGGCGCGGCCTCAATCGGGAGGGCAGCAGCAATCGGGAGGGCAGCAGCCGAGCGATGCGAATGACAACGACGCCATTGACATTCCGTCGTTTCTGCGCAATCGCCGACCGCAGCAGTAGCGGTGGTGCGGTCGCCCGCCATGTGCTACCTGATGCGGTACCACATGGCGGTGCGCTGCCAGCCCGCCGCGCCGGCTCAGCCCTGCCGCGCGGCACCGGCCGGTGGTATCCGGCGCACGCCGTGAGCCGCCCCGCACACCAGGCCTGCTGCGCGATGCGGTCGCCGCCTGGCAGGCGGGGTTGTCGCGGCGCGCGTCGCCTGCGCGCATCAAGCGGTGTCACCGGTTCCACAACCATGTGCGCTACGGCGCGAGGTGCGGCCCACACGCCAGGTGCCGGCAATGTCGGCGGCCGCCGCGCGGTCGCGGCATCACGGTCTATCCCTTGGCAGTCCGACTGCGGCAGTCGCATGAGTGCGACAGCGCCGTCATCGGCTCAGCCGGCGCCGTCGGCGGCGATGCAGCGACAGACGACGTCGAGGCGCGCAAAGCACGCCTCGATCAGCGGCAGCGCCGTGTGCGCCGCAAGCAGCGCGCCACGGTCGTCGGGCCGGGCCAGTCGCCGCAGCAGCGCGGCATGCGCTGCCGGCAAGTCGACCGCAGGAATGACGAGCCCGTCAGATCGCCACACGAGGGACAACTGCGCCGGACGGGCGCAGGCATAGCCGAGCAGGTGCGCCTCATCGGCGCCGCAGGCCGCGAGACGCGCCACCCCCACGCGGGCATACGCTGGCGCGCCGCGCGTGCGCCTCAGCCGCAACGGCATGCCGGGAACAACCTCCAGCGATGCCACGTCGCACGCCACCCAACCGAGCCGCTCCTGGTCGAACCGCGCGACCCGCTCGCCCGGCGCCGGGTGATACCACCACGCCGGGCCGGCGGCTGCAGGCGCGGGCGGCGCTGCCAGTGCCGCGATCAGGTCGCTCAGCCAGGCGACGGTGATGCCCCGCTGGCGCAGCCGCGCTGCCAGCCCCGCGCGGCGCGCCGTGTGCAGCGTGATGAACATGCCGTGGCGCTCACCTTCGCCGGCAAGGACTGGCCACGCCCGTCGATCACGCACGAGACAGCAGTCCGGTGTGACTTCCTCGACGCCGGGTGGTGCGCCGGCGCGCGCCGATGATTGGGTACGCTTCGATGACGACACGCTAGCCCTCCTGATGCACATCATACCCGAGGTTGGCGCAATGCCCGGCGCAGCACCACGCCGGTCCGCTGCGATGGCCCGGCACAGCCCGCGCACGCCAAACCGCAGCGCACAGCCGCGGCGCCGGGCGTGCGCGCGGCCGCAGCCCCGCGGCTGTGCGCCGCCGTTGCCAATGAGCCAGCCACGTGGCGCGGCACCGGGCAGCGCCACACGAGCGGAAAACCTGTGCTAGAATCGGCGGCGTGCGCCGCGTGCCCGCTCATCACGGCAGCGGCTTCGCGTCGAGCAGGAGCCTCCATGCGCAATCTTCTGGTCACCGGCGGCGCCGGCTTCATCGGCTGCAACTTCGTCGAGTTGCTGCTCGAGCGCTACCCCGACTACCGCGTCATCGTCTTCGACAAGCTCACCTACGCCGGACGCCCCGAGAACCTGGCGCGCTTTCGCGGCGATGCGCGCTTCACGTTCGTCCGCGGCGACATCTGCGACACCGAAGCAGTGCGTTCGACGTTCCGCGAGCATCAGATCGATACCCTGGTGTCATTTGCTGCCGAAACCCATGTCGATCGGTCGATCATGGCGCCCGATGCGTTCATCCGTACCGACGTCTTCGGCACATACGTGCTCCTCGAGGCGATGCGTGAGTATCAGCTTGAGCGCGGGCTCTTCGTCAGCACCGACGAGGTGTATGGCCACATCGAACCCGGGCATTCGTCGGTCGAAGATGATCCGATGAAGCCACGTTCGCCGTACGCCGCCTCCAAAGCCGGCGCCGAGCATCTGATCTACGCCTACCACATCACCTACGGGCTACCCGTACTGGTGACACGCGGCACCAACAACATCGGGCCATACCAGTACCCCGAGAAAGCCGTGCCCCTGTTCGTCACCAATGCGATCGATGACATTCCGCTGCCGCTGTACGGCGACGGCCGGCAGATGCGTGATTATCAGTACGTGATGGATCACTGCGAGGGCATCGATGTCGCCCTGCACCATGGTGCCGTCGGCGAGGCATACAACATTGGTTCGGGAGTCGAGACCGAGAACATCGTCATGGCGCATGCCATCCTCGATCTGCTCGGCAAGCCGCACAGCCTCATCCGCCCCGTCGCCGACCGGCCAGGCCACGATCGGCGCTACTCGGTGCGCACCGACAAGATTCGCGCGCTCGGCTGGCAGCCGCGCCACGACTTCGCCGCAGCGCTCGAGCGCACCGTGCGCTGGTATGCCGCCAACGAAGCCTGGTGGCGGCCAATCAAGAGCGGTGAGTATCGCGAGTTTTACCGCCAGCAGTACCAGTCACGTCTCGGGCAGGCATGAGCGCTGTCGGCGCGGTCTCGCAGTTGATCCGTGCTGCGACGCCTCACGCGACGGCCGTGCGCACAGCGCTCGCCGAGCTCGAGGATGCCCGTGTCTGGCTGGCGCTGCAGCGCGGCGGCGTATGGTGTGATGCCCGGCGGATCGACGACGATGCGTCGGTGGTACCGGCCGGAGCGACCCTGGTGGTGCGCCTGCCGCCAGATGCCGGCTATCCCGATGTCGCCATCGATCCCGGCTGGATCATCCACGAGGACGCCGACCTGCTCGTCGTCGACAAGCCGGCCGGCGTGGTGGTCAACGCGGTACCGTGGGATGCGCAGGGCAACCTGCAGGTGGCACTGGCGCGCTGGCTGCTGGCGCGCGACGGCGCGATCGGCAGGCTGCATCCGGCGCATCGGCTCGATCGCGAGACCAGCGGCGTGCTGGTCTTCGCACGTTCGCAGCGCGCCAACGCCGGATTGCAGCGGGCATTCGCCGGTGGTGGCGCGGCCAAGCGCTACCATGGGCTCGCCACCGGCAGGCCCGCCGCCCCGCACCTGACGCTCACCACCGGTCACGGTCGCTCGGCGCATGGCGTGTTCCGCACCTATCCGTCCGACCAGATCGGCCGAACGCTGCCCGACGGCAGCACCGTCAAGGCGATGGTCACGACGTTCGAGTTCCGCGGGCGCGATGACGGTAGTTGGTGGTTCGAGGCGGCGCCCCAGACCGGCCGGACGCACCAGATCCGCCTGCACCTGGCCGCGCTGGGATGCCCGCTGCTCGGCGACCGACGCTATGGCGGCGAGCCGGTGTGGCGTGGTGCGGCGCTCACGCGGCATCTGCTGCACGCCTCGCGGCTCACAGTGCCGCATCCACGCGATGCGCTGCCGGTCACGTTCGAGGCACCAGCACCCGACTGGCTGACCGGATCATGATGCGCGGATGGTGCGCTCAGGCACGCCGCGCGCGCAGCAGCGCCGTCGTCACCGTGAACGACTGGTCGTCGACGCACAGCGTCGTGCGCACTTCATCGGGCGCGGCAGCAAACACCCGCCGAATCTGCTCGGCGGTCGCTGCCGGCACCCGCATGCGCGCCAGCCACGGCTCGAGCTGCAGCACCGTGGCATGGGTGCCGAGCAGGTCGGCAGGCAGTCCGGCGGCGGCGCACAGCGTCAGCCACTGCGATGTCGTGTGATCGCGCACATGCGACGGATCGCGCAGCACCTCGACGGCATTGAGCACCGTGTCTGCCACCAGCAACGGCGGCGCCACCACATCGGACAGCAGCAGGCAGCCGCCGGGGCGCAGCACGCGGGCCACCTCGCGCAGCACCTGGAGCGGATCGGGGAAGTGGTGCGCGCTGTAGCGCGATGTCACCACATCGAAGCTGGCATCGTCGAAGGGCAGATGGCCGGCATCGCCACGCTCGAAGCGCACCGCCGTGATGCCGCGCTGCTGTGCCAGCAGGCGTGCCTGCGCCAGCATCGCCTCGCTCAGGTCAATCGCCACAACTGCCGCCACATGGCGGGCGATCGCCAGCGCGGTGTGCCCCGGCCCGCAGCCGATGTCGAGTGCGACGCCAGCGTGGGCCGGCAGCGCCGCCACGAGCGCCGCCAGATCGGCGCCGGCCGCATGGACGGCGCTGGTGGCGTAGTCGGCCGCCACCGGGTCGAACTGCCGGATGATGCTCTGTTGCAGCGACATCAACACCTCGCGGGCGCGTCGGCCATGCCTCGGCTCCCAGTATAGCACCGCGGCCGCCATGCTGCCGAACGCCGCGCCGATACGGGTACAGGCATGCATTGACAGCGCGTTGAGCGCTCCGCCGGAAGGGGGTACGATTCGTTGCTCACCACAACCCGTACCACCCGCGCCCGCGGGCTGCCGGTGGGCAGCGGCACGGTGGAGCGCGCCTGGCAGCACCGGGTGAGCGCACGGCTCACGCTCGCCGGCATGATCTGGGACGTACCAGGCGCCGAGG
>JAGWYG010000146.1 GCA_018969485.1 Chloroflexota bacterium
CGGCCGCCGCCGGCTCCAGCGCCTCCTTCAGCGCCACCACCTGCTCGCGCCCGTCGATCACGCCCCGCGCACGATACACCGCGCCATACCCGCCGTGGCCCACCAGCGCCTCGATCGTGTAGCCACCCACCTGCTCGCCCACATTGTGCAGCTGCAAGGCATTGCGCAGCGGGCTGCCACAGCCGCGGCAGAAGCGCGCCTCGTCGATGTTGTGCGTACCACATCCGCTTTGTGTCACCATGCTCAGGCAGATTTGCATCGCCGCGCCATCATCACCCGCGTCCACATCTGAAGCCTATCATACCGCACGATCGCAGCGGCGTACAGCATATTCGCACATCATGCTGATTCCGTTCCCAAACACTTCCATCGCTGCCTTCGGCGCCATTATCTTCCTATGTCCGCATGTTGCTCCATAATCACGACATGCCGCACCAAGCACAGTATATGTACCATATTCAGCACAATTTGCTATGCTCCGGCAGATTCGCGGCACCATGGCCTTGCCGCACGATTGCATGCCTGATGACGATCATATCGCACGATCACCACCACATATGCCGCATTCATCGCACGTGCGGGGCATCCGGGCGTCGAGCATCCGCAGCCCACTCGCTGGGCGCGCCCCAGCACAGGACACAGCCGCACCGCACGCACCATGCACTCCGCCTGGCCGACGCAGCGCCACCCGGGCGCAGATGGTATAATCGCGCGGCGGCGACTGCAGGCATGGTACGCGCCTCTGCCCGGCGCCGTCGCGACGGGGCACGCATGCGTCTGATCATCATCCGCCACGGCGAGAGCGAGTGGAACCGCATCGGCCGCTATCAGGGCCAGGCCGACGCGCCGCTGTCGCCGCGCGGCCTCGAGCAAGCCAATGCGCTGGCCGAGCGCCTGCGCCACGAACCCTTCGACTGCATCTACACCAGCCCGCTGGCGCGCGCGCGGCTCACCGGCGCCGCAGTGGCCCACCATCACCCCGAGGTGCCATTCATCGACGAGCCCGCGTTGATGGAGATCCATCACGGCGACTGGCAGGGGCTGTCGCTCGAGGAGGTCCAGCAGCGCTTTCCCGCCGGGCTCGCCGAATGGCGCGATCATCCCACCCGCGCACAGATGCCGAATGGCGAGAGCTTCAGCAACATCCTCAAGCGCGTCCTTGATTTCAAGGAGTCCATTCAGCGCCGTCATCACGACTCGATCGTGCTGCTGTCGACCCATGATGTGGTGGTGAAGATCCTCGTCGCTGACGCGCTCGGCATGGATATGGATCGCATCAATCGCATCTGGGTCACGAATGCGAGCATCAGCGTCGTCGAGTATGGCGCAGCCTCGCCGTATCTCGTGAGCCTGTCCGAGGCGTGCCATCTCGGCCGCCTCGAGGTGGCGCGCGAGAATCAGCGCGCGATCTGAGCAGTGGCACATATGAGTGGATCATGAGATCGTGCAAAAGCTGTGCAGCGTGCACACCTGAATGGTTGACAACGAGGGTGCAGGCGGCTATGATGATTGTGCGACGCTTCACGACCACGGCGATGAGGCGGCGGAAGTGACGGGGGATGGCGACGTGACCAGCATGGTTCAGGACCAGCTCGAGATGCGGCCAGCGCTGCGAGTCATCACACCCGAGCACCCGGCCGTGGCACCCGTCGCGGGGCTTGGCGGGATCTTCGGGCGCGCAGGCATTGGCGAGGCACTGCACGACATCGAGCGACGGCTGCGCGAGCGCAGCACATCACGTGCCGCAGCGATCCATGCGGCAGCGGCGCACATCCTGTCGGCCGGCGGCAAGCGCCTGCGCGCGGCGCTGGTCGTGATGGCGGCGCGGCTCGGGCAGTACGACCACGAGCGGGCGGCGCACGCGGCGGTCGCCGTCGAACTGCTGCACGCCGCCTCGCTGGTACACGACGACCTGGTCGATCATGCGCTGCAGCGGCGTGGCCAGGTGACGGTGCATGCGCGCTGGGGCGACGATGCCGCGCTGATGCTGGGCAATTTCCTGTTCGGCGTGGCGGCGCGTGAGCTCGCGGCCGAGCCCGACACGCGCATCATCCAGTTCTATGCGGCCGCGGCGCACACGATGGTCGATGGCGAACTGCATCCGGTGACGCAGTTGGCGCCGTTCGCGGTCGCGCGCGAGCAGTACATGCGCAAGATCGGCGCGAAGACCGCCGTGCTGTTCGCCGCGGCATGCCGGGCCGGCATGGCAGTGGGCGGTGGCGACGCCGCGCAGACCGAGGCGCTCGGCCGGTTCGGCTATGATCTGGGGCTGGCATTCCAGATCGTCGATGATGTGCTGGACTACACGGCCGACGAGGCGGTGCTGGGCAAGCCGGCGGGCAATGACCTGCGCGAGGGGACGCTGACGCTGCCGCTGATCATCGCGGCGACGTCGCAGGATCCGCGCTTCGCGCGATTGCGCGCCGGCGTGCGGCCGGACCCGCTGCAGGTTGCGCCGCTGATCGCGGCGGTGATCGAGGCGGGTGGCACGCGCGCGGCGCTGCATGAGGCGCAGCGGTGTCTGGCGCGCGCGCTGACCCATCTCGACGGCATTGCACCGTCGCCGGCGCTGCGCGGCCTGACCGAACTGGCACAGTTCGTCGGCGAGCGTGATCGCTGAAGGTGCGCCCTGCAGGCGGCAGCGCTGCCGCCCGCAGGCTGGCCGCAGCGCTCAGGGCAGCGCTGCGCGCATCACCAGGCCGGCGGCTGCATCGATCAGCCACAGCGCATCGGCGCCGTAGGCGACACCGCTCAGCCGGCCGCGTGGCGCTGGCGACACAAAGCGCCCGTCGGCGGCGGCATCGGCAGTGCGCAGCGCCGCGTGATGCCACCAGCGCAGTGCGCCGTCGCTGCCGATCAACCACAGCCGGCCGGAGTCATCGATCGTGCATGATCCGCCAAGTGGCTCGACCGGGCCGGCGGCGTCGCGGGCGACGCCCACCACCGCGTCGGCCCGCCGGTCGGTGCTGCGGCGTGCATCATCATGACGCACCAGCCGCCGATTGCCCGCATCGACGATCCAGAGCGTGCCGTCGCGTTCGAGGCAGACCCCGGTCGGCGTGTGCAGCATCGTCGTGGCATGGCCCGTATGACGCGTGGTGAACGACGCCTGGCCTAGCACGATATCGGCGCGCATCCCGCCGCGTTGCACCACGTCCGCCCCGAAACCCAGCACCCGGTGGTTCTCGCTGTCTGCCACCCACACCATGCCGTCACTGCCGATCGCGACATCGCGCGGCGCGTGCAGGTGCCCGGCGCTGCAGCCCGGCACAATGGTCATGATGTTGGGCTGGCCGACGATGCCGTCCGGGATCGCCGACGTGCGACGCGCCGCATGCTCGTAGCGGACGATCCGGTGATTGCCGGTGTCGGCGACCCACAGCGCACCATGCACATCGACGGCCAGACCGTGTGGCTGGTTTAACGACCAGCACTCACGCACCGAGCTACGCCCGGTGCTGCCGAAGCTCACCTCGGCAGTGCGCGGCTCGTCGAACGGGCCGCTGATGTCATAACGCAACACCCGGTTGCATGCGGGATCGCTCACATAGAGCTTGTGCCGCATCGAATCGATCGCCACGGACATTGCACGCGGTATGCCAGGCTGTGGGGCGGGCAGCAACGGCACACGGCCAATCGCGCTCGCGGCCAACCGCAGATCGCGCTGGTGAGCATTCAGCATCAAGATCCGGCGAAACCGCCGGTTGAGCTCGCGCATCACCCGATGGTCGGGCTGCCATCGGTTCGCATCATGGCCGCGCGTCAGGCGGTCATCGCTCGCGGTACTCACATGCCTGCTCCTTGTTGCCATCTCATCGGCACATCGCCGCCCGCCTGCGCGCGCGGCCGCCCCGTCCGGGCGTGGTCTCATCCTACACAACGAACGTCACAGCATCGTCACCAGCACGTGTGCCGCACTGCGCCATGCGGCGCACGATACGTCGGTGAGCCATGCCGCACGCAGCGCCACACGCGATCACACGAGGGCAAACCGCACCAGGCGGCCATTCCCCGCGTCGGCCACCAGAATCGCCCCGTCGCCGGCCGGCGCCAGGCCAGCCGGCCACGACAGCGTAGCAAGATCGTCGGCGCGCCCGCTCCCCGCCGGCTCCACCCGGTCGGCGATGCCATCCGCCGGAGCACCATCCGGCTTGAGCGCCGCATGCTCCCACCACATCACGCGGTGACCGTCGGGATCCGAGAGCCACAGACAGCCTTCGTGGTCGATGGCAATGAACTCGTTGTAGCCGAACGTCCGGTCCGTCCAGCCACCTGCGCCGGCGCTGGACGGATGAGGCGCGCCGAGGACGCCATTGGCAGCCTGGCCGGCGGCTGATCGTGCACCCGCATCATGCCGCACGACCCGCAGGTTCCCGCTGTCGCCGATCCAGACCGCACCGCTCTGGCTCACGCAGACGCTCGAGGGTTCATCGAGCGCGGCTGCGCCGCGGCCGCGCTGGCACGTGGTGAAGTCGGACTGGCCAAGCACCAGGTCGGCACGTGCCGCAGCGCGCTCCAGCGTCGGCGCTGCGAATGCCAGCACGCGATGATTCTCGGTATCGGCGATCCACAGCGCCCCATCAGGCCCGACCGCCACATTGGCCGGGGCGCACAAACGGTCGGCAGCGCATCCTGGCAACCGATGGTGCTGGTCGATCTGCCCCACGATCGCGTCCGGTGCGTCAGCGCGCTCACGCGTGATGGCACTGTCCAGCCGTATGACCCGATGATTGCCGGTGTCGGCGATCCACAGATCGCCGCGCAGATCGAGTGCCAGGCCGCGTGGATTGTTGAACCCGGCGGTGTCGGCCCATTCGTGCTTGCTGCGCTCGCCGAAGATCGCCTCGATGACGTATGCCCGTGGCCGGTCGGGATCGAACCGCAAGCGATACACGCAGTGGGCCAGCGGGTCGCTGGCGAAGACCACGCCGCTCTCGCGATGGACGGCGAGCCCGGCGGCATGCACGATGCCGTTCCAGGCGTTACCGGCAGCAAGGTGTGCGCCGATGCCCACCTGCACGGCCTGGCCCACGCCGACAGATCGGTGCCGCCCCAGCAACCGCCGGATGCGTCGGTTGATCTCACGCCCAACGTCGCCCAGCGTGTGCTGGCCCGCGGCTGCCGTACGAGTGCCGGCTTGGTTCATCCGCCTTCCCTCCATCCACCACCGCCGTGCTCGGGCCACTGCTAGTCGGCAGGCACAGCCCGACGGAGCGCCGTCACGATATCGTCACCGTGCCGGCCATGCCGTGGCGCTTGATCGCCGCACAGCAGCGCATCCGCCGGAGGTCGTGCCAGCGGCACGGCGGTAGCCGTCCATCATGCGCCGACACTGCCGCGCGAACGGACTACCCGGCTGCTGGTGTGCATCGCCATCGCTCGCGCGGCGCTGCCCGGTCAGCGTTGACCGGCAGATGTAGCGTAGCAGAGCCTCGTCACATGATCGTCACACCAGTTGATGTCTGGTCTCGAAGCAGCGCACGGGAGAGCTGCGTCGTCGCCCGAGGCGCGCGGCTACCGGGGCCAAGGCCGCCGACGCGACCTGCCACCATCGCCCGCGCCGGCGGGCTGCGCTGCGCTGGAGCCGAGGGAGGATTCCCCAGACGGCACGTCGTGGCATCGTGTGAGACCCCCGTCTCCCGTGACGCGCATGGCCCCGCCGTCTGCGGCGGGCTGCCGGGCGAATCGACACAAAGTCGCACAGCATTCGTCTCGTTGTGCGACAATAGCGCCAGCCGATGGCGTGCGTCTGTCGCATGGCGCCGGCATCGCTTGAACGATTCATCCGGGTGGAGCTGATGAGCCTCGTCGACATTCGCGTCCTCGGCGCCTTCGAAGCCCGGATCGGGCTGACGCCGCTCCCCGAGCTGGGCAGCGGCCGGATGCGGGCACTGGTGACATACCTGG
>JAGWYG010000147.1 GCA_018969485.1 Chloroflexota bacterium
GCCCCATCGAGGAATCGCACAGCGAGCGCAAGGCCGCCAGGAAGGGGTTCTTCCCGTCGTCGATGGGGCTCAGCATGCTCGTCGCGCCCACGGCGCGCACGCTGACCGTGACCGTGCGCTGGGGCGATTACACGCCGCAGGAGATCAGCGGGCCGGACGGCACGCCGCTCGCCGTATGGCAGCGGCACCCGCGCGAAGCGACCGTCGCCGTGACGCTGGCGGCCGCCGGCACGCCGCTGGCCTACGACGTCCCCGCATCAGACGGCCTGCAGCTCCACGTCGTCGAACGCGCCATCAGCGCGCCGCACCTCGAGGGGGCATTGCCACGCGGCACGCGCTCGGTGTCGGTCTTCCTGGTGAATCGCCGCGTGCCAGTCGTGGCGCGCAGCGGCGATCCGGATACGGCCTACGCCTTCCAGGCCCAGCTTGAGCTCCACAGCGAGTCGGCCTTTGTGCCGCTGCCCGACCTGCACGGCGCGCAGGACGGCGCGTGGGACGAGCAGGTCGCCGCGCTGCACTACCGCGACACGCCGGCCTACGCGACCGGCCACAACGTCTCGGTCGACTGGGATGGAGACAGGCAGGGGTGTCACACCCTGCGCACCGTGTGGATCGCGTGCGCCGAGGTCGAGAAGACGGTGCCGGTGGAGCTGCCGGACGTCGAGCGTTCGATGGACGCGCTCGGCGCGCTGGCCGACGGTGCCGCGGCCGAGGCGGCGCTGCAGCCGCTGGTGCAGCAGTACCGCGGCTGGATCGCAGCGCAGCGCATCCGCAGCGCGACGCTGCAGCCGGCGCACCACGCCACCGCCACGCACCTGCTGGACACCGCCAGCGTCACCGCCGAGCGCATCGCGCGCGGCATCAGCCTGCTGGCCAGCGACTCCGACGCGCTCGATGCCTTCCGGATCGCCAACCGCGCCGTCGCGCGCGCGCTGCGCCGGCGGCTCGGGATCGCGGCACCCGGCTGGCGCCCGTTCCAGCTGGCCTTCCTCCTGCTGAACCTGCCCGGCCTCGCCGATCCGCGCGACCAGCACCGCGAGACGGTCGATCTGCTGTTCTTCCCGACCGGTGGCGGCAAGACCGAAGCCTACCTGGGCCTGGCGGCATTCGCGATGGTGCTACGGCGGCTGCGCCACCCCGGCGACCACGGGCGTGCCGGCGCCGGCGTGAGCGTGATCATGCGCTACACCCTGCGGCTGCTCACGCTCGACCAGCTCGCGCGCGCGGCCGGGCTCGTCTGCGCCCTGGAGCTCGAGCGCGCGCAGGCCGTCGCACGGTACGGCCAGTGGCCCTTCGAGATCGGGCTGTGGGTCGGCAAGGCGGCGACGCCGAACATCCTCGGCAGGAAGGGCGATGGCCGGTCGGACTCCGCCCGTGCGAAGGTCGTCCAATTCCAGGCCAACCCCAAAGGCAAGCCCTCGCCCATCCCGCTCGAGGAGTGTCCGTGGTGCGGCACGCGCTTCAGCCCCGGCTCGTTCGTCCTGCACCCCAACGCCGATCAGCCCGATGAGCTGCGCATCGTCTGCACCAACATCGACTGCGACTTCACGCGCGGCCGCGCGCTGCCGATCGTCGCCGTCGACGAGCCGCTCTACCGTCGACTGCCCGCCTTCCTGATCGCGACCGTCGACAAGTTCGCCACCCTGCCGTGGGCCGGGCCGTCCGGCGTGCTGCTCGGCGGCGCGACGCGCGCCGATGCCCGGGGATTCTACGGCGCTGCCGAGCCCGGCCCGGGCACGCGGCTCACCGCGCCGCTGCCACCGCCCGACCTGATCATCCAGGACGAGCTACACCTGATCGCCGGCCCGCTCGGCACGATGGTCGGCCTCTACGAGGCGGCGATCGGGGCGCTCTGCACGCGCGACCACGACGGCCACGCGGTGCGGCCCAAGATCGTCGCCTCGACAGCCACCGCACGGCGTGCCGCCGACCAGATCCAGGCATTGTTCGCCCGGCCGCTCACCCAGATCTTTCCGCCCCCCGGCCCCGACCGGCACGACTCATTCTTCGCGCAGGTGAAACCGCGCGACGAGGTTCCGGCACGGCAGTATCTGGGCATCGCCGCGCAGGGGCGCAGCCCCAAGGCCGTCATGCGCCGGGTCATCCTCGCGCTGATGGGCGCCGCCGAGCGGTGCTACAGCGATGCTGGCGGCCACGCCAACCACGACAATCCCGCCGATCCCTACATGACGCTGCTCGGCTACTTCAACAGCCTCAGCGAGCTCGGCGGAGCGCGCCGGATCCTCGAGGAAGAGGTGCAGCACACCCTCAAATCCTACGGCACGCGCACGCGCGTCGGCGAAGAGCGTGGACTGTTCCGGGATCGCAAGAGCTTCTCGGAAGTCGTCGAGCTGACCTCGCGCGTCCCCACCGACAAGGTCGCCGAGGCGCGCCGGCGGCTGGGGGTCTGCTTCCACGACAGGAAGCAGCGGGTCGACTGCGCAATCGCCACCAACATGATCTCCGTCGGCCTCGACATCCCGCGGCTCGGCCTGATGGTCGTCCTCGGCCAGCCCAAGAGCCACGCCGAATACATCCAGGCGACCAGCCGCGTCGGCCGGACCGACGCCGGCCCGGGCCTGGTCGTGACGCTGCTCAACGTCCACAAGCCGCGCGACCGCTCGCACTACGAACGGTTCCGGCACTACCACACGACGTTCTATCGCGCGGTGGAGGTCGGCAGCGTCACGCCGTTCTCGGCACGCGCGCTCGATCGCGGCTTCGCCGGCGCGCTGGTGGGCCTGGCGCGGCACATCGAGCCCCGCCTGACCCCGCCGCAGGGCGCCGCGCAGCTCGAGGCCGTGCGCGTCGGGCTGGAGCAGCGCCTGCTCGCGATCTTTCTCGACCGCATGCACCAGCAACCGTTCGCGGATGCGGCCGAGCGCGCAGAGCGCGCCAGCAACGTGCACAACCGGGTCGTCGATCTGCTCGACTCGTGGCAGACGATCGCCGAACAGCTGCACCATGTCGGCGGCGCGCTGCAATACCAGCCCTACGAGCTGAGCCAGCCCCGGCCACTGCTGCACGAGAAGCTGGAAGAGGAGTTCGAGAGCCCGCATCACCGGAAGTTCCGCGTCAGCCGCTCGCTGCGCGACGTCGAGCCGGCAGTGAACCTGTTCCTCCGCGATCTCAACGGCCAGCAGGTGAAGGAGCATCCATGAGCAACAAGGCCCACGGCCAGGTCCGGCGCAGCCAGGTCATCACCACCTACGGCCCTGGTGCGCTGATCGACCTGCCCAGACACTCGGCGATCGTCGGTGGGCTGGACACCTGGCCGGCCACCGACCAGCTCGAGGAGATCGACGAGCCGCGGCTCGCGGGCAAGCTGCAGCGTATGCTGAGCTACGCCGCGCCGCCCCGGCTGTTCACGCCACCCGCCGACACGGCCAAGCCCGGCGAGCTGGCGCGTGGCATCGGTGCCTGGCGCTTCCCCGAGTGGTTCGTCGTGCAGGAGACCGACATCGTCGACGAGCGTGAGCGCTCGCGGCGGCTGGTGCATCGCCTGAAGCTCGACGCCAAAGGCCGCTTCGACGGCCGCCCGGTGGTCGCCACCCGCTTCGTGCGGGGCTGCCCGAAGGGCCACGTCGACGACATCAACTGGTTCCGCTTCGTGCATGGCGCCGAGAACGCCTGCCGCCGACAGCTGTGGCTCGACGAACGTGGCACCAGCGGCGATCTCGGCGACCTCGTGGTGCGCTGCGAGTGCGGCCGGTCGCGCGGGCTTCACGAAACGTCCATCATCGAGGCCAACGCGCTCGGCACCTGCTCCGGCGCACGGCCGTGGCTCGGCGCCAGCGAATCCGAGCCCTGCGACCAGCGCAGCCGGCTGCTCATCCGCACCGCCACGAACGCCTACTTCCCGCAGTTGGTGAGCGTGCTGTCGCTGCCCAACCGCGGCCCGGCGGTCGAGCGCGCAGTCCGGGAGCTCTGGGAGGACCTGAGCATCGTCGACAGTGCCGTCGAGCTCGCCGTCATCAAGAAGAAGCCGCAGGTCGCAGCGCGGCTCGCACCCTATGCCGAGGGCGATATCCTCGCCGTCATCCAGCAGATCAAAGCCGGCCGGAGCGACGACGGTCCCGTCAAGCACGCCGAGCTCGGCGCGCTGCTGGCCGCGCCCGAGGGGTTCGGCGACGACGTACCCGTCGATCCGGACTTCCACGCGCGCCGCCTGCCAGACCGGGTCTGGCGCCGCTCCGGGCCGTTCGACGGCATCGAGTCGGTCATCCAGGTGCATCGGCTGCGTGAGGTGCTGGCGCTCGTCGGCTTCACGCGCTTCGAGGCGATCACGCCGGACATCAACGGCGAGTACGACAGCGACGTCGAGCGCGCGCTGCTCGCGCGGGAGCCGACATGGTTCCCGGCGGTGGAAAATCGCGGTGAGGGCATCTTCCTGCAGCTGCGCGCCGACGCAGTCGCGGCATGGCTCGGGCGGCCGGCGGTCGAACAGCGGCTGGTGAATCTGGCGGCCGGGCATGCGCGCTGGGCACAGCGCCGCACGCTGCCACGCGAGTTCCCGGGTGGCCCGTACATCCTGCTGCACACGCTCTCGCACCTGCTGATCCAGTCGCTCGCGCTGCGCTGCGGCTATCCGGCCAGCTCCATCCGCGAGCGCATCTACAGCGATGCTGCCGGCGGCCGCTACGGCATCCTGCTCTACACGGGCAGCCCGGACGCCGAAGGGACGCTCGGCGGATTGGTCCAGCAGGCGCGGCATGTCGAGAGTCACCTGCTGCTCGCCCTGCGGATGAGCACGCTGTGCTCCAACGACCCGATCTGCTCCAGCCACCTGCCGGACAGCAGCATGGAGCAGCGCTGGCTGCACGGCGCGGCATGTCACGGGTGCGCACTGGTCGCCGAGACCTCGTGCGAGATGCGCAACGACTATCTCGACCGCGCGCTGGTGGTGCCGGTGATCGACGTCCCAGATGCAGCGTTCTTCGCAGAGGTGGTGTGATGCGCGCCATCCGCGACCTGCCGATCTATCTCCGCCTGCGGCTCGCCAGCGCGCTGGAGGCAGGCTACCTGGTGATGCCATACTCCACCGCAGGCATTTGTGCAGCGCTGGGCGGGGAGCACGGCACGGCGTGCGTCGCGGCGGCGCTGCTCGAGCTCGGTCGCATGGGCGTCGTCGGCGCCGGGGCCGCCGCCTGGATCCGGAGCCTCGACGCCGAGGCGCTTCACAGGCCACACGTCGACCTCGTGTGGTCGGGCCCGGAGGTGCCGGGCCTGTTCGCGCGTGACACGCGGCGCGTCTTCGCCGAACTCTTCGCCTCGGCCAGGCGCTCGGTCTGGGCGAGCACCTATGTCGTCTTCGACGGTCCCAGGATGTTCGAGGTGTTGGCCCGGCACATGGACGCGACGCCGGGCCTGGCTGTGACGCTCCTGCTGAACATTCAGCGCAAGCCGGGTGACGCGCGCCCGGCCTCCGCGCTCGTGCAGGCATTCGCCCGGCAGTTCTGGCAGCAGGTCTGGCCCGGGGCGGCCCGGCCGGACGTGTACTACGATCCGCGCCCGCTCGAGCCTGGCCGGCCGGGCGTGCTGCATGCCAAGACCGTCATCGTCGACGGCGAGGTGGCGTTCATCACGTCGGCCAATCTGACGGGCCACGCGCTCGAGCACAACATTGAGCTGGGGCTGCTGGTGCGCGACAGCGGGCTGGCAGCCAACGTGGTGACCCACTTCCGCACGCTGATCACGCGCCGGCTGCTGCTGCCGCTGCCGCTGCCGCGCTGAGGCGCCGCGCGACGATGCCATCGGGCAGCAGCGTCAGCTGCGTCGGGGTGAAGTCGACGAACACATCGTCGAGGATGCCGGCCAGCGTCCAGCGGCCGCGGTAGCGGTCGCCCTGCCAGTGGCTG